>NZ_JBGOOV010000007.1:0-181259 GCF_041439795.1 Shewanella sp. 5S214
GCCGTGTCAGTGGATGCGCATTATAGGCAGCTTAAGATTTAGTGCAAGCGCTTTTGTGCAAAAAAATGATCTTTTTATGATCTTTTTTCCATTTGACGACTTAACTACATGATACCCACTATTTACCCCCAAAGTTATCCACAGAAGGCTAATTTTGCAGTGTATTTTATGAAACTAGAAACAAAAAAAAGGTAGCGAATAATCGCTACCTTTTTTATCTAACATCAATAGTGAACCGAGAGTTAACTGAGTTTACCGTGACATTGTTTGTACTTTTGTCCTGAACCACATGGGCATGGATCGTTACGGCCTATTTTCTCGCCTTCACGGATCACTGTTCTAGGAGCCTCGACTTGCTGCTCTGCAGTATCACTTAATGCTTCTGCTGATGCGTGTTGATAAGCCAGTTTAATCTTTGCTTCTTCATCACGGCGACGTTGCTCCATTTCATCAACATCTGATTGTGCTTGGACTTGTACTTTAGACAATACACTTATCACGTCATTTTTTAGTGTTTCAAGCAGTTGTTGAAATAACTCAAACGATTCACGCTTATATTCTTGCTTTGGATTTTTTTGTGCATAGCCACGTAAATGAATACCTTGGCGCAAATGATCCATAGCCGCTAAGTGTTCTTTCCAAAGGCCATCTAGCGTTTGTAGCATTACCGCTTTTTCAAATTGACGTAATACTTGTGCACCGACCATTTCTTCTTTAGCTTTATATAAATCACTCCATGAAGATAAGATCCGTTCGCGTAGCGTCTCTTCATGCAGATTGTCATCTTCATCTAACCATTTTTGAATCGTTAGCTTTAGACCAAACTCGTTACCAAGGCGTTGTTCAAGTCCTGATACATCCCACAGTTCTTCAAGTGATTGCGGTGGAATATATTGATCGACGATTCCGCTGATCACATCTTGTTCAATATTCTGAATTGTATCTTGGATACTCTCAGCATCCATTAACTCATTACGTTGTGCATAGACAACTTGGCGTTGATCATTAGCCACATCATCATATTCAAGTAGCTGCTTACGAATATCAAAGTTACGCGCTTCTACTTTACGCTGCGCATTTTCAATAGCACGTGATACCCATGGATGTTCGATGGCTTCACCTTCTTCCATGCCAAGCTTCTTCATCATGCCTGATACACGGTCAGATGCGAATATACGCATCAAGCTATCTTCCATCGACAAATAGAAACGTGAAGAACCCGCATCACCTTGACGACCAGCACGACCTCGTAACTGATTATCGATACGACGAGATTCGTGACGTTCTGTCCCTAGGATGTGTAAACCACCTGCAGCAACCACTTCATCATGACGAATCTTCCAATCAGCTTTAATCTTGGCTTTCTGTTCTGCGGTAGGATTATCTAGTGCTTCAATTTCCATGTTCCAGTTACCGCCTAATACGATATCTGTACCACGACCAGCCATGTTAGTTGCAATTGTTACTGCACCTAAACTACCCGCTTGAGCAACGATCTCAGCTTCTTTTTCATGGAATTTAGCATTGAGCACGCTATGAGGGATTTTGGCTTTTTTCAATAACGTATTAAGCAGTTCTGATTGCTCAATAGATACCGTACCCACCAATACTGGTTGACCACGTTCGCGGCAACTTTCGATATCTTTAATAATGGCGGCATATTTCTCTGGCGCAGTAAGATAGACCAAATCGGCCATATCATTACGAACCATTGGACGGTTTGTCGGAACAACAACCGTGTCTAAGCCATAGATATGCTGAAATTCAAATGCTTCAGTGTCAGCGGTACCGGTCATACCGGCAAGTTTTTCATACTGTCTGAAATAGTTTTGGAAAGTGATAGAAGCCAGAGTTTGGTTTTCATTCTGGATTTTAGCGCCTTCTTTAGCTTCCACTGCTTGATGTAAGCCTTCAGACCAGCGACGTCCAGGCATAGTACGGCCTGTATGTTCGTCGACAATGATGACTTCATCATCTTGAACAATATAATCGACATCTTTTTCAAACAAGGTATGTGCACGAAGTGCTGCATGAACATGATGCAATAGCGAAATATTCGTCGCAGAGTAAAGCGAGTCGCCTTCGGCTAACATACCTTTTTCAATTAAAAGCAGTTCAACTTTCTCTTGACCACGTTCAGTTAAATGAACCTGTTTGCCTTTTTCATCAATACTGTAGTCACCTTCGCCAACATAATCTTCGGTGTCTTCTTTATCTTGAGCAATGAGACTTGGGATCAATAAATTAATTTTAGCGTAAAGTTCAGAGCTGTCTTCTGCGGCACCGGAAATAATCAATGGTGTACGCGCTTCATCAATTAAAATTGAATCGACTTCATCAATAAGGGCATAGTGCAATGGTCGCTGAACACGCTCTTGTGGCGAAAATGCCATGTTGTCGCGAAGATAGTCGAAACCGAATTCATTATTGGTACCGTAGGTAATATCTGCGTTGTAAGCTTCTTTCTTTTCGAATGAACCTAAACCCGCGATGTTTATACCGACGCTTAATCCTAAAAACTCAAACAGTGGACGGTTATTCTCAGCATCACGGGTTGCCAAGTAATCGTTCACGGTAATAACGTGAACACCTTTGCCCGATATGCCGTTAAGGTAAGCAGGCAAAGTTGCCGTAAGTGTTTTACCTTCACCGGTTCGCATTTCAGCAATGCGATTACTGTCGAGTACCATGCCGCCAAGTAACTGCACGTCAAAATGGCGCATATCAAACACACGCTTAGATGCTTCACGAACAACAGCAAATGCTTCTGCCATGATGTCATCTAACGTTTCGCCATTTTCTAAACGTGCACGGAACTCTGCCGTTTTCGCTTTCAGTTCTTCATCAGAAAGCTTTTCGTAATCTGCTTCTAATGCATTAATTTGAACAACAATTTTTCCAAGACTTTTCAGGGTGCGGTCGTTGCGACTTCCGAATACTTTTGTCAGTAGTTTGCCTAACATCTTAATCACTTATCTGTTGTAGGTTTGGCTCATTTGAGCGCATTAACCGTTAATATTATTAACTTGCTTTGCGGTAAACGTATTTCTGTGGATCTATTTGTTGTTTACCACGCAGCACTTCGTAATGCACATGGGGGCCGGTTGAACGGCCTGTGCTTCCCATACTGGCAATTTTATCGCCTTTGGCAACCACGTCACCTACGTTTACTGACAGAGATTTATTATGTCCATAGCGAGTGCGAAGACCATTACCATGATCTATTTCGACTAACTCACCATATCCAAGCATTCTTCCTGACCATGTTACAACGCCTGCAGCAGTAGCTGTAACATCCGCCCCTTCTTTGCCGGCAAAATCAATGCCTTTATGCATCGTTCGTCGGCCGCTAAAAGGGTCATTTCGTAAACCATAGGGCGAAGATAACCAACCTTTATCGATTGGCCGCCCTGATATATAACGCTCTTCATCTATATGGAGATTAGATGCTACTGTTTCAAGTAGGGATAGCTGAACGTTATTATTATCAATTCTAGATGCCAGCTTATTCATTTCATCGATAAGCTGACTTAATTCGATACCATTGCCGATTTCGCTCAATCCACCGATACCGACTTCTGTAGAGAAATCAAATTGGTCATCAAGGAGGTTATTTTGCGCTACTTGCTGCCCAAGGGCTTCAAGTCGGGTGATTTTGGCCTGCAATTTTGCCACGTGAGTGACTAAAGATGCTAGCTGGGTTTCAGTTGCAGTTTTGAGTTCTACCACTTGTTGCTTTTGCTGTTGGCGCAGTTGCTTATTTTCATCAACTTTCGCTTGTTGGTTAGCAAAACGCTCAGTGCTGTATTGATATATTCCTGTGCCGGTGGCCATTAGAATAATAGGTAGGAGTAACCAACGCTTACTTGGTTGCCAGCGCGTTACACCATTTCGACTTTGGATAAAAACTGTTACACTCATAGCCTAATTCAGCCATCTTATTATCATATGAAAAAGCCCCCTCAAGATCTCAGCAATTTAGTCCATTTGTCTGGGAGACTGCCTGAACTGGCCGAGAAAGCAGAACTACTTAATAATCTGAATCGTTATGTAAAACAGACATTAAGTGGCCCTGTGGCTGAGCAGCTAAAAGTCGCTAATCTCCGCCAGGGTGTTCTTGTTATTGAAACGACATCCGCAGCATGGGCTGCTAGAATAAACTTTCAAAAGCAGAAGCTATTAAAACAGCTTCAAACTGACACACTTCCGATGCTTACTGCTATTGAGGTGAAAGTCAATCCTGGGCTTGCCTTAGCAAAACCACAATCTCAAACTAATCAAAATGTGATCAGCACCACTGCAGCACAGCATATTGAAGCATTAGCAGAACATGTCGATGGTTCTCTAGGTGAAAAACTAAAACGGCTGGCTGCATTAGCCAGCCGTAATAGGCAATCTTAACGGGTTAAACGTGCGCCAACGCACCTGGAACCATGAAGCTGACAGGCACATCAGCCTCTTTGTCAAAGCTGACTAACTCCCATGCTTCTTGCTGAGCAAGCAATGCACGCACAAGTTGGTTGTTTAACGCATGACCCGTTTTGTAAGCCGAAAATTCACCGACAATTGCATGACCAGCAACATATAAGTCACCAAATGCATCGAGAATTTTATGCTTAACGAATTCGTCTTCATAACGCAGACCATCAGGGTTTAATACACGATATTCGTCAAGTACAACGGCATTTTCCATGCTGCCACCTAATGCAAGATTATTTGCACGTAGGTATTCAATATCCCGCATAAAACCAAATGTTCTGGCACGACTAATGTCTTTTACAAACGCTGATGTCGAAAAATCCATCACCATGTGTTGTTGACTGCGGGCAATTTCAGGGTGAGCAAAGTCAATTTTAAAATCAACTCTAAAGCCTTTAAAAGGTTTTAACTCGGCCCATTTATCACCATCTTCAACACGTATAGGCTTAGTAATTTTTATATATTTTTTCGCTGCAGCTTGTTCTTTAATACCTGCGCTTTGCAGTAAGAACACAAAAGGGCTTGCACTGCCATCCATAATCGGGATTTCTGGTGCATCGACTTCGATAATAGCATTATCGATGCCTAAGCCAGCAAGTGCTGCAAACAAATGCTCAATAGTTGATATTCGAATACCAGCATCATTGACAAGGGCAGTACACATTGTGGTTTCACGAACCATATCTGCCTTGGCTGGAATAGACACAGCAGGGCTAAGATCGGTACGCTTGAGTACAATCCCTGAATTCACTGGTGCGGGCTTAATGCACAGAGTCACCTTGTTGCCAGAATGTAATCCGACACCAGTGCTCTTCACCATCTTTTGAACAGTTCTTTGAAAAATCATTCAGTAGCCCATAAATATCAATATTAAACAAATAGTTGCAATAATAGCCTCAGGCTATCATGCATAACTGGTACAACATGCTACCATAAATTTAGTTTTTCACAAAAAAAACGCCAAATACGTTGCAAATTGTAAACCTGTTTACAAAATAACCTTTATCAGCACATCGCGCTCATTAGTCACGCTAAACATTGCGTTTTATCCGTCTATTAATCCGCTTGCTTACGTAAGAATGCTGGAATATCAAGATAATCAGCATCAGTACGTTGCGCTGGTTGAGGCTGCGGTACAGCATTACCTTTTGGCGCAGCATAGCTTTGTTGTGATACAACTTCATCAACGGGTTCTGGACGAGGTTCTATCGCAACAGGTTCTGGACGAGCAACAGGCTTAGACACTAGCTGAATGTCTGGCTTTTTCTCAGCGCCAATACCAGTAGCAACAACAGTTACACGTAATTCATCACTCATTTCAGGATCAATCACAGCACCAACAACAACAGTAGCGTTATCAGATGCATAAGCTTTAACATGGTTACCCACTGTTTCAAGCTCTTCAATGGTGATATCCATACCAGCAGTAATATTAACTAGCACGCCACGAGCACCGGCTAAATCGATATCTTCTAGTAATGGACTGGCAACAGCAGCTTCAGCTGCTTCTTCTGCACGATCATCACCACGAGCAACACCAGTACCCATCATGGCATTACCCATTTCAGACATCACGGTTTTCACATCGGCGAAATCGACGTTGATAAGACCTGGGCGAGTAATAAGCTCTGCAATACCTTGAACGGCACCCAGTAATACGTTGTTAGCTGCAGCAAAGGCATCAAGTAGTGATGTACCACGACCCAATACTTTTAATAACTTTTCATTTGGGATCGTAATTAACGAATCCACATGTTTAGCTAATTCAGCAATACCAAGTTCTGCATATGCCATACGCTTTTTCCCTTCAAAAGGAAAAGGCTTAGTCACAACAGCAACCGTTAGAATACCTTCTTCACGCGCAATTTCAGCCACGACTGGTGCAGCACCGGTACCAGTACCACCGCCCATGCCTGCAGCGATAAAGATCATGTCAGACCCTTTTATTGCTGCACGAATGTTCTCGCGATCTTCTTCTGCAGCTTGACGACCGACATCAGGATTTGCGCCAGCACCAAGGCCTTTAGTAACATCGCGCCCTAGCTGGATAGTTGAACCTGCACTTGATTTACGTAGTGCTTGTGCATCTGTATTTGTGACGATAAATTCAACACCTTCGATGCTGTGTTTTACCATATGTTCGACAGCATTTCCGCCGCCGCCACCGACGCCGATGACTTTAATCACCGCTTCGTCTGAATGTGTATCCATGATCTCAAACATTGTCTGATCTCCGTTTGTCTGCGTTATTAAAATTCACCTTTAAACCAACTTTTGACCCGATTCAAAAAGCTGGTAACCCCTTGTCGCTCAGGTCGCTCGAACTGTCGTTCGATAACTCGCCTTGCGCCATAATGAAGCAACCCTATTCCGGTAGAATAGATTGGTTGATCCACATATTCGTATAATCCTTTAACTGGTAGCGGAGAGGCAACACGAACTGGCATACCAAAGGTTGCTTCTGCAATTTCAACGGCACCCGATATCGATGACGTTCCTCCGGTAAGTACAATCCCTGCAGCAATTTGATCTTCTAATCCGCTATCTTGTAACTGCTTAAGCACAAGCTCAAACAATTCTTGGTATCTTGGCTCTACCACTTCTGCCAACGTATGACGTGACATGCTGCGTGAAGGTCGACCACCTACTGATGGTACTTCAATACTGTCTTCACGACTGACGGTTGAACTTCTGGCACTGGCAAATTGCACCTTAATTTGTTCTGCATGCGTTAAGGGCGTTCTGAATATCTTGGCAATGTCACTGGTAACTTGGTTACCCGCTACTGGGATCACCGCACAATGCCGTAATGCGCCGTTGGTATATACAGCAATATCGGTTGTTCCACCACCAATATCAACAATACACACACCTAAATCTTTCTCATCATTTGTGAGCACTGAATCTGCGGAGGCGATACCAGAAAACACTAAATCGTCAACTTTTAGCCCACAGCGTTCAACACTTTTAGTAATATTTTTGGCCATATCATTGGCACAGGTCACGATATGCGCTTTCGCTTCCATACGCATGCCCGACATGCCAATTGGGCTCTTAATCCCGTCTTGAACATCGATAGAATATTCTTGTGGCAATACGTGTAAAATACGACGTTCTGTCGGGATCTTAACCGAGCGCGCGGTATGAATAACGTTGTCAACATCTTCCTGAGTCACTTCTTCGTCGTTAATCGACACCATGCCATTTTCATTTTGACAAGCAATGTGCTTACCCGAAATGCTTAAATACACAGAGGCAACCTGACAATCTGCCATAAGCTCTGCTTGATCTAACGCTCGCTGCACGCTGCGTACGATAGAGTCGAGGTCATTTACGCCGCCTTTGTCCATACCGCGAGAAGGATGATTACCTAAACCAATGACACTAATTTCACCATCAGGTAATACTTCGCCAATGATCACTGCGACTTTGGATGTCCCTATATCTAACCCCACGATGAGGTTTCTTTCCTGATTTTTGGTCATTTATTGTCGACTCTCTTTTTCTGAATCATCCCAACCTACGGCGAACCCGGTATCGTAACGTAAATCAACGGTTGCAACGGGTTTATCACTCTGCTTCAAAGTAGGATACACATTTATAAAGCGTTGTATCCTTGCCATTTTATCTTCTCGACCAAGTTCAATTTGAATCCCATTAGCCAATACTGCATGCCAAGCATGACGTGGACTTAGGCGTAAACTGGCCAACTTAAACTGGTTTATCGTCAATAACTCATCTAACTGCTTATAGCTGGTCAAGACTTCCATTTCAGCCCCTTCAGGGCCATATAACTTAGGTAACGTATCATGTTCTGCATGCGCTAACGCATCAAAAACCTCACCATTAGTATTGAGCCAAGACACTTCATTCCAATGCGCTACAGCTTGCTGCTCTTGTAAAGTGATCTTAAACTTTGCCGGCCATTCACGCCTAACAGATGCATGATAAACCCACGGCAAAGCTTCTAATGCTTTTTGAACATCCGCAACATCGGCACTAAAAAAACTACTTTGCATTAATGATTGCAAGGCGTTCTTTATCTCGTCATCGGTGGTATAAATTCGCTCGCCTTTAATGGCAACCGCTTCAATTGGTAATGCATCTGCATCATTGAGCAGATCATGCAATTTCACCCCACCCCATACTACGGTGCCAAGTACACTGCATAAAAACAGTACGCCAGTGCAAAAATACCAATTAACACGAGCCAGTTTATGTTTTAGTTGCCGCCCTTTATCGCTCCACGACACCTTAAATCCGCCTCTGATATTGTTCCGGAGTTAATCCCAAAAGATCGGTCATTATATAGACCAATCCAGAAGGTTTAAAGCTCGATTTTTACACGCAATAATTGGTGAAAAATCAATCACTTTATTACTCTTCAGCAAGTACTTTACAACCCAGATTATTCTGAGCTAATTCTTTCGATAAACTACCAATATTACCTGCCCCCTGGGTCATGAATAAATCACCATGTTGCAATACATCAGGCAATACCGCGGCTAGCTGATCTGGACTGGCAATAAAAATAGGGTCTATCTGGCCACGTAAGCGAATCGAGCGACATAAAGCACGTCCGTCCGCACCGGGAATAGGCGCTTCACCAGCGGCATAAACATCTAATAATAATAAACAATCTACTTGCGACAACACATCGACAAAATCTTCATATAAATCACGGGTACGGCTGTATCGATGCGGCTGATATGCCATAACTAGGCGCTTATCTGGCCAACCAGCCCTAGCCGCTTTAATCGTTGCTAATACTTCACTTGGATGATGACCGTAATCATCCACTAGCATCACATTGCCATTAGGTGTTTCAAATTCACCTAAATGCTGAAAACGTCGACCAATACCTTCAAATTGTGCAAGCGCTTGCACAATAGCGCTATCATCAATGTCGTCTTCACTGGCAACAGCAATCGCAGCTAATGCATTAAGTACGTTATGCTCGCCTGGCAAATTAAGCACAATATCGAGATTCTCTTTATTGTGACGTTTCACCGTAAAGCTTGACTGATGGCCGTTTTGAGAAAAATTAATCGCCTGTACATCGGCATCGTCACTAAAACCATAGGTCACAACTTGTCGGCCAATACGCGGCATGATTTCGCGAATAACCTCATCATCAATGCACATAACGGCTACACCATAAAACGGCAGGTTATGTAAAAAATCAATAAAGGTGGTTTTCAACTTTTCAAAATCACCACCATAGGTATCCATGTGATCGGCTTCAATATTGGTGACCACACTCACCATTGGTTGCAAATGTAAAAAGCTTGCATCACTTTCGTCTGCTTCAGCAATAAGGTATCGACTAGTGCCTAAGCGTGCATTGGTACCTGCACTATTGAGTAAACCACCGATGACAAATGTTGGGTCGCGTTCAGCTTGACCATATACACTTGCAATTAAGCTGGTAGTGGTGGTTTTACCGTGAGTACCTGCAATGGCAACACCATGGCGATAGCGCATTAACTCGGCTAGCATCTCTGCACGACGTACAATCGGAATACGTAATTCTTTGGCAGCGATAATCTCAGGATTTTGCTGGTTAATCGCTGTTGAAACCACGACGACATCAACCTGCTCAACACTTTGGGCCTGATGGCCAATAATGATTTTCGCACCCAAACTGACTAAACGTTCAGTCACACTATTGATGGCAATATCCGAACCGCTCACTTGATAGCCTTCATTCACTAGCACTTCCGCAATCCCACCCATGCCAGCACCACCAATGCCAACAAAATGAATGCGTTTGATCCGTCTCATCTCAGGGATCATGCTACGAAGCTGTGCGTATTTTTCTGTCTTTGTCATTTCAACCCTTTCTCGCAAATGAGGCACAAATATCTGCTACTCGTTCAGTGGCATCTAATACTGCTACACCTCTTGCTTTAAGCCCCATCTGGGCTAGTTCTTGTCTATTCTCAGCAAATAACTGCAACTTTTCCGCAAGATTATCTGCATTTAAAATGGTTTGTGGTAATAAAAATCCTGCGCCAGCATCAACAAGTACCGATGCATTTACGGTTTGGTGATCATCCACTGCATGTGGATATGGCACTAAAATACTCGGTAAGCCCACAGCAGCCAGTTCTGATACAGTAAGAGCACCTGAACGACAGACTACGACATCAGCCCAACGATAAGCGGCTTCCATATCATCAATAAATTCAGCAACATTGACACTGTCGGACTGCCCAAGCTGTTGGTAGTTAGCCTTGACACTTGCTTGGTTGTTTTTGCCCACTTGGTGCCAAACTGTCAGTGAATGATATTTGCATAAATGAGCCACCACCGCTGGCATAACGTCATTCAATACTTTTGCGCCTAAACTGCCACCCACCACTAGCACCCTTAACGCATCTGCTTGTGGGGTTTTAATGTGTTCGCCTAACTCAATCAGCTCTTGGCGAATGGGATTACCTACTACCTCAACATTGGCCACATTACTGGCAAAGGTGTTAGGAAATGCACACAAAACCTTTTTGGCAATCTTAGACAGCAATTTGTTGGTTAATCCTGGAATGGCATTTTGCTCATGCAACACCAGCGGAATACCAGCTAATTTACCCGCCACGCCACCAGGGCCACTGGCAAACCCGCCCATCCCTAGAATGACGTCGGGCTGAAAGTCATCAATCACAGCTTTAGCTTGAATAATTGAACGTATAATTTTAAACGGAGCCGCTAACTTACGTATGAGCCCATTACCTCGCACACCTTTAATATCGATAAATTCAATATCAAATCCATGCTGTGGCACGAGTCGAGCCTCCATACGATCGGCTGTACCTAACCAACGTACTTGCCAACCTTTGTCAGCTAAGTACTTTGCTACTGCTAGTGCCGGGAAAACATGCCCACCCGTACCGCCAGCCATAATCAATATCTTAGGAGAACTGCCAATATTACTGTTCATTAACTTGTTCTCCCTTTTACAGCTTGTACCAAACTAACTCGACGTTCATGATCGATCCTAATGAGCAACATCACCGCAGCGGTCATAATCCACAAACTACTGCCACCATAACTAATAAACGGCAGCGTAAGCCCCTTGGTTGGTAACATACCAATACTGGCTCCCACATTAACGACTGTCTGAAAACACACCCAAATGCCTACACCATAGGCGACATAACTTTCAAAAGGACGTTGCATTTTTAAACATAAATTACCCAATCTAATCGCACGAATAGCAATGAAAAACAGTGCGCATAACACCATAATAATACCGATAAACCCGAGTTCTTCACCGATCACCGCAAAGATAAAGTCAGTATGCGCTTCTGGTAAATAAGCAAGCTTCTGAATACTGTTACCTAGCCCCTGACCAAACCAATCACCCCGACCGTAAGCCATCAACGATTGCGTTAACTGATAACCACTGCCGAAAGGATCTTCCCATGGATCCATAAACGAAGTCACTCGTCGCATACGATAAGGCTCAAATAACACCAGCAATACGAATGTCGCTACGCCTAGTAACACCAACACCATAAAGTCAGTAATGCGAGCACCAGCCAAAAAAAGTAGGCTTACAGTACACACGAACAACACGACCACAGTACCCAAATCGGGCTGTAATAGGATCAACACAGCGAACAAACCGTAAACGCCAATCGGTTTGTAAAAGCCTTTACGGTTTTCACGCAATTCACCATGACGACGAACTAAGTAACCCGCCATATAAACAATAAACACAAACTTGGCCATTTCGGCGACTTGGATCCTAATAGGACCAATAGACAACCATCGACGCGCACCATTTACCGATGTGCCAATAAACAGCACAGCGATCAATAAGACCAGTACTCCAAGCATCAACATGCCGCTATTTTTTTCCCAATAGCTGACTTCGAACTTAAGCACCACAAATGCAATCACCACACAGCCAACAAGATAGAGCACATGGCGGTACATAAAATAAAATGGATCGCCTGTCAGCTTAGTTGCTTCAGGCATTGACGCGGACATCACCATGACAAAGCCAAAACACATCAAACCGACTATCGCGACGAGAAAACTACGGTCGTACAATGGCATATCAGGTGTTTGTTCACCTGATAATAACGAGGGTAAAGTCCAATTAAGGCCTCGTTTAAACAAGCTCAGTTGCTGCTCGTTATTCGCCATCGGCTAATGACTCCACACATTGTCTAAAATCATCACCGCGAGCCATAAAATTCTTATACATATCTAGACTGGCACACGCCGGAGACAATAATACGATATCACCAGACGATGCTAACTCAGCGGCTTTTGCAACGGCCTCAGCCATCGATGTGACCTCAATAGCTCCTGATTTTAATTTGGCTATTTTGCGCCCATCTCGGCCCAAGGTAATCAATTGAGTAATATTGGAAAGCGGTTCTGCAAGGGGACGAAAATCGCTGCCTTTACCATCGCCGCCAGCGATCAAGTATAAATCGCCTAAATGCGAGTTAAGCCCTTCCAGTGCGGCAACTGTTGCGCCAACATTAGTCGCTTTGGAGTCATTGATGTACGTCACACCTTGTTTCACACCGACAAGCTCACAACGATGGCTTAAACCAGCAAAGGTTTTAGCCACTTCAATCATGGACTCTTTACCAACCCCGCAAGCATCCGCTAATGACATTGCGGCTAATAAGTTAGCGTGATTATGACTGCCAATTAAGGTCACTTCATTTAGATTCATAATTTCGCTATCACCATGAAAAATCTTGCCATCACTTAAGCCCCACGCATCACCTTCAGGCACGCCTAAACCAAAATTATTTTGATTCATTGGTTCAATTGGATAAGTTAATTCATCATCGCGGTTATACATGACAAAACGGCTTTGTGGATATAAACGTAACTTTGCTTCGCGGTAGGAGTTTAGGTCGCTATAGCGATCCATATGATCTTCGCTAATATTAAGGCATGTAGCCGCAATACAATGTAACGAAGCAGTGGTTTCAAGTTGAAAACTCGACAGTTCAAGTACAAAAAAATCAGCATTTTGAGGCAATAAATCCAGCGCTGGCGTACCAATATTGCCGCCAATAGCCACCGACTTACCGGCCGTTAGCAGCATGTCATATACTAAGGTCGTTACTGTAGATTTACCATTTGACCCAGTGATGCCAACAACACACGGTTTTCTATCCGCTATCTCTCGGGCAAATAACTCAATATCACCAATTACTTCAATGCCCATATCTAATGCCGCACGCACTTCAGGCGTATCAACAGGCACACCTGGGCTAATGATAATTTGGCTAGCCTGAACTAAATAGCGACAATCAAACCCACCGGCTAATAACTCAATATCGGCAAACTCTTGCGCCAAGGTATCTGCACCGGGCGGATGACGACGACTGTCCATCACTAAAGGTTTGATGCCTTTAGTCGCTAAAAAACGCACGACCGAGAGCCCTGTAGCCCCCAAGCCTAAAACAATGTGCGTGTATTGAGTTTGCATAATACTGACCTTTATTAATTGCTTAGCGTAATTTTAACGTCGCAAGACCTAGTAACACTAAAAACAACGAGATAATCCAAAAACGCACAATCACCCGCGGCTCTGGCCACCCTTTTAACTCATAATGATGATGGATCGGCGCCATACGAAAAATGCGTTGGCCGCGTAATTTATATGAGCCCACCTGCAGGATCACCGATACGGTTTCCATAACAAAAACGCCGCCCATAATCACCAGCAAAATTTCTTGGCGAACTAAAATGGCAATCACACCTAAAGCTGCGCCCAGAGCTAATGAACCCACATCGCCCATAAACACTTGCGCTGGATAAGTGTTAAACCATAAAAAACCTAAACCTGCACCTACCATTGCGGTACACACAATCACTAACTCACCCGCTAAAGGTAAATGAGGGATATGCAAATAACTGGCAAACTGAGCATGACCAGATAAGTAAGCGATTAATGCAAAAGCTGCGGCGACCATTACGGTTGGCATAATCGCCAGGCCATCTAAGCCATCTGTTAAATTCACCGCATTACTCGCACCGACAATGGTGAAGTACGCTAAAACAATAAACATCATGCCTAACTGAGGCATAATATCTTTAAAAAACGGTACCACTAATTGGGTTTCCCCACCCATGGTCGAGGAGCTATATAAAAACACTGCCACCACTAACGCAGCGATAGACTGTAGAGCATATTTCCAACGAGCAATCAGGCCTTTAGTATCTTTTTTTACCACTTTACGGTAATCATCAATAAAGCCAATCGCACCAAAAGTGGCTAATACGAATAAGGTAACTAACACGTAACGGTTAGATAAATCACCCCATAACAGCACGCTGATAAAAATACCCGCAAGGATCATTATGCCGCCCATGGTCGGCGTACCACGTTTGCTAAAGTGTGACTCAGGGCCATCACTTCGAACCACTTGGCCAATTTGCAGCATTTGCAGGCGCTTAATTAGTATCGGCCCCCACCACAAACTAAACACCAATGCGGTTAACAAGCCTAAAATAGCCCGAAACGTTACATATGAAAAAACGTTAAACCCAGAATAAAACTGGGTTAAATACTCGGCTAGATAAACCAGCATTTACACTAACTCCCCACGCCCATAGGCATCTAATAAACTGTCCACAACTCGCTCCATGGCGGCGCTGCGGGAACCTTTAACTAAAACTGTGATATGACCTGTGGTGCTTGCTAACTGTTTTTTTAATGCCACGATCAATGCTTCTTGAGCTGGAAAATGCTCACTACCGAATGCTTCACTGGTATTGGCCGATAACTGACCACAACAAAACAGCGCCTCGATTGTTGCATTTTTAGCCTGCGTTCCAATGCTAGCGTGCAAAGGGGCGGCATTGTCGCCTAATTCGCCTAAATCTCCCAGCACTAAACAACGATATCCATCACGTTGTTGCAACCAATCAATTGCTGCACTCACGGATGTTGGATTAGCGTTATAACTATCATCAATTAATAACACTCGGCCAAGTTCATGTGGCTGCATGCGCCCTTTTACGGGTATGAGTAAATTAAAGCCTTGGGCAATGTTCGTAAGCGATAATCCCAACGCAATCGACATTGATGCCGCGGCAAGAGCATTGCTCACTTGATGCATTCCAGCCAATGGCAAATGTACCTGCACATGCTGGCCGTTAAACGTCAATGTAAATTGATAACAACCATTGGCATCGGCCACGATATTTGTCGCGGTAACGTCTGCATCTACATTCATGTCACATGAAAAACGTAATTGTTTATGGTCTTTGGAGCGTTGCAGCATAAAATCGGCAAACTTATCGTCAGCATTAATAATCGCTGTGCCATCTTGTGAAAGATGATTAAATATCTCCGATTTTGCCTGTGCAACTCCTTCAAGCGACCCAAATCCTTCAAGGTGAGCACTGCCGACATTATTCACCAGTGCGACTCGTGGATGGACTAATGATGAGGTGTAATCAATCTCACCACTATGATTTGCACCAAGCTCAAAGACCCCGTATTCGTCGCCTTCACTTAAACGCATCAAGGTTAATGGCACGCCAATTTCGTTATTAAAATTACCTGCAGTAAATAACACTTTATGGTGCTGAGCTAAAATAGTGGCTAGCATTTCTTTAACACTGGTTTTACCGTTTGATCCGGTCAATGCCACGCAAATAGGTGCCACAGCTTGACGAACAAACATGCCTATCTGACCCAGCGCCTTTTGGGTATCGGCGACCACAATTTGCGGGATATCGGCGCCAAAAGGATGATCCACTAATAAATGATCAACCAAAAGCGCTTCTGCACCATTGTTTATGGCTGTTGTGACAAAATCATGGCCATCAAAACGCTCGCCTTTTAAAGCAACAAATAAGCATTGCGCGCTAATATTACGACTGTCAGTACTGACATTGTTAATCAACCTATCTTGGCCTGTTAACATGCCATTAAGATGCTGAGCCAATTCCGACAAAGTGACGCTAATCATGATGCCTCCTGAGACAAGGTTAATGCTAACGCACGTTCATCGTAGTCAATTCGCTCACCAGCCACTTCTTGATAGGTTTCATGGCCTTTTCCAGCAAGCAGTACAATATCGTCAGCTTGTGCCAATGACACTACACGGGTAATCGCTTCAATACGGTCAACCTGGCTAAGCACATTTTGCGGTTGACTAATGCCCTGCAAAATATCATCGATAATAGTTTGCGGATCTTCACTGCGGGCATTATCGCTAGTGATCATAACTTTATCTGCATACTGTTCTGCGGCTTGTGCCATTAAAGGCCGTTTACCTTTATCACGATCGCCGCCACAACCAAATACACACCATAATGTGCCTTTGCAGTGCAGTCTTAACGCTTTTAGTGCTTGTTCAATGGCATCTGGAGTATGAGCGTAATCGACCACTAAAGTAGCCTTATTCATTGAGGCAAAACGCTCCATACGACCAGCCACAGGCACCAGTTTTGGAATGACGGCCAATATCGATGCCATTGCCATTCCTTGAAGGTACAAAGCAGAGATCGCGGCCAAAAGATTCGATAAATTAAAGGCACCTAATAACGGTGAACTAAACGGCGTACTTACTCGTTGGCCGCTATCGATCTCGACAAAATGTAGCGTTGCAGTAACACCAGCATCATGATATTCAATAGCGTCACAGTAAAAGTCGGCTGTAGTATTACCCTTAATACTGAAAGATTTATGCTTATCATTTGCCAGTTCAGTCAGCCATTTTGCGCCAACAGCATCATCAATATTAATCACCCCGTGTTGGACACTAGGAAATTGAAATAGGCGTTTTTTAGCCGCGGCGTAAGAGTCCATATCACCGTGATAATCTAGGTGATCACGGCTTAGGTTAGTAAACACAGCAATCTCAAACGGCGCCGCTTCGACACGCCCTTGGACTAAGCCATGGCTTGAGACTTCCATGGCACACACTTCTGTGCCTTGAGCAATAAATTCACCAAGCTGACGCATAATGGTGATCGCATCGGCAGTGGTATTACCGCTGTCAACAAGTTGCCCCCACAAACCATTGCCTAATGTGCCCATAACAGCGGCTTGATGACCAAGTAAGGCAACTATTTGCGCGATAATTTGGCTGACTGAAGTTTTGCCATTAGTTCCTGTGATACCAATTAATGACAACGACTGACGGTTGGACAAATAAAACTGCGCGGCAACGGCCGATAACTGCCGACCTAATTGGAAAAAATACACTAATGGCACGTTATACTGAATGCGATCGACTAAGCCATGTTCATCTGGATTATCAGTATGGATAAGTATTGCTGTAGCGCCTGCTTGAACCGCTTGAGAAATGAATGATCGACCATCAACTTTATAGCCAGGCAGGGCCACAAATAAACTGCCAGCTTGCACTTCACGGCTATTTAGGGTCAAACCACTAATCGATTCGCGACCAGAGTAATGGAACCATGGCGCTAATAAATCATTTAATAACATTGGTCTGCGCTCCTCGCGCAGTAGCCAAATGAACGGCTTCCTGCTCTGAAATAGGTTCAACATTAAGCATTTGTAAAGCACCAGACATAATTTTAGCAAAGGCGGGACCCGCTACGTCGCCACCGTAATACTTGTCACCTTTTGGTTCATTAATGACCACAGAAATCGCTAAACGAGGGTTATGAACTGGAGCCACACCGGCAAATAAAGCAACATAATCATCGCCATAACCACCCGCTACCGCTTTACGGCTAGTACCGGACTTACCGGCTACAGGGTAGCCATCAATATGAGCTTTAGTTCCCGTACCTCCCGTTTCAGTAACCCCAACGAGCATTTCCATAACGTCATAGGCGACTTTACGTGAAATAACCTGCTTACCTTCGGGCGCCTGTTTCAGTTTTAAAATAGACACAGGATACAGTATTCCACCACTGCCTAAGGTGGCGTACATACGGGCAATTTGTAACGGAGTGGCAGTAAAACCATAACCAAAAGACAGAGTGGCACGCTCAAAGTCAGACCAACGATGACGATTATGAATTAACCCAGCACTTTCACCGGTTAAATTGATCCCTGAATAATTGCCGACTCCCATAGATTGGTAAGTGCCTAATAATTGCTCAATGGGCATAGACAAGGACAGCTTACTAATTCCTACGTTACTCGACTTCACCAAAATTTTGGCTAAGGTCATGTCACCATAATTACTCGAGTCACGCACTTGACGCCCGCCAATGCGCATCCAACCAGGCGATGTCGATATCAATTCATTGACTTTCACTGTGCCAGCTTCAAGCGCGGCCGCGACAACAAAAGGTTTAATTGTTGACCCTGGCTCAAATGTGTCAGTTAAGGCACGATTACGCATGCGGTGTGGCTGCAAATTATCACGGGCATTAGGGTTATATGAGGGAGTATTGACCATCGCCAACACTTCACCCGTATTGACGTCTATCACCACCACAGAGCCAGATGTCGCTTGGTATACTTCTGTTGCACGCTTTAATTCACGGTAGGCTAATTGCTGAATACGCTGATCAATACTGAGCACTAAATCGTTAGAGCTTTCGCCCTCTTGGACCATATCTAAACGCTCAACCACGCTGCCATCGCGAGATTTACGGACTTTTTGCTTAGAGGGTGTGCCTGTTAACCAGGTATTATAAGTATTTTCAATGCCTTCAATGCCGACATCGTCGATATTGGTAATACCGATTAACTGAGCGGCAATTTCACCTGAAGGATAATAACGGCGAGATTCTGCTTTAAGGTAAATGCCACCGATTTTCAACTGCTCAATGTAGTCTGCAACGGCGGAGGTTACCTGACGTTTTAAGTATACAAAGCGCTTATTCGGGTGATTTTTAACTTTATCCACCAGCTCATCGACTGGCTCTTGAAGTACATCGGCAAGAGCTTGCCAACGGCGCATATCTTTAAATGCATCTTGGTCATGAGCGTGTTTAGGATCGGCCCACACCGCTTGCACAGGCACACTGACTGCGAGCATATCACCATTGCGATCAGTGATTAAACCTCGCTGAACTTGGTTACTGGTTGTGCGTAAGGTGCGCATATCACTTTCGTGACGGAGTTTATCTGGCTCAATAATTTGAATATAGGCTGCACGGGCAACTAAACTGCAAAATAATAGCAATACGAATCCCACCACAACGTATAAACGCCATGGGATGAGTTCGTGACCTAATTTCTGCTTCGCTTGTCTAGCCATATTCCCTATGCTCACTGGACTCGAATGATAACTTCCTCCTTAGGAAGCGGCCGAGACATGTTTAGTTCTTTGGTTGCAATTCGAGTCACACGACTGTGCTCTGATTGCGATTGTTCTTCTAATAATAAGTTTCGCCATTCAATATCTAAGCGATCTTGCTCTTGCAACAATTGATCCCACTGAGTGATCAATTTACGTGTTACATGACTGGTATAAACAACGGCTACACCATTGATTACAATTAATAGAATAAGAAGCAACACCCATTTGTGCTGCCACATATCGAGTAATACAATTCGAGGTAAATTTAATGGTGATTGGCTCACATTACCCTCGATAGTTAGTAATCCAGACGCTCTGCAACTCGTAACACTGAGCTGCGCGCGCGTGGATTTAACTCTAATTCTGCATCAGAAGGCTTTAGTGCTTTACTCACCGCCTTTAATTTACGCGATTTATTAAGCTCGGCCTCCATGATAGGTAATCCATGTGGCACGCTTTCACCTTGACTATGGCGGCGTATAAAACGCTTAACCATACGATCTTCTAAAGAATGAAAACTGATCACTGATAAGCGACCTTGGGGAGCTAGCACAGCTAAAGCACCTTCAAGCGCTTGATCTATTTGCTCTAATTCACTGTTGATATAAATGCGGATAGCTTGAAACACTCGCGTGGCAGGATGCTTATTTCGCTCTTTATTTTTGGTGATCCGCGCGATCAAATCAGCTAAGTCTTTCGTGCGTAAAAAAGGCGTTTTTTCACGATCGGCTGCAATGCATCGTGCAATATGGCGCGAATTTTTTTCTTCACCATAAGTTTTAAATACCCATGCCATGTCTTCAATTTCTGCACGTGCTATCCACTGGGCTGCAGTTTGACCTTGGCTATTGTCCATACGCATATCGAGCGGGCCATCGCGTAAAAAACTAAAGCCGCGTTCTGCATCGTCTAATTGTGGCGACGACACGCCAAGATCAAGCAATACACCATTGATTTTGCCCGTCAGACCAAGTTCTTCGACATATTCAGCTACTTGACCAAAGCCACCGTGAACAATTTGAAAGCGTGGATCATCAGCAAACTGTTTAGCTGCCTCAATCGCTTGCGGATCTCTGTCAATCGCAATTAGGCGACCGTTTTCACCCAAATGACTTAACACATGACGCGAATGCCCACCACGGCCAAAGGTGCCATCAATGTAGATGCCATCACTTTGGATGTTGAGTCCGTCTACGGTCTCATTAAGTAATACAGATAAATGGGCAAACTCTTGGCTCATTGGGTTCTTCTAACCTTTTAGATAACTACAGTGAAAAGTGTGCCAAGCGTTCATTGCTGGCTAAATCTTGGCTTTGAATGAGCGTATTGCCATCATCCATTTGTTGTTGCCAAGCTGACTCTTCCCATAATTCAAATTTATTCAGTAAGCCCACCAGCATGGTTTTCTTTTCTAAGCTGGCGAAACTTCGCAATGCCGGCGGGATCACAATACGTCCGTGGCTGTCTAGTTCACAATCTTGTGCATGACCTAGTAATTTTCGTTTAAAGGATCGCTCAAGTGGATCAGTGTCAGAAAGCAGTCTTAACTTTGCTTCAATCTGCTCCCATTCGTGTAACGGATAAATCAACAAACAAGCGGCATCAATATCAACGGTCATAATCACAGTGCCGGCATGCTCCACACGTAACGCATCACGGTATCTCGCTGGAATAGCGATCCGTCCTTTTGCATCCATGTTGATTGCACTGGTGCCACGAAACACGTTATTTAGCCCTTATTGTTATCATTTGATCCACAATGATCCACTTCTTCCCACAAATGCTAAGTTTAGGGACTCTATGCAAGTGTTGTCAAGCAATGGACAGATATATTAAATCCATACCCCAAGCGGGTTAGCAGCAAATTAATATCAAGCGGGATGAATGACAGAGCCGTCTGAAGAAAACAGCTAAAAATCAGGGTAAATGAGTTAAACCAGAGACATAACGGTCACTTTATCGGCAAAAATAGACTGGAGATCTTTTTTATTAAACTTACTTTATGGTTCGAATACTCCATCTTTATATCGTAATACTGCTCAGCTACTCGGTTTTAAGTTCATTAAAAATTAACAAATAGTCGACTGGGTCTACTTTATACGGCAAAAAAACCACTTAATCTTACCTTTATGTTTATCCATTGCTCTCGATAGCAGTATGTAACGCGCAGTTTGTAAAGCACACAAACTCATGATTAACCTTAATAGACATTTTGCTTAAATAAGCAGGGTCGCAATACTTAAGCAATTAATCATCATCAAATTATGGTTAACATCTACGGTTAAATATCACAATGTTGGACATTAAAGGCCCGATGCTAAGGGCAAGCATTTTATCAATTAATCTCGTAATCACAGTTAATTTTTCTTAATGCCTCAAAAGGTACAAGGTTGAATTAGCTCAATGGATAAATGGTAAAAAGCGCTCATGAATGCAAGTGAACGACAAGGTGAATGCGCAAAGACTACATCCAGATCGCGCTTAATACCTGGCTGAGTTGAAGTAGGAAAGTGTCGCGATGTTGGTATTATTCTGCTAGCGTGGGGTGATGGTTGAACAAATTTAAAGCAATTGAAGATTAACATGGCTCATCATATCTACTTTCGGCAGTGGGTAGCGATAACGCCAATGATCCACCTTATAAAAGCGCTTCCTAAATGAGCTTCTATCTAAAAGATTACATTTTAATCAATTTGTGCCGATAAACAGTTTAGGTGGTTAATAATCACATTCATTTAACCAATATGGGAGAGCATCATGAGTATCGATAGCATTTATGCCATGTTGGCTAGGCCAGTACAGGCGGTAAGTGAGCGTAAACGGATTGTTGAAAACGTCAAACATACCAGTGCTATCAGCGCCGACAGCCACGAGGCGCCACAGTCACAATTGCCACCTAATATTGCTCATAAAGTCCCGATTCAACGCCAAGAGGCCCCTCGTCAAGAAAGGCGTTCTAAACCGAGAACCGTTAATGAGAAAAAAAATGGCGCTAGCCGAATTAGACCAATGAAAACGGATAAGCGATTCTCCACCCGTGGAGAAACCACCAGCCAGCATATTGATATTGAAGTCTAATGTTTACTTCGTTAAGCAAAGTTACCGTTTGGGCTGACTTGCGACACAGCCTGCTTCCACCCCTGGTACAACTTTGCTCGAGTAGCTTCGTCCATAGTTGACGTAAACTCGCGCTCAGTAGACAACATAATCTGCAACTCATCAGTCGACTGCCATACCCCAACAGCTAAACCCGCTAGAAATGCAGCCCCCATAGCAGTCGTTTCAGTGACCAGAGGACGAATAACCGTTGCACCTGTAATATCAGCTTGAAATTGCATTAAAAAGTCATTTGACACCGCACCACCATCGACTCGAATTTGTGTTAACGGCACATTAGAATCTTTACTCATGGCATCCAGCACGTCACGAGACTGATATGCAATGGCTTCTAATGCGGCACGAATAATATGGTTTCGATTAGCGCCGCGGGTTAAGCCTATGATGGCACCTCGGGCATCAGCATCCCAATAAGGGGCTCCTAAACCCACAAATGCTGGCACCAAGTAGACGCCATTCGTGTCATCCACTTTGTCGGCAAAATATTGGGTGTCACACGCATCGGCAATAAGACCTAACTCATCACGGAGCCATTGAATAATAGCGCCCCCCATAAATACCGAACCCTCTAGGGCATAATTCACTTTTGTGTCAGCCCCAATCGCAATGGTCGTTAATAAACCATGAGTTGACTCAACAGCTTTGTCACCGGTATTCATTAACAAAAAGCAGCCAGTACCATAGGTATTTTTTGCCATACCGGGCTCAATACACAATTGGCCAAATAATGCCGACTGCTGATCGCCAGCCATCCCAGCGACAGGAACTGAGTTGCCTGCAAGTTCGGTATAGCCATAAATGGCACATGAGGGTTTCACTTCAGGTAACATCGAACGAGGGATATTAAACAGATTGAGTAACTCTTGGTCCCACTGTTTAGTGTGAATATTAAATAACATGGTTCTAGATGCATTGGTTGGTTCGGTCACATGAACTTCACCTTGGGTGAGTTTCCACACCAGCCAAGTATCAACCGTGCCAAACAATAGATCACCGGCTTCAGCTTGTTCACGGGCCCCGTCAACATTATCTAAAATCCACTCAATTTTTGACGCCGAAAAGTATGGGTCTAGTACTAGTCCAGTTTTTTGGCGCACCATATCTTCAGCCCCTAGGGCCTTATGATGCTGACATATTGCCTGGCTGCGGCGACATTGCCATACAATCGCATTACATACCGGCTTACCAGTATGCTTGTTCCAGACTATAGTGGTTTCACGTTGATTAGTAATCCCTATTGCAGCGACATCATGACGACTAATTCCTGCTCGAGTCAGTACTTCCACCAGCACTGAACTTTGTGAAGACCATATCTCCATAGGATCATGCTCTACCCAACCAGCTTGCGGATAATGTTGAGTAAATTCACGATGCGCAACGGCGACAATATTTGCTTGATGATCAAACACAAGGGCACGAGAACTTGTCGTGCCTTGATCTAATGCGACAATGTATTTTTTGGCAGCCATCTGAGTTCCTATATCATTTTAATATGATTATTTTTGTATTATTTGTCTATTTAATAAACCCATATCACATACTAGATCGACAAATATAATTATTGCAGGCAATTGCCTTTATTAATATCCAAGGGGTTAATTATCTAGTCACACCCGCAGGAATGTAAATTACGATGAGCATGGTTTGAAAGCATAGTACCGCGCGACTCAAGTTATCACTGTTATTACGATAAAAATAATCTTACGTTTTATCACTATTTAACTAATAAAAAGGCCTCGCAACTGCGAGGCCTTAACTATCAACACTAGCAGAGCTGATTACATCTTATAGTTTAACTGAATACCGGTTAACCATACATCGCCAGTTGCTTCACCAGTAAAGTTCACTGCAGCAAGGCCTACTAGATCTTGGTTCTCAGTAATCGGTGCATCACCATATGTGCGAATGTAAGTCACACCCAGATCAACATTCAGATTTTTAGACACTTGGTAACCAGTACCCACACTGAACCATAAACGGTCAGAATCAGGAATGGTTGTAGTACGGTGTTGATCATCAACCGCCGTTTTATCTAGCGCCATACCAGCACGTAATGTCCATTGGTCATTAAGGGTATAAGTAGTACCAAGGGCATAACGCCAGTTGTCTTTAAAGTTCTCTTCTTTAACTACGTCTGACTCTAGGTTACCTACAGGCTTAACATCACCAGGAAAATACGCCACCAATTGCTCGAATACGCTCCATTCAGTCCAATTCACACTGGCATGCATAGCCCAGTTTTTAGTTAACTGATGATAAGAAGCAAGCTCTGCAAATGCAGGCAATTCAACCGGTAAGTAACCTTCGATTTCAATGTTTTGGCCGCCATTATAAATTACACCAGACACATGACCGTCTAATTTAAGATCGACACTACTGTGATAAGCCAAACCGATGCGGTTAGCTGAGTTAATTTGCCAGCTCGCGCCCGCTTTCCAGCCATAGCCAACATCATCACCTTTCATTGACTTTAACTCGGTTCCACCAGAAGGTAAGCGCGCACCAATACTTGCAGGTAAGTTAGGGTTAGCTTTAATCGCATCAATCCAACCAGGAGCGGTTGCACCAACTTCACCTTCGCCATATACCACTCGAAGACCTGCGCCAACGGTAAATGATTCATCTACACGGTAGGCTATATTAGGATTAAATTCGACCGTAGTAATTGAGGTTTTACTGCCAAAAATAGCCGCCGCATCCGCTACCGGAATATCGGTGGCTAAACCATAGTTAGAATTAATCGCTAGACCCCAAGTCCATTGATCATTCAACTGATTTGAATAATAAAAGTTCGGTACTAGGGCATTGTCGGCAACATCATATGCGTCAGCACCTATGACTAATGGCTCTGAACCTAATAATGGTGAAGAAATAGCCACATCACCAACAACATCAACATTCGGCATAACATAGATGCCACCCGCTGACACTTGGCGGCCTTCTAGATAAGCCAGCATGGCTGGATTACGCGCTTGAGTTGACGCATTGTCTGCAATAGCAGCTTCACCAGCAAATGCACGGCCTAAACCTGTTGCTGAATATTCTGCAAGTTGGAAACCTGCGGCGTTCACTTGAGTTGTTGCCCCAAATACAATGGCGCTTATCGCCAGTGTTAACACTGTTTTTTTCATTATGATTCTCTGTGTTTAGATTCAAACTGCATAAATCGACTGATATAGAGCAAAAGCTCGATTTAAATGAAGTCGTCAGTGTACTGATCCAAAAAAGCTTTGCAACAGCACAAAGAGACCGAACAAGAAGTGAGTGATTGAATTTCAAATTGTGATCGTGATCAAACTTTTGATTTAATGATTTTTCGGGGAAGGATAAAACGGTATGGCTGTACACTTAATTCATCAATGATGCGAATCGCTAAAATTTTAAAATTAAAAATCAGTATCTTATAAAAAATATATCGTACAGAGGTAAGCTAAAATAATTAACCGTATTGATCTAAACTCTGACGCTAAAAAAATTGTGACACAAAATGGTTACATAAAACTTTTTACAATTAAAAAGTAAAAAACCTCTTCATGATGTAATGAAGAGGTTTTTAATCAGTGATTCATCAGATATAAATACACCCTAACACACTCTGTAATAACAGATTATGCGTACCAAGCCGGTATATGCGCTTCGTAGTCACTAATCTGTTGCTCAAATGACAGTGTTAATCCGATTGCGTCTAACCCATTAAGCAACTTATGCCGTGCAGACTCCACAATAGTAAAACTGAATACACAACTAGAAGGTGACGTCACCGTTAGCGCTTGTAAATCTACAGTAATTTTCGCACCTTGTGTGGCAGACACTTCATCAATCAATTGCTGTACTTCTGTGGATGTTAACTTAACCGGTAATAAGCCATTATTGATCGAATTACCGTAAAAAATGTCCGCAAATGTCGGCGCAATGATCACTCTAAGGCCAAAATCCGCTAACGCCCAAGGCGCATGCTCACGAGATGATCCACAACCAAAGTTTTCCTGGGCGATTAAAATTGAAGCACCTTGATAACGAGGCTGGTTTAATACGAATTCAGGATTTGGCTTATCACCGGCATCGTCTAAATAACGCCAATCATGAAATAAATGAACCCCAAAACCGTCACGAGTAACTTTAGACAAAAATTGCTTGGGAATAATTTGGTCGGTATCAACATTAGCGCTATCAATGGCTACCGCTAAACCGGTATGTGCTGTAAAAGCTTGCATAAAAAATCCTTGTTTAGCTCGTTAATAAGGTTGACGAATATCAACAAAGTGCCCAGCAACAGCTGCAGCAGCAGCCATAGCAGGACTCACTAAATGGGTGCGACTGCCACGGCCTTGTCGACCTTCAAAGTTACGGTTACTGGTTGATGCACAGCGATCACCCGCCTCTAAGCGGTCATCATTCATCGCTAAACACATAGAGCAGCCCGGTAAACGCCATTCAAAACCTGCTTCAATAAAAATCTTATCTAAGCCTTCCGCTTCTGCCTGTAACTTCACCTGGCCAGACCCTGGCACAACAATCGCGACTACGCCTTCTGCCACTTTACGATTTTTAGCATGCGCAGCAGCTGAGCGTAAATCTTCAATACGTGAGTTAGTACAAGAACCAATAAAGACCTTATTAATGCTGATATCTGTCATCTTGGTACCCGGCGTAAGACCGATATACTCTAATGCTTTCACCATACTGGTTCGATTAGTTACATTGCTTTCTTGCTCAGGGTTAGGTACTACGCCATCAATCGCCACCACTTGCCCAGGGTTAGTACCCCAAGTTAACTGCGGTGCAATATCGTTAGCGTAAAGCACCACCTCAGCATCAAATACCGCATCAGCATCAGTCTTCAATTGCGACCAGGCTGCAACGGCTTGCTCCCACATGGCGTCTTTAGGTGCAAACTCACGCCCTTTAAGGTAATCAAAAGTGGTTTCATCAGGTGCTACCATACCGGCTTTCGCGCCCATTTCGATGGCCATATTACACAAGGTCATCCGTCCTTCCATGGTTAATGCTTCAATAGCTTCACCACAAAACTCAACCACATAACCTGTACCACCATCCATACCTAAGGTGCCGATAATCGCTAATACGATGTCTTTAGCTGTTACACCATCGGTCACTTTACCGCGAACTTCAATCTTCATGGTTTTGGCTTTTAACTGACGTAAAGTCTGCGTTGCAAGCACGTGCTCAACTTCTGAGGTGCCAATACCAAATGCCAATGCACCAAATGCACCGTGAGTCGCAGTGTGTGAATCGCCACAAACAATCACAGTACCAGGCAGAGTAATCCCTAACTCGGGACCCATTACATGGACAATACCTTGATTTGGGTGATGAATATCATATAAGCGCACGCCAAACTCTTTACAATTTTGCGCTAGAGTGTCAACTTGAGTGCGTGCCATAGGGCTAAGCGCATCAAGACTGGCACTGCGGGTCGAGGTGTTGTGATCCATTGTCGCAAAGGTTTTTTGTGGCGCACGTAGCTTACGTCCAGCCACTTTTAAACCACTAAAGGCTTGTGGAGATGTCACTTCATGGACTAAATGGCGATCAACATACACTATTGGCGCTTCACCTTCTGGGCTAGCAACAATATGAGCATCCCACACTTTTTCATATAAGGTTTTACCGGTCACTTGGGCCATTACACACCATCCTTAATTGCCTGAGTGATAAAGTCACCCATTTGAGCTGTCGACTTTGCTTCGCTGCGCTTATCGGCAGAAAGTAGTTCCCCAGTTAAATAACCACTTGCTAGTGCTTTTGTTACTGCACGTTCAATAGCGTTTGCGGCATCTTCTTGCTTTAAGCTATGACGCAACATCAATGCGGCAGATAAAATCTGCGCCACTGGGTTCGCAATGCCTTTACCAGCAATATCAGGCGCACTGCCACCTGCGGGTTCAAACAAACCAAAGCCGCTACTGTTCATGCTGGCTGATGACAGTAGCCCCATAGAGCCCGTTAACATGGCAATTTCATCAGATAAAATATCACCAAATAAATTAGAACATAACATCACATCAAATTCATCAGGTCGACGTAATAACTGCATAGTCGCGTTATCAATATAGATGTGCTCTAAGGTAACGTCAGGAAAATCTTTAGCCACTTCCTCAACAACTTGACGCCATAATACTGAGCAGGCCAACACATTGGCTTTATCTACTGAAGTGACCTTGTGTTTACGTCCACGGGCGGCTTCAAAAGCAATACGGGCAATTCGGCTAATTTCACGACGGCTATAACGCATAGTGTCGAAGGCTTCCTCATCCTCCCCCTCTCCTTGGCGTCCTTTGGGTTTACCAAAATAAATGCCACCGGTTAACTCACGCACACACAAGACATCAAAACCACGGGCGGAAATATCACTACGCAAAGGTGACATGTGCTCTAAGCCGTCATGTAATTTAGCTGGGCGTAAATTACAAAATAGCTCAAAGTGACCACGTAACGGTAATAATGCGCCGCGTTCAGGTTGATCATTTGGCGGTAAGTGCTCCCACTTAGGGCCACCCACACTACCAAATAGAATCGCATCCGCGGCTTCGCAGCCTTTTAAAGTAGCGTCAGGTAAAGGACAACCATGGTTATCAATGGCAATGCCGCCAACATCATATTCGGTATAGTTAATGTCTAACCCAAAACGCGCTTCTACTGCACTAAGCACTTTACGCGCTTCAGCCATCACTTCAGGACCAATACCATCACCCGACAAAACTGCTATTTGATAACTCATACGCTACCTAACTCCCTTTCTTTATGGATCTGTTGTTTAAAATCAGCAACCTTATCTGCGCGGTATACTAAGTTCATCACATGGACTAACGCTTTAGCTGACGCTTCAACCACGTCGGTGGCTAAACCAACACCGTGGAACATCTGCTCGCTATATTTGGCAGTAATATCGACTTGCCCAAGCGCATTTTGACCTTCGCCTTTGGCACTTAATTTATAGTTAGTAATATTGATCTGACGACCGGTGGCCCGTGCAATGGCATTATAAGCCGCATCGACTGGTCCGTTTCCTGTCGATGCTTCGGTAATATCTTGACCATCTACCGCAATACGCACTGTCGCGGTGGCAACCCCTTCAGTCGAATCTGAATGCACCATCATATGCTGTAGCTGATACTTATCATCGTCTTGTGCTTGCGACTCCATAAATACCAATGCTTCCAGATCGTAATCAAATACCTGACCTTTTTTATCCGCCAAGGTTAAAAACTGCTCGTACAGGCTATCCATATCATAATCACTTGGCTGATAACCCATTTCTTCCATACGATGTTTAATCACATGGCGGCCAGAGCGTGAGGTCATGTTCATATTGTTACGATTCAAGCCAATGCTTTCTGGCGTCATAATTTCGTAAGTATTTTTAGCTTTTAACATGCCATCTTGATGAATACCCGATGAGTGAGAAAACGCATTGGTTCCCACAATAGCTTTATTAGCTTGAATGGGCATATTACATAATTGACTGACGAGCGATGAGGTTCGGTGAATTTCTTTGGCGTTAATACCACACTCAACATTAAGCAAATCTTTACGGGTCGCTAAAATCATAGCTATTTCTTCTAACGAACAGTTCCCGGCGCGCTCACCAATACCATTGATAGTACATTCTACTTGGCGTGCCCCCATTTCAACTGCGGCAATAGAATTAGCAACCGATAAACCTAAATCATCATGACAATGAACCGAAATCACCGCTTGGTCGATATTCGGTACTCGATTAAATAAGGTTTGAATAATGCCACCAAACTCACTTGGCACGGTATAACCCACTGTATCGGGAATATTGATCGTACGAGCACCCGCTTTAATCGCTGCCTCTACCATTCGGCACAAATTATCGATTGGGGTTCGGCCGGCATCTTCACAGGAGAACTCAACGTCATCAGTAAAACGTCTAGCATACTTTACCGCATTGACCGCCATCTCAAGTACATCGTCAAACGAGCGCTTTAATTTGCTTTCAACATGAATGGTCGAAGTTGAAATAAAGGTATGAATTCGAAATTGATCGGCAACCGATAATGCCTGGGCGGCAGCATCAATGTCCTTTTCAAGTGCACGAGACAATGCACACACTCGGCTATTTTTGATGGTCTTAGCAATGGTCTGCACCGAGTGGAAATCACCAGGAGAAGAAACAGGGAAACCCACTTCCATCACATCAACACCTAAACGTTCAAGCGCCAAGGCAATTTGCAGCTTTTCTTTAACGGTTAAACTTGCTGCTAGTGCTTGCTCACCATCACGTAGGGTAGTATCAAAAATTATGACTCTATTGGACATCGAATTTCTCCATCGACCATCATGTATATTTACCTAACTGCAAACATCACAACTAGTACATTTCAAAAGGGCTAGAAACAAAAAACCCCGCGGCTGTTAGCGCGGGGTTTGTGTATGCTTAATGAATTATTTTGCATGTAACACAAAGGACTCCGCGCAGGGTATGCGTGAGAGGAGAAGGAGTCCGAGTAAAGTTGATTGTGTGTTCATGCCGTTAATATTCACTTTTAATAACTAAATATGCTAATTGTGCGACATACAATTATGTCTATACCTAATATGTAACGCGACCAGCCTTCTGTGTCAACCCTAATTTAACTAACGTGAAAAAGATGATAGCGTACTAGTGCCTCATTACAGTTAAACAACGACGTGATCAGCCAATATTGATTTGCTTTCAATTAATGAACTTACCTCTCAAAGTACAAATAAACATCAAGCTAAGTGGCTGCATCAATTATATTTTTATGTTTCTCAAGATAAATAATCGTATACTGCACGTACCCCATATAAAATTGATATATGACGATGACGTTATCAAGAAAGAGTATTGAATATCATGGTAGTCGCATTTTTGCTTTAATCTTCGGCCTAACTCTGCATTTAGTCGCAACACCAGCCTTAGCACAACCATCGCAATCTTTATTACTCTCCGGCGATATTATTAGCCAAACTCAACAGTTGAGTGTTCGTGAGCAGCTCAATGTAATCAGTAATATTAATTCTCAACGTTCCGCGGAAGCAAAAGCACTCATTGAGTCACTTGAGCAACAACATAGTCAGCAACCATTAGCCAATATCAACGCACTGCGCTTAACGCTACTTCATTGCTTTAATTTGCTGGAATTTGGTGAGTTTAATCAGGCAATCACCTTGGCAAAACAAGGGGAAATGAAGGCCAGACAGTTTAAATACGATACCGCTCGCCCTTATTTCATTCAATGCCAAGCCGATGCACACCAAAGCCTTGGCAATACGCTACAAGAACAACAACTCACCGAAGAAGCGCTTCGTTTAGCCAAGCGTTACTCTGAGAAGCAAGCAATTGTAAATAGCCTTTATGCCAGAAGTAGACAAAATACTAGCCTAGAAAATTATAATTCGGCCATTGAAGACTTGCGTTTTGCGTTAGATATTTATAATGAAGCACAAAACCAATTTCAGCATTGGTACTTATTGCCAAAATCATTCATCCAATCGGAAATTTCAAACGTTTTTTTCTCTATGGGTGATTATGTAGAGGCACTGCATTTTTCCGAAGCAGCTTATAAAGATATTTCTTTATTCGGAAAAATAAAATCGACAGTGGCTATCAATTTAGCAATTATGCATATCGCGCTAAATGATAAATCCAAAGTGCTGTATTATTTAAATAAAGCAGAAGATTTCAGTAAAAATATAAACATAGGCTCTGAGATAGATGCGGCAGACCAGGATGCTAGACTTGCGATAATTCATTTATACGTTGACGATTATGATATTGCTGAACAACTCGCACTATCAAGCATCAAGTTATTCACAAAATACCAAGAACAGATCAATGTCATGCGCATCAAGCGCACCTTAGCCAAAGTGTATTTTGCACAACATAAAGATATTCAAGCATTGTCGCTACTCAATGAAATTATTGAACAAGCAACTGAACTTAAACAATTTTCTGATTTAGAAGAATTTAACCAAATTATCAGTCAATACTACGCTGAACAAAAGCAGTTCGAATCCGCTTACCTGTTTCAAGTGCAGCGTTTTGATGCCGCCAAACAAGCTGCAGCTAAGTTAAACAATGCTCATTTTATGCAGTATAAAGCCAGAATCACCGCGCAAAGTGAAGCCAGCACAATACCAGAAAAACCGCTCAATAATATCAATCAAAATTTAACCATTGCAGTGCTAATTATTTTATTCTTATCCGTTGGGCTAGTACTGTTTTTAGTCAGAAAACCAAAGCATCTTAATATTGAGGAGCAAGAAGAAAGCCAACAACAATGTATCGATAATATGTTAAATAGTGCCAAGCAAGGGCACTATCAACTGACGTTATTACTACTCAATATCAATCATATAAATACCATGGACTTGGCATTTATCATCCCACGCCTCAAACATACACTCAGAGAGCAAGATAAATTGTTTCGTCATAATACTGATGAAATCATCATCATACTGCCACACACATCCCCCGCCGGGGCTGCAAGAGTGGCAACCCAAATTGAACAAGTCCTCAGCGAATGGAAAACGGCGCTCAAAGTGAATATCGGCATAGCGGGTTTACAACAACTCGATACTTTTGACGTACTAGTAAAAAAAGCGGTAATTAATCAACTGAATAAAATAAAGTCTCAGGAAACGTCTTATTCTCATGACGAAAATTAACCGCTTAACCTTGGGTCAAATATTCAGTGATTTCATCTAAAAACTCGCCGCCAAAGCGATCAAGCTTTATTTGACCAATGCCGTTTACCGCCAACATTTCTCCTGGACTGGTTGGCAGCATGGCGCACATTTCAGCCAGTGTGGCATCGTTAAAGACTAGGTATGGAGGAATGTCATTTTTCTCAGCCAGTTCTCGGCGCAATAATTTTAACCGAGCAAATAATTTACGATCATATTGCTGTGGAGCGCGTGAATTAGGCTTACGCTTAACATCAAGTAATTGAATCCTTGGTTCCGCTAACATGAGCGATAGCTCAGCTTTTAACACTGGTCTGGCGGCAGGATTGAGCTTAATCGCAGAGCCGCGGGTAATATCCTGACTCATCAAACCCAAATGGATTAACTGACGAATAACACTGAGCCAAAACTCAGTTGATTTATCTTTACCAATACCCCACGTCGATAATTTATCATGGCCTCTATCGACAATGTTAGCCGCTTTAGAACCGCGTAATACTTCAATAACATGGTGAATGCCAAAGCGTTGCTGCAAACGGTAAATACAAGACAGCACTTTTTGCGCATCTTCAGTGCCATCGTATCGTTTCGGCGGTGCCAGACAAATGTCACAGTTACCACAAGGCTCAGAGGCGACTTCATCAAAATAATTTAGTAATACTTGGCGGCGACACGTTTGCGCTTCAGCAAATGCAGCCATTGTATGTAATTTATGAAATTCGACCTGCTGCTGTGGGCCTGGTTCAGATTGCTCAATTAAATGCCTGACTCGGCCTATATCTGCTGGATCAAACAGCATATAAGCTTCAGCATCTAAACCATCACGGCCAGCTCGACCTGTCTCTTGATAATAGGCTTCAATGCTTTTAGGAATATCGTAGTGCACCACAAAGCGTACGTTAGATTTATTAATCCCCATACCAAAAGCAACCGTCGCGACCACAATATCAATTTGATCTTTGAGAAATTTATCTTGAACGTTACTGCGCTCTTCTTGACTTAATCCGGCGTGATAAGCTTGAGCATTAAACCCTTGCAAGCGTAAACGTTCAGCCACTTCATCTACTCGGCGACGACTACTGCAATACACAATACCATTGGTGCCATTTTGAATGGTTAAGAACTGACGCAGCTGATTGGTTGCATTGAGTTTTTCTGCCACGGTATAACGAATATTAGGGCGATCGAAACTCGATAATAAGGTATAAGGCGTCACCCTTAAGCGCTCGCAAATGCTCAAACGCGTGGCATGATCTGCGGTTGCAGTTAAGGCCATTAAAGGTAAATAAGGAAAATATTCTTTTAACTGACCTAATGCAGCGTATTCAGGCCTAAAATCATGACCCCACTGGCTAATACAATGCGCTTCATCTACAGCAAACATGGAAATATTCACTGATTGAAGACGCTCAATAAAATCAGGACGCAACAAACGTTCAGGCGACACATACAGTAATTTAATCTCGCCAGAATGAAGTTTACGTAATACCTCAGCACTTTGTTCACGCGGTAAAGATGAATTGAGATAGGCGGCGGATACACCACTTTGCATTAAACTGTCGACTTGGTCTTTCATCAACGAAATTAACGGCGATACCACGATAGTCACACCAGGCAATACAATAGCAGGCAATTGATAACACATACTTTTGCCGCCACCGGTAGGCATAATCACAAGCGTATCTTGGCCTTGTATACTTTGCTCAATGACTTCTCGCTGCCCTTCACGAAAGGCACGATAACCAAAAACTTGCTGTAAGCTTGCAGCAAGTACATCTTGCTCTGTCGTCAACACATCTGAGGACGCAATATTGGTCGAAATCGGAGTATCCATTCACACAACATCATCATTAAAGGGGCTCTCATTTTAAAGCACTCAGCCGCAGAAGTCTTGGGCCAAAACACCTTTGTCTGTTTTCAAACAAGATAGATGATTGAGTCAAGGTCACTTTAGGGTTAGATTAAATACTCTATGACAGTACGTTTTTCAAACCAACGTTCACTATAATAATAATAAATCGACAAGGATTGCTCATGACCACCTCTATTCAAACTCAGGCTTTACAGCAAGTTGCTGATATTTTTGATCAACATGTCCCATTCCATAATCTACTCGGGTTAGACATTAAACATTACGACATCAATGGGGTTGAAGTCGTAATAAAAATGAAGCCCGAGCTAATTGGTAATATTCATCAAAACATTCTTCATGGTGGGGTTACTGCAACATTGCTTGATGTTGTCGGCGGGCTAACAGTATTTGCGGCTCTAGTAGCGAGTAAAGAGGATTGGACTCTTGAAGAACTGCAACAACGTTTAACCACCTTAGGTACCATAGATATGCGAGTCGACTTTTTACGTCCAGGTCGCGGTGAAGTCTTCACTGGTACTGGAGCGGTTATCCGTTCAGGTAACCGAGTATCCGTATGTCGGATGGAATTACATAATGAGCAAGGAGTTCATATCGCCTTTGGCACTGGTACTTATATGGTGGGATAAGCGCACTATATAAACCAAACAACCACCTTATAAAAGAATTAGCTTAATCACTTGTGTCATCCAAAATGGCGACCTACAATCGCCATCTATTATTTTCCTGCCCATTATTGACTCACTATGCCTGATTTAGAATACCGTAAAGGAGTTTTACTGGCAGTTTGCGCTTACACCATTTGGGGTGTCGCACCACTGTATTTTAAACTTTTACATCATGTCCCCGCGACAGAAATATTAATGCACCGTGTAATTTGGTCATTCATTTTTATGATTATCATGATGCAGTTTATTGGTGGTTTTGGCCGTCTACGCCTGATCCTCAAACAACCTAAACAACTTTTAGTACTGTTTGTCACTTCAGTGCTAATTGCAGCTAATTGGCTTATTTTTATCTGGGCGGTCAACAATGACCATATGCTTGATGCCAGTTTGGGATATTTTATCAATCCGCTTTTTAACGTATTGCTTGGTATGGTATTTTTAGGTGAACGTCTGCGTAAATTACAATGGGTTGCAGTCAGTTTAGCCAGTATTGGCGTACTGGTTCAATTAATATCTTTTGGATCAATTCCATTGCTATCATTGGCATTGGCTGCCAGCTTCGGCTTTTATGGTTTATTACGAAAAAAAGTAAATATCGATGCTAAATCAGGATTATTGGTCGAAACAGCCATCTTATTACCTATCGCCCTAGGTTATCTATTCATCACTTTAGACAGCTCGACAACAAGCATGCTGGCCAACACTCTCGACCTCAATTTACTTTTAGTCGCTGCCGGCATTATTACCACTATCCCATTACTATGTTTTGCTGGAGCGGCGGTCAGAATTCCCTTTTCAATTTTGGGTTTCTTTCAATATATTGGCCCCAGCATCATGTTTATCTTGGCGGTGAAATTATTTAATGAACCGTTTGATATTGAGAAAGGTATTACCTTTGGCTTTATTTGGGGGGCATTGATTATCTTTATCGGCGATATGCTACTGCAACGTCAACGACGCAATACCGTAGCAAAAGCCCAAGCATAATAGGCCATTTATAACCATTTAATGGCAAGTCACAAAATTGAGTATGCTGAACACGGCTAATGCAAAAAAGATTGATTGAATGGCTTAACGTAACGAGTTAATCACATTAGCAATGTACAAAATTGAATCAAAAAAATGCCGGATTTATCCGGCATTTTTTTAGCTGTTTATCCTATCGTCGTCACTATAAATCTAAAGCAAGGATCTTCGAGCGACGCTGATAGTTATAAAGCTGCTTTTTCTTGTTCGGCAGTTCTTCAACATCGACAATACTAAAACCATGCTCTAAAAACCAATGAATGCTACGAGTGGTTAACGCAAATAAACGGGAATAACCGCGCACGCGTGCCTGACCAATAATATTATTGAGTAACAAGCTACCACGGTCTGCATCACGATAATCAGGGTGCACCACAAGACAGGCAAACTCACCGGCATTATCTTCTTCAAATGGATACAGTGCCGCGCAGCCGATGACTAAATTGTCACGCTCAACAAGCATAAATTGCTCTATTTCCATTTCAAGTTGCTCACGAGAGCGACGTACCAAGATACCTTGCTCTTCTAAAGGTCGAATCAGGTTTAAAATGCCACCGATATCGCTAATGGTTGCGCGGCGTAAACGCTCAGCACTTTGAGTAACAATTTGCGTACCTATGCCTTCGCGCGAGAATAACTCTTGTAACAAGGCGCCATCTTCTAAATAACTCACTAAATGACAACGTGGTACGCCTCGGCGGCACGCTTCAACACTGGCTTTTAAGAAAGCGATAGTCCCCACTGAAGTATGATCATCCTCAGACATTGTCTTGAGCATTTCTTCGATATCATCTGGCATAAGTTCGGCAATCACTTCGCCATTTGCGCCTAAAATACCGTGGCTATCACTAAAACCAATAATCTTATCCGCCTTTAACTTAATCGCGACTTGGGTCGCCACCTCTTCAGCGGTCAGGTTAAAGCTTTCTCCAGTAACAGAAGCCGCAATCGGCCCCATTAATACAATACCGTTGTTATCTAATTGGCGGCGTAACCCTTGTGCATCAATACGACGTACTTTGCCACTTAAACAAAAGTCGACACCGTCATCAACACCCAGCGGTTGCGCAATAACAAAATTACCACTGACTAAGTTAATTTGTGCATTCTGCATTGGCGTATTACCTAAGCTCATCGACAGCCTAGCGGTAATATCAAATTGAGTAGCCCCTGCAACCTGCTTGATAATCTTTAAGGTTTCATCATCAGTAATACGAATACCATTATGGTATGCAGGCTCAATTCCAGCAGCCTTTAAGCCGGCATCTATCTGTGGTCTTGCACCATAGACTAATACCACTTCAATCCCAAGCGAGTGCAACAAAGCCACATCATTCAAAATACCGCGGAATTGTGGATGCGCTAATGCTTCGCCACCCAACATGACGACAAAAGTTTTACCTCTATGCGCATTAACATAAGGAGCAGAATGACGAAATCCATCAACTAATTCAGTGGTTCTCACGGGCAAATTCACCTCGGTATAAATTTGATGTGCATTAATGATTATGACAAAAAATGTCACACAATGATTTGTAGTGCCAAAAGGGAATGGTATTGCATTTTAATTCACTTTTAAAGCATTTTATTTCACTTAAAGTAAAACAGAGTGTCTCAAATTTATATGAAAAAATCATTACAGCCAAAAAGTTAGCTTATTTTTACTGTGAATAATACTTTACGCATATATTTATAACATTACATTAAACTTTAATAACAATCCTCAAACATCATCACATAATAATAATGACCACAGAGCTTGATTCAATACCATAAGATTAATCATGCACCATACATAGTAAACAACTACGCAGTACAGACAACTCAGCAGCTTAGTCACCATTTGAGTTCACCTGCTTATGCAACAGTTTAGTATAGACTATTTTCAAACGGCCATAAAAAAAGCCCCAATTAAGGGGCTTTTTTAAGAATCAAAAATCAATTACTTGATTTTAGCTTCTTTGTACATAACGTGCTGACGAATGACTGGATCAAATTTCTTGATTTCCATTTTTTCAGGCATGTTACGCTTGTTCTTTTCAGTAGTGTAGAAGTGACCAGTTTTAGCAGTAGATACTAATTTGATCTTCTCACGATTACCTTTAGATTTAGCCATTTTCTATTATACCTTCTCGCCACGGGCACGAAGTTCTTTAACAATCACTTCGATACCTTTCTTGTCGATAATACGGATACCTTTAGTAGATACACGTAATTGCACGAAACGCTTTTCTTCTTCTAACCAAAAACGGTGGTTTTGTAGGTTAGGTAAAAAACGACGACGAGTCGAATTTTTTGCGTGCGAACGGTTGTTACCAACCATTGGCTTCTTGCCAGTTACTTGGCATACTCTTGACATGTCAATCTTCTCCAAAACAAATTTTTAACGCTCGAGCATTAATGTGCCTCGTATGGCCGTCGCCCGAGGCACAAAGAGGGCGCATTTTATACACGATTGACCATATAAGATCAAGCAGTGTTTATACAATCCACCCTCGCTCGGCAAAGGAGACTATCTCCTGATCACCTACAACCATATGATCTAACAAAGAAACATCTATGGTTGCCAATGCATTTTTTATTCGCTCAGTTATTCGCCGATCTGCCTGACTTGGCTCAGCAATGCCAGACGGGTGATTGTGACACACAATTACCGCTGCCGCTTTTTTCTCCAAAACAAGGCTTACAACCTCGCGAGGATAAACAGAAGCAGAATCGATGGTGCCACGAAATAATTCTACAAATTGAATGACTCTATGTTGGGTATCCAACAATAGTAAGGCGAACACTTCATAGGATCGGTCTGCCAATTGTCTCATTAAATAGTCCCGAGTTAAATCAGGATTTGTCAAAATTTGTCCTCTTTGTAGATTTTCATGCGCAATTCGCTTAGAAATTTCCGCTGCAGCCTGTAATTGAGCATATTTTACCGGTCCAACACCGGCTAATTTACAGACTTGGCTTTTAGGTGCACTCAATAAACTGCGCAAACCACCAAACTGATGAATCATGTTTCGGGCTAAATCCACCGCATTTTGACCTGCCAGACCATTACGTAATATTACCGCGAGCAATTCTGCATCCGAAAGATGTCCTGCACCCTTAAGCAATAATTTTTCTCGCGGCCCTTCTCCTTGTGGCCAATCTTTAATTCCCATGAATGTCCCTTATATTCAATGTGGCATTACACTTCGCGTACTCAATCGACTCTAGTCACAAAACAATCACCCATCACAGCATCAATAAGCGGTCACTGTCATTTTCAAAAAGAGTTCGAATCAATTACACAGTATGGTCGATATTTTTGAGATTGGATCTACGTAACTTGTCACAGGTTTGTGATATTGTTAGCCGAAATTAGATTTGAGTCGGATAATGTGCATCATGCTGACAAATAAAAAAGTATTACTCGGAATTGGTGGCGGTATTGCCGCTTACAAAAGTGCAGACCTTATTCGCCGCTTGAAAGAGCGTGGCGCAGACGTACGTGTCATTATGACCCAAAGCGCCATGGAGTTTATTACCCCATTGACCATACAAGCGCTCTCTGGCAACCCAGTAGCCTCTGATTTACTCGATCCCGCAGCAGAAGCGGCTATGGGTCATATCGAACTCGCTCGTTGGGCTGACGTTGTTCTATTAGCACCTGCTACAGCTAATTTAATTGCACGTATCAATGCAGGTATGGCGAATGACTTACTAACCACCACCTGTTTAGCCACCAGTGCGCCTGTTATTGTATGCCCAGCAATGAATCAACAGATGTACCAAAACATCACCACTCAAGAAAACCTAGCCAATTTAGCCCGTAAAGGCCTCATCATCTGGCAGCCAGCATCTGGTAATCAAGCCTGTGGTGAAGTCGGCCCAGGCAGAATGCAAGAACCCACTGCGATGGCAGAACAATTAGTGCAATTTTTTGGCCCTAAATCACTCTGCGGCCATAACGTGCTTATAACTGCGGGCCCAACACGTGAAGCCATAGATCCAGTGCGATATATCTCGAATCACAGCTCAGGGAAAATGGGTTATGCATTAGCGCAAGCAGCGGCTGAAATGGGCGCCAAGGTGACATTAGTCTCTGGTCCAGTCAATTTAGCCACGCCTTCAGGCGTCACGCGTATTGATGTTGATTCAGCGCAGCAGATGCTCGAAGCTGTAATGGGCCAAGTTGAACAACATGATATTTTTATCGGCTGTGCCGCAGTGGCTGATTATCGAATTGCTGCTGTCGCGGATCAAAAAATCAAAAAATCGGCTGAACAAATGCAACTTGCGCTGGTACGAAATCCTGATATCTTAGCCGCGGTAGCTCAGCACGCTATCCGACCTTTTACGGTCGGTTTTGCTGCTGAAACAAACGATGTCGAACAATACGCTCGCGGCAAACTACAGCGCAAAAAGCTTGATATGATTGCCGCCAACGATGTTTCTATTCAAGGCTTAGGCTTTAATGCCGATAGCAATGCACTACAGGTATTCTGGCAAGATGGCAGCCAACAACTGCCGGCAACAGATAAACTGACCCTAGCGCGCCAATTACTTACATTGATAGAACAACAACTAAAAAAATCATGAAAACACCCATTGAACTAAAAATTATCGACTCGCGTATTGGCAGTGAGTTTCCATTACCCGCCTACGCAACTTCAGGTAGTGCAGGCATGGACTTACGCGCCATGACCGACGCGACTATGGTGATTGAACCTGGTCAAACGGTATTAATTCCAACCGGTATCGCTATTCATATTGCCGACCCCAGCCTTGCGGCGGTAATTTTGCCGCGCTCAGGCATGGGCCACAAGCATGGTATCGTTTTAGGCAATTTAATCGGATTAATAGACTCCGATTATCAAGGGCAATTAATGGTGTCATGTTGGAACCGAAGTGATAAACCATTCACACTCGAAATAGGCGACCGTTTAGCCCAATTGATGTTTGTACCCGTTGTACAGGCAGCATTTACACTAGTGGATGAGTTTAATAGCTCAGATCGTGGAGAAGGCGGATTTGGTCACTCAGGCACCAAATAACCTTTTCAAGTAGTCACTGAGCCAAGGAACAGATAATGGCTGAAAGCCCTAAAATAAATCGCCGTGAGCATATTTTACAATGCTTAGCACAAATGCTCGAAACCAGCCCTGGTCAACGTATAACTACAGCCAAACTGGCCGCAGAAGTGGGTGTATCTGAAGCCGCACTTTATCGACACTTTCCTAGCAAAGCACGGATGTTCGAAGGCTTAATTGAGTTTATTGAAGATGCTATATTATCGCGTTTAAACATCATCATGGACGAAGAAAAAGACACTATGGTTCGCTGCCAATTAGTGCTGCACTTATTATTGGTATTTTCTGAACGTAACCCAGGGATCTCGCGAGTATTAAATGGCGATGCGTTGTTGGGTGAAAACGAACGTTTACGCAGTCGTATCGATGTGCTTTTTGCAAAAATAGAAACCCAAATCAAACAAATTTTACGAGAAAAAACCTTACGTGAAGGCGTAGGCTTTAATATCGATGAAGCCATTCTGGCTAACTTGTTACTCGCCTTTGCCGAAGGCAGAATTTCACAATTTGTCCGCAGTGAATTTAAACAAAAGCCAACCCAACACTTTGATGAACAGTGGACCTTTATTCAGCAACAGTTGTTGAGAAGTTAACCGTACTCGCAATCGATAACGCGGTTTGTACAACGCCGAAAACCGAGCAAAATATTACGAAATCACACTCAAATTCATCAAAGAAAACCTAAACGTAAAGTAGTTATCGCTTAAACGTTTAACCACAAAAGGCCGATACCTGACTAAAAGGGTCGGCTTTTTTGTTACCCGTAGTATTAATTTAGCGCAAATCGCGTTATTCTCCTCGTCCCTTAACGGGCACCCAAGTGGGTATTAACGTACACTCATATAAACAGTGATATTGAGTAGTTGGAGGATATATGGCACTCAGTGAAGCCGCAATAAAAGTACAAGCAGCACTAAAAGACCGTGGGCTAGAAACCCCGATGTTGCCAAAAACTTCCACGCCTGAACAACGTAAAGTCAAAATTGAACACCATATGCGTGAAATTTTGACCTTAATGTCACTCGACTTAACCGACGACAGCTTGGCTGATACTCCACGCCGCATTGCTAAAATGTATGTCGACGAAATCTTCTCGGGGCTTGATTACGAAAACTTCCCTAAGATCACGGTTATCGAAAACAAAATGGGTGTTGATGAAATGGTCCGCGTACAAGACATCAGTCTTACCAGCACCTGCGAACATCACCTAGTGACCATTGATGGCTTTGCCACTGTGGCCTATTTGCCCCGTAGCAAAATTATTGGCTTGTCTAAAATCAATCGTATCGTGCGATTTTTTGCCCAGCGCCCACAAGTGCAAGAGCGCCTAACCCAACAAGTGTTAGTGGCGCTGCAAACATTACTTGAAACCAAAGACGTAGCAGTAAAAATGGATGCGGTACATTACTGCGTAAAATCTCGCGGCGTAATGGACTCAACCAGCTCGACCACGACCACTGCATTGGGTGGTATTTTTAAATCAAACCCTGCAACCCGCGCCGAGTTTTTACACCAAGTAAAATAATGTGTGTAAACAAAACGCCAATAAAAACGCAGCCACCTAATTTAATAATCTAGGGGCTGCGTTTTTGTATTCATGGTTAAAAAGACTAAATCCCGTATTGCTCACGATAAGCGCTAACTGAACCAAGTTCTGCTTCCATACCCGGCTTTTCAGATAAGTAACTGATTAAATCAGCAAGCGTAATTATCGACACAATCTGGCAGCCAAAATCGCGTTCAACTTCTTGAATCGCCGACAACTCGCCTTTGCCTTTCTCTTGGCGATCAAGTGCAATCAACACGCCCGCAAGTTGGGCATTGTGGGCATTAATAATCTCCATCGATTCACGAATAGCCGTACCAGCAGTGATCACATCGTCCACCAACATCACTTTGCCTTTTAGCTCGCTGCCCACCAAACTGCCACCTTCGCCGTGGGTTTTGGCTTCTTTACGGTTAAAGCAATAAGGAATATCTACATCGTGATGATCGCACAAGGCAACCGCTGTGGTTGTCGCAATCGGAATACCTTTATACGCTGGGCCAAATAACAAATCGAATTCAATACCCGAGTCCATTAACGCCGCAGCATAAAAGCGGCCTAAACGCGCTAAGTCTTTACCCGTATTGAATAATCCAGCATTAAAAAAGTACGGGCTCGTACGGCCAGATTTAAGGGTAAACTCACCAAAACGTAATACTTGGCGGGCTAAAGCAAACTCAATAAATTCGCGTTGATAGGCTTTCACGGTTATTCCTCTTTCATCAAATTTTAGACTAAAAAAAAGGACCGTAATCGGTCCTCATTTTTCAACAGCATATTAACTTAACGCAGCTTTTTGCACATCGACAATTTCGCGAATACTGTTTTTAGCTAACACTAACAACTCAAGTAACTCTTCATGGCTAAATGGCTCGCCTTCTGCAGTACCTTGAATTTCAATAATTTTACCCGTTTCAGTCATCACAACGTTCATGTCAGTTTCTGCAGCGCTGTCTTCAATGTATTCTAAATCACTGATCGCTTCGCCTTTATAAATGCCCACACTAACAGCAGCAATTAAAAACTTAAGTGGGTTAGCTTTAATAATGCCTTTACCACGAGCCCAATTAAGTGCGTCAACTAATGCGACACAAGCACCAGTAATAGCCGCAGTACGCGTACCACCATCAGCTTGAATAACGTCACAATCGATAACGATGGTGTTTTCACCTAACAACTTCATGTCTACAGCGGCACGTAATGCACGACCAATTAAACGTTGAATTTCTTGGGTACGGCCAGACTGCTTACCACGAGCCGCTTCACGGTCCATACGGCTATGAGTTGAACGCGGTAACATACCATATTCAGCAGTTACCCAACCTTGGCCTTGGCCTTTAAGAAAACGCGGAACGCCTTCAGTGAAACTGGCAGTACATAATACTTTTGTGTCGCCAAACTCAACTAAAACAGAGCCTTCAGCATGTGCAGTAAAAGAACGCGTAATAGTGATAGGGCGAGTTTGAGCTGGTGTACGGTTACTTGGGCGCATGAAAAGTCCTGTAGTCGAATTCATATCAGATTTGAGCCCATATTATAGAGCTTCACGCCGTTAGATGCCATGCTAAGCAGCGATAAGCCACAAATCTATCGACTAATCCTTTAATCCGGTTGGCTAAAACGGCTATAATCACTCCACATTCGCGTAATAACATAACAGGACACTCCATGATCCAAAGCATGACAGCCTACGCTCGTATCGAGCACAAAGCACAATGGGGCACCGCCTCATGGGAAATCCGCTCAGTCAACCAGCGCTACCTAGAAACCTACCTGCGCCTACCTGAGCAGTTTCGCAGCTTTGAACCTGTCTTACGTGACCGCTTACGTAAACGCCTGAATCGTGGCAAAATCGAAGTTAATTTACGTTATGAACTTGCCGACAACAGCAGTAATGAATTACAGCTAAACCAAGCGCTAGCAAAGCAGTTGTTAAGTGCTGCAAATTGGTTAAAACAAGAAGCAGGACAAGGCGAACTCAGCTTAACTGATGTGCTGCGTTGGCCTGGCGTGCTGTCCGCTGCAGAACAAGATATGGATAGCATCGGTGCCGATTTAATGATCGCGTTTGACAGTGCTATCGATCAGTTTATCGAAGCGCGCGGCCGTGAAGGTGAAGCCATTAAAGACATGCTACTAACCCGTTTAGACGGCGTAATGGAGCAAGTAAAGGTTGTGCGTGACCACATGCCAACCGTCATGCAGTATCAACGCGACAAACTGACTAACCGCTTAGCCGATATCGCAGGCGAATTAGATCCAGCCCGTATCGAACAAGAAATGGTGTTATTGGCGCAAAAACAAGATGTCGCCGAAGAAATGGACCGCCTTGAAGCTCACGTAGCAGAAGCTCGCCGCATCCTTAAAAAAGGTGGCAGCGAAGGTCGCCGTTTAGACTTTATGATGCAAGAGTTTAACCGCGAATCAAACACCCTGGCGTCTAAATCAATCAGTGCAGAAATCACTTCTGCCGCTGTAGAATTAAAAGTATTGATTGAGCAAATGCGCGAGCAGATCCAAAATGTAGAATAATGTTTTAGCCTGTTTTAACGGGTTAAAAATGACCAATAAAACCCAGCATTTGCTGGGTTTTATGTTTTTGCAGGAGCTTGATGGTTTACTATTGTTACGTCAAAATTGGTGACTAAATTAAGCTTGGATCTGCACTACAAATAAATCTGGGAAGCATTTTCCCCTACTTGTCCATCCGTTGGCGCTACAACCAAAAAGTTTGATCGCAACGCACTCTAGATGACACTTTACCTTCACCTCATTTTTCTACGTGTTGATGACCAACGCTTAAGCTACAGCCGATTAAAATTAATCACTTAAAGGTTATTGTTTTTAGATAATAGCCTTGAAAAACGCGCAGGCGCACTAATAGGAGCTCTGTTTATTAAGATTAGGTTTAAAAAACAACAGATACAATAGTTTACTTAATCCCCAATAGGCAAAAACACTAGCTAAAATGGCGATAAATGAAAACTGCGCAGGCAGCCATTGAGTTGCATTATCTTGATGAGAAAAAGAGAGGGATAGCAGCCCGCCATTATTATCCAGCCAAATGCCAACTTCAGGGTTGAATATATGCATTATTCCCATAATAAAAAAGATAAATGAAATAAAATATCCAAAGCCAAAAATAGCAGTTAAAGACAAGTGTAATAAGCTTTTTTGAGTAATTTGTAATAAGCTTTTTAATATCGCTTTGGGGTGCCCTTTAGCGACACTTTGCGCATGCAAAATATCTGAAATTAATGGTGTCAGGTATAAATCAGGCTCACCTAAACGGTCAATAGCATTAATAATTCTTTTTTCTTCACTTTCAGCGCCATCATTTAAAGCTGACTCATATAGATGGCTTAAAATTTCCATCTTAATATCATCTTTTTCACTTACCGATAAAGGTGCTAACTTGTGATTAAGTTCGCGCTCAAAGTTACTCCATAATTTTTTAGATGTTTCACTTTTAATAGGAAATTGATGTGTCATGATTGCATCACCATTTTTAGCACTGAGCTATGCGTATTAGTCCAAATTACTTTCATTTTATCTAAAGTCTCAATACCAGCGTCGGTAATTTGGTAATACTTACGTGGTGTACCAACCTCGGCTGTTTTCCATTCTGTTTGAACTAATCCATCACGCTTTAAACGGTTAAGTAACGGATAAAGCGTTCCTTCGGCGACTTCTATTGAAGTAAGATTTTTAATCTCCGACGCTATTTCGTAACCATAACTCATGTTTTGTTTTAACTTTAATAAGATAATAAATTCTAGTAAACCTTTACGAAATTGAGGCAACCATCGGTCAATGATCTGATCAGAAAGCATGGCATAGTTATCTTTAATAATGTAATCATGCCTACATAGTAAAACGATATACATACCATTGCAATTTCTGTTCGGTATTACTTTAAAAATGTTGTTATTAGTCGAAGACAACCTAGGTCACTTGATAAACATATCATCTAAACTCCATGATTACTATGCCAAATAAATTTAACTACGTACATTGTATTGCTATGTATAATTTATTGAACTAGACTACCTAGCAATGCAATGTACATAGTATGGGTTTTAGGTGATCAAATGAATATTAAAAATATAGCCATTATAATTCTAACCTTGGGTTTAATAAGCCATGTCCAAGCTAACGAAAATGAATATGACGTAACCGAAATATCAAAATTAATGGCTTCATATGAGCAACTTGGTCGTTTTAATGGTGCAATAACGATTAAAAAAGACGATAAAATTATTTATAGCCGGGGTTATGGATCCGCGAATGTAAAAACTGAGGTTAACAATGATAGTGATAAAGTATTTGCAATAGGTTCAATTTCAAAGCAATTTACCGCTAGCGCCATATTATTATTAGCACAACAAGGTAAGTTATCATTAGCAGACCCCATAGCGACATACCTACCCTATTATCAAAATGAAGTGGGTCAAAAAGCGACTATTTACCAACTGTTAACTCATACTGCTGGTATTCCAGATCCTATGGATACGGGTAAAGGTATTGACGGTGATAATGATCCACTCATGCACGAGAAAACCTTACCTGTAACAAAGAAATCATTAATTGATAGCTTTAAAGATCTGCCTAACTCATTTGAACCAGGCAGCCGTTATGAATACACCAATACCGGCTATATTTTATTAGCTGACATTATTGAGCGAACATCAGGAAAAACTTACGCTGATTACCTAAAAACCTACCTTTTCCAACCTGCTGGCATGAAAAATACTAGTGCATCCAGACCTGACAATAGCCCGCTGTTAGTCGAGAGCTATAGCGGCATAGGTTCCGACAAAGTACACACCACTAAAATAGACAACAGTTGGTTAGTCGGTGCAGCAAGCCTTTATTCATCCACAGGAGATTTGTTCAAATGGGTAGATGCAATGAATGCCCATAAAATATTCAAAGACAAGAAGTTTGATTATTTACTCTCTAACCCTGTGGATTTGAGAAGAAATAATGAGTTTTATGGTTATGGCATGGAAATGACAACATTATGGGGTCAAAAAGCCTATCGCCATGATGGTGCAACTGCAGGCACAGTAGCAGATTTTATTTACCTTCCAGAGCAAAATATAACCATTATTATATATATGAATCATGTACATAATGTTAGTAATATTGACCTCTCAATTGATATGAGAAAAAAAATTATTCAACAAGTTTCAGGCATTTTGTTAGCCCATAAAACGCCCGACATAGTGTCTTTAGTAAGCAATAACACCATAGATTTACAGCAATATGTAGGCCGTTATGCGTTTGATGATGACCATCAAATAGCGATAACACTCAAAGATAATACTTTGAAAATTAACACCATTGGCTTAAAAAATTGGACATTATATAACTTAGCGCAAGTGACTCACCTACCACCAGATCAACTCACTGACACAGCCACAAAATTATTTAACCTGCTTAATACCAATGAGTTAACTAAATTAGCTGAAATTTTTGATGAACAAATGGCCTCTGCACCGCTCGATGTTTTTCAAGGGTTTTGGCAGCAATTAGAAGCAGAACTTGGCGCTTTAGAAAATCACTATAGCTTTTCAAAAAGTATTGATAATGATGAGATCCAGCAGCGACTAATTTTTGAAAAAGGCATTGTAGATATGACGGTCTTTTTCGATAAAGATGGAAAAATTAAAGGCATTCAAAACTCCTCACCAATCCCCAAAGAAGAGAATGGTTTTACATCTAAACTGCTCAGCATAGAGGGTGATAAGTTACTCATTGACGGATATGTTATAAAGCAGCATCAAGATTTAATTCTTAAATTTACCCGTAATAATAAAAATCAAATCACTGGCTTTAACTACAACCAAATGGTCGAACATCAAGCAATTAAACAATAGTAACTTCCCCCCGTGACTTCACTGTGATCACGGGGGGCTTCTCGACATATTTGACTTACCGCCTTTTACTACACCTTCCAAAGCCTTATCAAATAATGATCTTTTGACATCAGAGGCTGGCTGCTGATGTCGCATTAGCAGTAATGCCTCAACATGTACTCAACACAAGTAAACAGGGCATGTAGCAGAATAACCTGCACGGCCAATTCCATTTTCCCTCCCCAACAGAAGTGCCACAACTCAATATATGCGCTTGTATAGAATGTTGTTCACGTTTTAAACATTTATCTTCACATCCCATTCAATAGCTTGAGTTAAATCACGAACCTCAAAGAGAGAGTGAGATAACTTCAAAAGGCTAAAAATAATAACGACCTACATGGGGGAGAACACGATGTTTTATGTACACATGCTGCTGTTATTAGCGGTGATATTTGTTGGTATTCGCCACGGCGGAATCGCCTTTGGTTTATTGGGCGGGTTAGGTGTTTCGGTACTCGCTTTTGTATTTGGCATTGCCCCAGGCTCACCACCAGTCAGCGTCATGTTAATAATTCTGGCCGTAGTCGCAGCCTCTGCAACATTAGAGGCCACTGGCGGTTTAAAGCTGTTGGTCAAATTTGCTGAAAAGCTGTTACGCAAACACCCTGAACACATCGTTTTTCTAGGCCCACTGTGTACCTATTCGTTAACCGTACTGGTCGGCACTGGCCACTCAGTTTATCCCCTGCTTCCTGTTATTTATGATGTTTCATACAAGAAAGGTATCCGCCCTGAACGCCCATTAGCCATGGCAACTGTGGCATCACAAATGGGTATAACCGCCAGCCCTATTGCTGCTGCCGCTGCAGTAGTACTTGCCACCGCCGTTGATAACAATCTAGATATTAATTTACTTGATGTACTCATGGTGACCATTCCCGCCACACTAACAGGCTTGCTAGTGGCGTGTACTTGGAGCTTAAAGCGCGGTAAAGATTTAGATAAAGATGAAGAGTTTCAGGCACGTTTAACAGATGATGAGTTTCGTGAATCATTAACCGATCCAAAAGCGGATGAAGTGCAAACGCCACAAGCAGAATCAACGGCAAAGAAAGGCTTAACAGTATTTTTACTCGGTATCTTTGCCGTTATCATGGTGGCAATGTTTAGTAAGCAAATACTACCAGCGGGCGTAAAAATGTCGGTAGCAATTCAGTTTATGATGCTGTCTGTCGGTGGGATAATTTTACTCGCCACCAATATATCACCGAAAAAAATTGTCACCAGTAACGTGTTCACCGCGGGTATGACAGCGGTCATTATCATTTTTGGTATCGCATGGATGAGTGACACCATTATTGAGCACCATAAAACCTATTTGGTGAGCGCGGTAAGCGACATTGTCAGCGTGTATCCATGGACATTTGCTATCGCGATGTTTGTGTCATCGATCTTCTTAAAAAGCCAGGCTGCGGTATTAACCATTATGCTGCCATTAGGTTTTTCACTTGGCATCCCTGCACCGGTATTAATCGGCGTGCTGCCCGCGTGTTATGCCTACTTCTTTTTCCCATTCTACCCAAGCGATTTAGCCGCAATTAGTTTTGACAGAACAGGCACCACCCATATTGGTAAATACGTACTCAACCACAGCTTTATTATTCCAGGCTTTATTGGTGTCGTAACCGCCACATTTGTTGGTTACTTTATATCGATGGCTATTAACTAATCTCAGCGAACATTTTGACTTTGAGCTTTGGGCCAACAACAACGCGATTAATCGCTAATGAATTGACCAAAACAAGTCGCTAGCATCAACAAAAAATGGCAGCCAATATGGCTGCCATTGTTGTATTTAATCATTAAGAATCTAAAAGCGCTAAGACTTAAAGTGCCAGACTTAAAACGCTAAGACCTTAAATATTAAAACCAAATTTGCTTAGACCAAAACAAAGATGAGCAAGTCGATTATGGACAGGTTTATGGGTTAATCCGTCAACCAGATCATCCTCTGCAGCACGCAGTAAACCCATCCATGGGGGCTTGATGAAAACATCCGGTCTTGACCAATCGCAAAAGCGAATATATCTAGGCTAGTACAAGTCTGCTTTAAAGCAAAACTGAATTTAATGCCAAACATCCCCCACAAAAAAAGTGAGCATTTGAGCTATAATTTGAATAGAAAAATGCAGAAAATGTCACTTATCGCTTTGAATATAAATAGGATTGTCATATTCGCTCTTGTTATTTATATATTTACAAAAACCGCTTGTCGTATTCTGTGTTTCAAACTCTAAAAAATGAGGTTTTACAGACTCATTTTTATCACTTGGGATAACATAGTATGAACTAATTGATTTTATTGGTGAATATATCTTATTTTCATATTTAAAGATGACATACTCCAAATATTCCGCACTACTAACTCCTGTTTCAAAATTCCCCTTAATGACTGGCACTCTGAAATCTATTCCTCCGCATCTAACATGTAGAACAGCAATTAACTGCAAATCGTTTGACGCCTGGCGGTCTATGATTACTTCAGCAGCTCCTTCTGTGGGAGAATGTAATAAATACTCTTGGTCAGTCCACTCAGATAATCTGAACTCATTTGCATTTAGTGAGAAGGAAGTTAAAAAAACTATAAAAGAACAGAGAGCTTTATTAAAAAACATCTTTAAATACCTTCCTTTTTAATAAATCAGTTAAATTATCATGACGCTCGCTGTAACTTGTTGTCTTATTATTAATGACTTTAGTTATACTATCCGTAACCATTCGACTTGCCCCTATATCTGCTTTTTTATAAAGCTGATGTTCAAGCCAGAATATTAGAGCAGATCTTACTGCAAACTTGGGTTGTAGCAATAAATCGGGGTTAGCAACAAAATCGACACTTGCACTCCACAAGTTATTATGTTTTGTTTTCATTGAAATATAATTGGATTTTCCGGTTAATTGAAGCATACCTCTACCTCTATATTTCCAGCCGTCACCAGACTCTACACTGCCATTACCCATTCGGTTCGCATATGCATGATTTGCAATTGCTTCGATATCTGCTTTTTTATTAGTAGCCCTGTTATATGCGTGATTTTTTGCATCTGAAGGAGTTCGTCCATAGTGTGAGAATGTAGATATCAAAGCCATTTCACTATAATTAAGATTCTCCTCTAAGTTGAATTTACCTCCAACTTCATGCATCACTTGAGCGATAAAGTGACACATTCTTAATTCTGTATTGAGTTGACACATATTAACGTTAGAATTCAACTCTTCAGCCACTTCACTTAATAGTTTGTCGCTTACATTTTGTTCGCTTCCCCAAATTTTTCTAAGGTGCGATAAACTCAGAGTTTGATTTTTAACTCTATTTGAAGACTTATATATAGACATCATCAATTCCTTTTGTACTGACTATTTACATATAATTTTTAAACCCACTTTAATTTAAATAAGATACGACAGGATTACATTTGAGTATATAATCCTCAATAATGATGAAGCATGACTGAATACACCCCAAATAATAACCCCAAACAGTTTCGCTCTAAGTTAATAAGACTTAAATACTGTTGAAGTTATTAAAACGAAATATCCCAAATATCAACATACTTCCTAAAACGATACACAGTAAACCCATCCATGTGACTTGGAGAAAACATCCTGTTTTCAACAGCTGCCGATACCGATATGATCGGCTTATCCTACTGCTAATTTTGCAGCTTCATGCCACATTGCATCAGGTATGGGCGTCATTAATTTCCAGGTGATATTCATGGGTTGTGCCCCAGTGTGAGCCATATAAACCACCTCACCAAAATTAACAAAGCCCATGGTGCGACCGTTCTCATCTTTCGCTTGCTCACGCACAAACAAGATTAACTTACGACCCATTTTTGCTTGCTCAATATAGCCTAAGCCCCTGCCATACTCTGGTCTTGCACTATTTTGAGATTGCCAATGAAATAGTGATTCATTAATCGCATAATCATGATACATAGTCGTTGGTGAAAATTGTTTGACTGACTTTTTCAAAGTAACAAAAAGTAATTCAACATTAAGATCGTTAAGAACTAAAACACCTTCCCTTGCGGTTGATTTTCTCTCAAAAGAACTTGCACCACTGGCGGCTAGGATCTGCTCTCTGGTATATCTTGAATGCACTTTTAAGGCTTCTAGTGCGGGGATATTCATTTCAAATTCGCGATGATGAATGCGATCGATAAGTAACGATATGACATCTAGCAGCTCTGCTTGTAATTGAGTATTCCTCAACGCAACTAAGCTTTGCTTAAGGTTTGTAAAGCCTAGCTCGGTGCCCGACTTATCCCAAAAATTGTAATGGCACATTAGTGCAAATTGGCACTGGGTAGCATCATTTTCTTCAAAACTGAAGTTATCAATAATTAACTGCTTTAAAAACTGTAAATATGAGATAGAACTGCAGCCGAGCAAGTGATTATTTATCGCACGATAGTAAGCTTTAGCCAGACTAACATCTAAATTTGGCTCATTAATTTGATTTTTATTTGCACTATCAACTAGTTCTAGCCAGCTCATTTTTAGCTTATAGATATCCTCTAAATTAACATTCGGGTTAAAGCGTAAAAAATGAGCCAAGGTTAAGGTTAATGTACTTTGGTGCTGAAAATTATTAATGAGCTGTCGCAACCTGCTAGCATTCATGGTTGCACGGCTAATATTTCGCAAAATCATTGCCTGAGTCTGCTCTTCTAACTCAATCCGACACCCTAATGGCAAATGCGGGAAGTCATTGTTGATCTCGTCTTTAATCGATTGATTCGTTTTACCAACCAGCGCCCTAAACTTTTGCGAAAAGTCATATTCATCACGTGAATTACCCACAAAATCTAATACGGTACAGCACTGTTTGTCATCAGTTAACCGCAACCCACGACCTAATTGCTGTAAAAAGATAGTTAAGCTTTCTGTTGGACGTAAAAACAAAAGCGTATCGACGTCTGGAATATCGACACCTTCATTAAAAATATCCACAACACATAAAATGTTCACATGACCGCTGATTAAACTTTGGCGTTTTTGTTGCCTCTCATGACTATTATCACTAGTAAGAACATCTGCGCTAATACCGGCTAAGTTAAACTTCTTTGCCATGTATTCTGCATGTTCTTTACTGACACAAAACGCCAAAGCTTTTATCTGACCAATGTCAGTGACTGTGTCATTAAGGCTGCTAATAATGCGAGCAACTCGCTGTTCATTATGAGTATAAAGATGGCTTAGCTCTGCGATATCATATCGCCCTTGATGCCATTTAATGTTACGAAGGTCGGTATCATCATCAATTGCAAAATACTGAAAAGGGCATAAATAGCGCTGATTGATGGCTTCAGGCAAACGAATTTCTGCGGCTATAACCCCACAAAAATCATCGAGAATATTTTGCCCGTCATGGCGCTCTGGTGTGGCAGTTAACCCCAATAAAATCTTGGGTGAGAAATGTTCTAACAAACCTCGATAACTATTAGCGGCAATATGATGTACTTCATCTATCACAATATAATCATAGAAATCAGCGGTGAGCGGTAAACTTGATAATTGTAAATTTAAGCTTTGTATCGAAGCAAACAAATGCTGGTAGCTATTAGGTTTGTGCTCAGCAACCCACAATTCACCAAACTGATTATTCTTCAATACTCCACGATAGGCAGATAAAGCTTGCTTAAGGATCTCTTGTCGATGAGCCACAAATAAGAAATTAGCTTCTGGATGCTGTTTATAAAAACGTGCAAAATCACACGCTGAAATAAGCGTTTTACCGGTGCCGGTTGCCGCAACGACTAGATTTTTATACCGCTGATGAATACTACGCTCAACATTTAACTGCTCAAGAATTTCTCGCTGATGTGCAAAGGGTTTGATATCAAAATGAAAGGTGCTGCTTTCGGTATAACTACCTTTAGCCTCACGTAATGCTTCATGAAGCTTGTTTTTAGCTTCGATATCGCCATTAAACGATTCAAATTCACTTGATTGCCAATATGATTCAAAGGTGTTGAGGGATTTATCGATAATGTGGGGGATTTCTTGGGTGGTTATTTTTAAATTCCACTCAAGACCACTAGTCAGCGCAGAATGGGACAAGTTGGATGAACCGATATATCCAGTGTGAAATCCTGTATCACGCAGAAATAAATAAGATTTCGCATGCAAGCGCTCTCGCTTGGTGTTGTAACTCAACTTAACTTCGGTGTTAGGAAGGCTAGCTAAAAACTCGACTGCTTTAGCATCGGTCGCCCCCATATAAGATGTCGTAATGATCCGCAGCGTTTTGCCGCTTCGAGTGAACTCTTCAAGTTCATTTTTAAAAATGCGAATGCCAGCCCACTTAATAAAAGACACTAACCAATAAATTTTGTCTGCTGAGCGGATCTCGCGCTTTAATTCGGTATCTAAAGAAATTCCGGCATTGCTACCACAAAAAAGTTCGCTTTGGCTTAACCCTGTTAGCGGGTAGATAGCTTTAGTAAACGCTGGGAAGTCTGTAGCTATAGGATTTGTTTTATCAAATAGTGCCGTCAATATACGGCCTTTACTATCGAGCAAGTTTTCAGTGATCAATTGATCATCTTGAACATGATCTTTTAACCAAAGCACTAACTTATTTGCCAAGCTGATTTGCTCGGTAAGTTGGTTGTCTCCGCTGGGGATTGCACCAATGGCATACTCCATTATCTTGGTCAAAAACCTCGACAGCCAAACACTAGCCTCAGCGCTCTCTAATGGCCGTTCACCTAAATAGAACACATCACGATTAATGCTTTTATCTATCAGCTGAGTAATAAGCTTTTCATAAATACCAACTTGTTCCATGTCGGATAGGCCTTTTGAAAGTGAAAACACTAAGAATATACCATAGCAATAAGTGCATATTACGACTAAGAATAATATTATTTATCAATAAAATGCTTACAGAAAAACGATTAAATTAGCGCACCAACACATACCTTGTGCTTCTACCGCCTGCGCCAGTTTTGGCTAAACACTGTTGATCCACAAGTTGAGCCAAATGACGGGTTGCGGTTGCGCGGCTGACTTTAGCGACTTTTTGATACTGGCTACTACTGATCCCATCATTAAAGTCACCATCAAGTAATCTATTTAGCACTTTCACTTGTTCTGTGGTTAACGCTGGAGTGAGTAAGCGTTGGTTCACTCGACGCCAAAATTGGGTTTTAGCAGTAGTTTGCTCAATGCTATTGAGCGTGTGTTGAATAGCGTCATTTAAGGTGTCTAAAAACCACAGCAGCCAAGGTGTGATATCTAAGCCACCTTGCTGGGTAGACTCTAATATTGCGAAATAGGCTTTGCGTCGCTCAAGAATACTAACTGACATGGCGTAAAAATGAATCGAGCGATGCTCAGCTTGCGCGAGTGCTAAGTCGGTGAGTAAACGCGTTATACGTCCGTTACCATCATCAAGCGGGTGCAAGGTGACAAACCACAAATGGGTGATGGCTGCGCGCACTAGCGGGTCGACATTAGGTTGATTTCGCGATTGATTAAACCACTCAAAAAACTGCGTTAAGTTAAGATCTAGTGTATTGCGTGGAGGCGCTTCAAAATGCACTGTAGGTTTGTCTAAACGGCCAGATACTACTTGCATAGGTTCATTACCACGTAACTTACCGCCAACAGCAGGATTAAACCCCGTTTGGTTTTCTGGAAATAACATGGAATGCCAACCTAGAATCCGCGTTAAACTCAGCGGATGTTGCCAGTTTTGTAGCACATCTAAGGTGATATCTGCTAAACCATCAGTTTGCGTCGTGGTGGGATAAGGTTTTTCTTCACTCACGCCAAGCTTATTCGCCAAAGAGGAACGTACAGAAAATGCGTTAAGCTTTTCTCCTTCAATAGCACTTGAATGAACGATATTGGCTAGCATGGTATCGAGTGTCCATTGACTCGCGGATTCAGAACCCATTTTACCCAGCAGCAAACCCTGGTTAAATTGAATTTGCCTCAATAGTGCACTTATACGAGTATTATCCCATACAAACTCTGGCCATTCTTGCTGTTGCCAAATCCACATATTAACTCCTGTTTAGCTGACTAAAATGCTGTATTGATGCACATACCCAGCTATTCTACTTACAACATGAGGCAAATAGCAACTTATTCGCCTCACAACATGAGTCGAATAGAGTGGTTAATTGCCTCATGGCTCCCATTAGCAAGCTCGATAACACCTTGGCAGGCATTTCGGTATAATCGTTTACTGTCTCTATAACCTTTAATTTATATAACCCAATGCGACTGTAATTAATGACATCTAAGCTGACTGAAGTATCGACACCACTACAAGCCGCTATGCCTAAATCGACTTTGGCAAATGAGCTGGCTAGTAAAGTGTTTATTATTGGTTTGCCGCGTACCGGCACAACCAGTGTGAGTGTGGCCTTACTTGAGCAAGGGTTAACGGTTGCCCACCAAGCCTTTACTAAGCAGGCGTTTATGTTGGCCGATGCGGTGTCTGATGCGCCGTGTTTTAGTGACTATCAGCAGTTAGATAGGTTATTTCCCAACGCTAAGTTTGTTTATTTAGATAGGCCGTTAGATAAGTGGTTGCCGTCAATGCAAATGTTACTGGGCAGAATGCTAGTGCATTTAGACAAAGACAAGGGCCGTTTTCATCCGGTGATGAAACGCAGCTTTAATCATTGCTTTGATATATGGCAGGTTGAGGATGTGTTTGATGATAACCATTTAACAGCCTGCTATCTGCGCCACCAGCAGCAAGTGCTGGACTATTTTACTGGGCGAGATAACTTTATGGCTCTTGATATTAGTGTGACTGGTAGCTTTACTGCGCTATTGCAATTTATCGGTTTACCTAAGCCAAATACCACTGAATTTCCACAGTTGAACTTTCCGCAACTGAGCACTCCACAGTTGAATTTTCCACAGTTGAATTTTCCACAGTTAAATATGGGCCGTAATGTGGCCAGTTGGGATGAGTATAAACACCCAAATAAAATTAGTGCTAACGCTTCTGGGCCTGATAAGCGCAAGTTTTTTGATTACCGACTGTAACGCTGTCGATTAAAAGTGAGCGCGTCAATACACTCTGATCCACTCGCGTATCAACCACGGTTTTATAACCGTTTGCGGCTGGTCATTACTTCTCTTTATCGCGCTTTTTCTTGGCAACGGTTAGCCAATCTAAGCTCACACCCGATATGGCATTAAAACCACGGATACGGAAAATCAGTGTCAGCAGTTGAGGTCTAGGGCGAATTTTGGGCTCGACCGAGCGCGGAATAAACCACAATGCCACCAGCGATCGCATGGTAGTTGATACGATAAACACCACAAATATTGGGCTGCTTAACCAAGTATCCAAACCAGACCAAACTAAAAACACTTCCGAATATGAGGCAATGGAGCCGCCGACCATGGCTCCCACAAACACAAATCCGGCGCTTAATGCAGCTTGTAAGGCGGCATAGATGGCAAAGTCACTGCGAAAGGGTCGAATATCGTAAAGGTAATTAGCAGTGCTTAAAGTAAAGCCACTCCAAGCAAAACCCGAAAAAGCTTGAATGGCGAGAATGTATAAATAATTTTCCGAGAATAACCACAGCAACGGCAAACTGGGAATTAAGCAGCTGGTAATGATCATCACCAGACGATTGCCATATAGGTCGCTAAAGCGCCCCCAAAAGCGCAAGGTGATGAACTGAGTCAAAATAGACGCTACGCTGCTTAACACAAATTCGAAATAGGTAAAGTGCAAGCCTTCGAGCATATATACCGCAAAAAACGGTGCTGATATCGCGACCATGCACTGCATACCAGCAACAAATAAACTGTAATGCCTAAAGGTTTTATCTTTCCATGCTTGACCAAAGTTATACAAGGTTTGGGTAAATACCCCAGATGCTTTTGCCACCCTCGGTTCTGGGTCGTGCATTTGCAACAATAACCACGCCGATACAAACCGCCCCATAGCCGCAATCGAAAACAGTAAACTAAAACCAAGCCATGCCATCTGCACTGAGTCGGTTAAGGTTAAGATGCCGCCGCCAACAAAAAATATGCTTAGTGACGCCATCATGGTTAAGCGGGTGCGCGAAGCAAAAAAGGCGCCGCGACGACGCTGTGGCACTATCATGCCCATCCAAGCACGCCAATGTGGCTGAATCAGATTAATAAACCCTTGATAGAACACCGCTAAGCCAATGAATAACCACACCGCATTCTCAGGTCTAAACGCCGCGAGCGCGCCCATGCCTAACACCACTACCGCTTGCAATACTGCACACACAACAATGAATTGTCGGCGACTAAAATGACTCGCTAACCACACTGATAACAGTTGTGCTATCGCGCCAAACAGCTGAGGTAAACCGGTTACCCAACCCATTTGCCCTAGGCTTGCCCCTAAGAAAATCGCATACGCATTAAAAAAATTGTCACTGGTGGCTGTCATGGTTGACGATGCCACCGCCTCTTGCTGGCTGCGGCGCAAGGTACACCTCAGCCACGACAATCTATCGCGACTGCGTGAGCATGGATTATGTGGACTTGATGAAGGATCAAAAGCCATAAGCTATATAAGTGCACACCATTGATAAGTAATTGATTATGATTACGGATTAACGTCACGGATGAAAGTCACGGGTTAACGTTAGTGACTAAAATTATGACTGATAAATAATCAGCTCACAATCTATAACGATCACATAATCATCTATTATTGTATGTTTAAAATAGACTCATGAATGAATCATCAACTTATTTCGTTAACGACGCACCTTGTCTAACCCAACAATTACCTTGACTAAAATGAAACAAAAAATTTACATTAGTAGCCTGATTAGTGCTACGGAAAGTGCTTCGCTAATTAAAGCCATATTTTAAAGCTTCGCTGTTCAGCTTAATAACGCCAATTGCGCTATGACCTTCCGAAAGTACTCAACAAAATCAATAAGCTACATGCTGATATCTTTTTGGTGTGTGTATTTTTTTATTAATATAAAAGCAAAAATATAATGAAATTACCGTTAATTATCAGTTGTTTTTTTCTCGCAGGATGCCAGTCAACACCTTACGCCATGGTTGATGGCAGTCAAAGTAAGGTGTCGGATGCTGACAATTATAACGTGGAGATTGTCGCCATTGATGGTGCTTTTCAAACCGGTAAGCTGACAAAAAATATTAAACCTGGATATCACACAGTACACCTAAGCACCACAGGACCGCTGCGCAGCAAAAAAGCCACTTCAACCTTAGTTTATCCTCTATTAGCTAAAGAGTGCATGCGTTACGTCGTATCCGCCCAACATGGACCGGGCAATAAAGATGACTGGGAAATTAGAGTATTAGATGAAAGACTGATTCCAGCATGCACACCTTCATCCGCTGAACCAGAGGTTGCAGTCGTGATCCCTGATTATGCTAAACCCACAAGTAACATTAGCTGCTTAACTCAAGAGCAGCTCACGAATCAAACGACTCCTGTAGTGCTATTTCATTCGGTTGCAGCATGCATAAAATCTCAAGATTACAACTCAGCAATTAACGGTTACTTTTTAGCAGGTGCTTATGCCTATTTTGACTCTTTGCGAGTTCCTAACAAGCCATCGCATGCCATTGTAGAGTTAATCAAAAAAGATTCTATTTGGACGTTATCTGCACTTGAGCAACAAAACTTTGAACAAAAACTGGCAGAGTATCTTGCCTCAGAACAAAAACAACAAACTTGTGAATGGGTAAAGTCGATGGATGCACCAGACTATGCGCCACAGTACATGTTGCAGCATTTACCTCAAGACGGCACGCCTCAACCGACAGACTTGTCTGCAAACATAGCAGCGACCTTGTTTAGTGCAACACTCAATCAATATCTTGGCTGCCAAGCACCGCAAGACTAATTACGATCAAAACACTTTATACACCAAAGCCCTGTCGATATAAACCGGCAGGGCTTTTTCACATCAACCGTAAATCACACTCTCACCTAACAGAAAGACACGATTCCTTCGGTGACATACTGATCTGGTAGCTTTTGTAACTGTTTAAGCAATAAAGGATTGCCCAGTAAATACGCCAATTCCTGACGGGTAAACAGACTGGCAATGTTGTGCTGACATTGCGCTTCTTGCACCTTAACCCGGGTAATCGCTTCCAGCGATTCAACCGCAGAACCAGGTAAACGATGAGGCCTTTTATCAATAATGGCTAAATGAAGATCCATTAATTCTGGGTCTTGCAGCAGTTTTGATAAGGTCCACGGCTGCGCAATAGCGCTAACGTATTCGCTACGGCGTAGTTGTGAATCTAGGCTTAGCTTGGGGGCACACACTTCTTCAGGTGTTGCCAGTATGGCTAAACGCTTTACCCATAAACCAAAACCTTCAGAGCCTGTCATGGCCGACAGCGGAACCGCCAGCCACAAACCAATTAACGCAGGGCTCATCCAAGCTAACAAGGTCAGCGAATCGAGCACAGCGGCATAACCTAATAGCGCTCCAATTAACATGTGCCAACGATGGCGGTAAATAAGTGTTAGCCAAGGTAAACTGCCATCATCACGTCGTTGTGGTGCCCAACCGCTGTCGCGTCCGGCTAAAATAGACATTACCGCACCGCAGTGGATCAGCATCATTATCGGCGCAATCAGTGCCGACAATATCACTTCAACCACGACGCTAATCATGGCTTTACCTCTACCACCGAGCTGCTTACTCATGGAGCTATTTTTCAGTAACAATATGATCCCAAGAATTTTAGGACCAAACAATATGCCCATGGTGATATAAAATAACCGCAGTGCACGGTCTGAGTCCATCACCGGCCAAGTGGGAAATAAGGAGAATTGATCCGTAAAGTACTCGGGCCGAATAAAGTGCGCTTGTAATGCCAACATTAAGCCTGACAAAATCAACATTAACCAAAAAGGCGATGACAAATACGCCATGATCCCTGTGAGTAAATGTAAACGGCTCACCCAATGTAACCCTTTACTAAACAACACTCGCGAGTGCTGTAAATTACCTTGGCACCAACGGCGGTCGCGCACGGCTAAATCGACAATAGACGGTGGGCATTCTTCATAAGAGCCAGGAAGATCTGCGGCGATGACCACGCTCCAACCAGCCCGTCGAATCAAAGCCGCTTCAACAAAGTCGTGGCTCATGATATGACCACCAAATGGTGGTCTTCCTGCAAGATTGGGCAACCCAGCGGCGCTCATAAAAGCCTGAGTACGAATGATGGCATTGTGGCCCCAAAAGTTGCCTTCTTTATGGGTCCACCAAGATAAACCCGTACCAATAACCGGGCCATAAATACGCGCAGCAAATTGCTGTAATCGCGCCATTAGGGTATTGCCATTGATTAAATACGGAATGGTTTGGATAAGCCCAGCATCAGGGTCTGCCTGCATACGTCTCGCCAAACTGACGATAGTGTGGGTTTCCATTAAGCTGTCAGCATCTAACACCAAAAGATGGTCGTATCTGGCGCCCCAGCGTTTGCAAAAATCGGCCACATTACCGGCTTTACGGGCATCATTTTTACGCCGACGGCGGTAATACACCCGCGCATCTTTGCTCACTTGCTGGCGCAAGATTAAAAATGCCTGTTCTTCTGCCAACGCAATATCAGGGTCAGTAGTGTCGCTTAATATAAACCAATCAAATGCATGGCTTTCGCCCGACGCAACCAAGGCCATGGCCATCACTTCAACTGCGGCAAAAACGCGATCGGGTGACTCGTTATAAGTCGGCATTAATATTGCGGTGCGAGTATGCAGTTTTATACTTTCTGCAGTTTTTGTAGACGGTTTTTTGAGTAGTATAATAAAGCCAGCTATGCCGCCGCTAAATGCCAAAGCAATCCAACAAAAGTTAACCGCAAACAAGACCAAAACAATGTATTCCAGCGGCGTTACTCCGCCGACATTAAATACCGATACCATCTCGTAAATAGCCATTATCGACATGATAAAAGCGCTGCCAACCACTAACAGGCGACGTAAAGTGACTGACTTTACGCCATTGGCAATTATACTTTTACGTGGCATACCGTCGGACAACGCACGTAAACTTTGCGCTTCCATTGGGCTTGGTCGCTCTAGCGGCATGGCAGCACCACCGACCAATATAGGGTCGACGGCGCTAATATCAGCCTCTGCTTGCATCATGTTCATATTTAAAGAGTCCAACGATAAAGCCAAGTTTCGACATCACGTGGGCCAGTAAACTTCAGCTCAGCACGAAGCTCAATCAATTCAGCATCTTGTGGGTCCATTTCAAAGGCTAAACGGTAACCGTTGGTTTTAGGCTGACGAGACACCACCACATTGGTGACTACGCCTGCAGAACTCTGCACTTGTGCCACTGGGATTTCATCGTTATTACCTTCTTTTACTTGATAGTCGATAACAAACAAACGTCTCGGTGTGGCTTTCGCAATTTCAGCGCGGCCACTGGCGGTACGCGCCACAATTACAGTGCCATCGTCAACTTCAGGCTCGTTACCCCAAATTAACCGATAGGTAAAATGAAACTCACTACCGGCTGCGATAGGTTGTTTAGGCTTCCAGTAGCTGACGATGTTGTCATGAATTTCAGAGTCGGTTGGAATTTCGGTTAACACCACCTCACCCGCGCCCCAATTACCGACCGGCTCAACCCATAAACTTGGGCGACGCTCATAATGGGCTTCGAGATCTTGGTAGGCATCAAAACTACGTTCACGCTGAATTAAACCAAACCCTTGCGGCGAGTTGTCCATAAAAGCACTCACCTGCAATTGCTTTGGATTGGCTAGCGGACGCCATAAACGCTCACCGCGACCATTTAAGATTAATAGCGCATCAGAATCATGCACTTCAGGTCTAAAATCATCGGTGTTTTGACGACCATTCATAGAATGTAAAAACATACTGGTACTAGGCGCTAAGCCGACTTTAACTAAATCGACTCGAGGAAATAAAGTCGCTTCCACATCGATATGGGTGTTATCGCCCGGTCTAACTGAAAAGCGATATGCCCCTGCCACGCTAGGACTGTCCAGCAAGGCATGTACCACGATTAAGTTACTGTCGGTGTTTGGGCGTTCAACCCAAAAAGCGCGAAATATCGGAAACTCTTCACCTTCAGGCTCAGCTGTATTTAACGCTAAACCTCTTGAAGACAAGCCGTAATCGCTGCCTTTACCCAATGCACGGAAATAACTCGCGCCTTGAAATACCATAAGCTCGTCGAAATATGCCGGGTTATTCAGCGGATAATGGATACGTAAACCTGAATAGCCAATATCTTGGGTGGGTAATTTTTGGCTAAGCACGTCGCCTGCACTAAAAAATTCTGAGTTATAGGCTAAATGAGTGGCTTGATTGCCTTCAACTAAGGCAATTTCAATCAAATCTTGGAAATAAAAGCCCCGATGAAATAATTGCATTTGATAGGGTAAGCCTTCGGCTTTCCAAATAGACGCTTCTGGCTTAAAACGAATATCTCGATATTCATCGTAAGAAATTTTAGCTAAACCAGCTGGCAGTGGATCGTTAAGATCCACATAGGCAGTTTGGGATAATCGGCGGGCGATTTTAACCACAGAATCGGCATCAAAATTAGCCGTTTTCGCAAAACGCACTTTAGTTTGTGTATCTAAGGTATTTTGTGGTTTAACGGTCACCGTTTCATCTGTGTAAGTCTGAAGCGGTATGGTCACGCTAGATGATGAAGGGACAGTAGTAGGCGAGTTTGATTCTTGTGCAGCAAGGGTAAAACAAAGCCCTGCGGCAATGGCTAACGACAAACGCGTCAGCCCTTTTATTACAGTGTGAGAAGAGACCGAAGTGCGACAACTCAGTAAGCTAACCATAGATAGGCAACCCAAAATAAAAAGCGTTAAAGTGCATTTTTCAAAGCGGTAATTGCTGCACAATATCTGCCATACAATCACCTACTTCTGTGGCGCGAAAGATATCAGAACGGCTTAATTTTGCACTTGCTTTAGTATAAAAAGTCACACCAAGTCAATAACATTTAAATATAACCATATACCTAAAAGAAATATAGGCTAGCCAATAAAATGTAAATATGCATTATTGTGATAGTTAATTGCGCCATATTTCATACTCCAGTCACTATCCACGTCTATACTTTACTCTACTGCTTGTATTAACTGTTTTGCAGACTCCAAAAAAATACTCTAAAGTATTGATTAATAAAAATAAGAAATAAAATGGAAAACATGATCTCTGTGTTAAAAGCTAGGCGAAACATATTATGCTTAAGTACATTACTCACGTTAGTCATGTCGTATAACGCTATATCAGACACCCTTGAACTCTCAACTCTTGAATGGCCGCCATTCACGGGATCTCGTTTAATCAATAAAGGCATTACGAGCCAGATAGTAGAACATGCATTAAACAATGAAGGTCATAAACTTAGGATCACGGTTTTACCTTGGAATCGGGCTATAAGAATGGTGAAGATGGGCTATGCCGCAGGATACTTTCCTGAATATGATACGGCCACAGATGAATTTTTGCTGTCTGACTCTTTAGGACATAGTTCGTTAGGGTTACTTGAACGAAAAACGGATCCCATAGCTTGGCATAACGTGAGTGACTTAAATAATTACACCTTAGGTGTCATCACTGGCTATCTCAATACGGTTGAAATTGATGCGATGATATTAGATGGCAGTCAAAAAATTGAAACCGCAAGAAATGATAAACAAAACATCTTGAAACTCGCTGCGGGTCGTATTAACGCGATTATAATTGACGTTAATGTGTACGATTTTCTAAAGTCAGACCCTCAAATTGCAGAAATTGCGGATCTGCTGCAAATTAATGAAAAAATATTAGAATCTAAGAGCTTGCATGTTGCATTCGAGAATAATCAGCAAGGAAAAAAGTGGTTAGAGATTCTTAATAACGGTCTATCTAAGTTTAATCCTCAAGCTGTTTTGGACGCTTCGCTACAAGAAATGCGACAAAACAAGTGATATTACTGCAATAGATAACTGTAAACCTGCACTCAATGATCCATCCGAATACGCATGCATCCCCCCATAATTATCAAGTACAGCGCCCGTGTAATCCACAATTGCACATTGCAGCCATTAGGCTCAAGTAAGACTGTTGTCCATACAATTGGATCCGTTCATTGACCCACCCTAATTGTTACAATATTGTATTTAAAAGAATTTAAACTGTAACAACAGTTTATTATCATACTTTATAAGTGTGATTTAATTCATCAAGATGAATTAAATCTTTGGGGGTCAGTTCATTTAAGCGCTGAATAAAACTATAAACATAAGAGCACATGAGTAATGACAATATCAAAACTATCTATCGCTGCACTTTTGACAGGATTAGCATTCAATGTAAATGCTAACTTGCTCATTAGTGAAGTTCTGTATGACACACCTAATAATGACAGCACTGAAGAGTATGTTGAGCTGTTTAATGCTGGATGTGATGTTATCGACCTGAGCCAATATCAAATTAGCGATAACGGCAGCAGCTATAACTTGCAAGGCAGTTTAGCCTCTGGAGAGTACTTCACCGTAGCAGCAAACTCTGCCGGTTTTAATAACTTATTTAATCTATTACCCGATCTGTCTGGGATGCCCTTAGCATTAGGTAACTCTGGCGATTTTGTGCGCTTAAATAAAGGTGCCCAAGAAATAGATGTCGTGGCTTGGGAAGGCGGCATTTCTGGGTGGTCTTTAAATGTTCAAGATGTGTCGTTATATCGCACCACGGTACTCAACACTAAATCAGCAGCCGATTGGAACGCAAGTAATACCCCAGGGACACCAAGCACAGGTTCACTGACCACTAATTGTGGTGGTACTGGCGGCGTTAGCGATAATCAACTCGGTAATGGTCAAGCTAAAACTAATTTAACTGCCAGTACAGGCCAAACACTAAAATACCTTGCCGACCTTCCTGCTAATGCCACTCAAGTGACGGTGACCATGAGCGGCGGCAGTGGAGATGCCGATCTATATGTGCGCCAAGGTAGTGAACCGACATCAAGTGAATATGATTGCGCGCCTTATATGTCAGGTAATAATGAGCAATGCCCTATTAGTAACCCTGTTGCAGGACGTTACTACATTAACCTTCAATCTTATGCTGCCTTTAGTGGTGTCAGCCTTGTACTTAATTATACCGTTAACACGGATACGGGTGGTGGCACAGGCACTGGTGAGGGAGACGGATCCGCTGGAGATAACGGCAGTTATGCGTTCAACACCTACTATGCAGCTGCCATTGGCCAATCTGGTGCAGCACTTAAAGCGAGTCTGAATCAGATAATTAAAGGCCATACGCGCTTTAGTTATAGTCAAGTATGGGATGGATTGGGTTATGCCGACGAAGACCCAGCCAATAGTAACAATGTCATTTTATTGTATACCGGCCGTTCAGAACCCAAAACCAATCGTGCGGGTATGAGTAACTCACAAGATGCATGGAATCGTGAACACGTTTGGGCTAAAAGTCATGGATTTCCTGACAGCAGTCAGTATGCCTATACAGATTTACATCATCTTCGACCAGCCGATGTCTCTGTTAACAGCAGCCGTGGTAACAAAGATTTTGATGTGGGTGGCAGCGAAATATCAGAAGCACCAGGCAACCATACCGATGCTGATAGCTTTGAGCCAATGGATGAAGTGAAAGGCGATGTGGCGCGAATGATCTTTTATATGGATGTACGTTATGAAGGCAATGATAACAGCGGCACGCCTGATTTAAGCATCGCAAATGGCACAACCAATACTGGCGCTGCATTATTGGGCGATCTGTGTACCTTGTTAAGTTGGCACCTGCAAGATCCCGTCAGTGACTGGGAACGCCGCCGAAATAACCGTATCTTCGAATGGCAGAAAAATCGTAATCCTTTTATTGATAATAGCGGCTGGGCAAGTGAGCTATATGGCGCATCGTGCCAGTAGGTATTAGCCATTATAGGTAAATGATTAAGCGCAGCCATATAGGCTGCGTTTTTATTATGAGGCCCGATACAGCAGAGCGATAGCTTAGCCAATTCATTCATTTATCAGCGATAAAGTGCGAGGTTTCGCAAAAATAGCCCTTATTACTTCACAACATAAGACTGGGTTTTGTTAATCCCATCGAATATTGCCGTCTCAAAAATGCCTGCATACTCATTAGATTTTTATTTCGAATTATCAAAAAAAGTAACCCCAGCATACTGTCGTATTAAAAACATCAATAATGAAGATGACACATAGGAACCAACCCATAGCCTTGTTTTAAACAGCAAAAAACCTGGGCTCCCTTGCCCGGCTGTACAAATGTTAACCCTTGTTTAGTTGTTAAACATACGTTAATACTAATTTACTCGATCAAGCATTACATAGAATCGGGATCCAACAAGACTTAAACATTTTATGCAATACATCATTGCACCTTTGGGGAGGATAAATGATGAAAACCAGTGTGTTAAAAATATTAATAAAGGTATCTCAGGTTAAATCCGCAACACTTAGCGCATTATTTTTAGCCGGTATTACGCTATTGTCACTTGCACCACAGCAAGCCTATGCTCAAGGAACAAAATACCCTGTGGTGCTCGTTCACGGTTTATTTGGTTTTGATGATATTTGGGGGGTAGATTATTTTTACAGAATACCGCAAACCTTACGTCAGCGAGGCGCTCAAGTTTTTGTTGCTAGCGTGTCACCCGCCAACTCAAGCGAAGTCAGAGGGGAGCAGTTACGTACTTTTGTTCAAGCCGTACTAGCACAAACAGGGGCAAAAAAAGTTAACTTGATTGGCCATAGCCATGGCGGTCCAACAATTCGCTATGTCGCCAGTGTCAGTCCAGAAATGGTGGCTTCGGTAACGTCAATTGGGGGTGTTAACTGGGGTAGCCGTGTGGCCGACTTAGCACGTGGGATAATTCCCGTAAACTCCAATACAGAATACCTTGCACAACAAGGCATTAACTTATTAGCAGGTATTATTTCTGGCATCTCAGGTAATAACGGCCTACCGTCGGATAGCATCGCAGCGATGACATCACTCACCACCCGGGGCTCTATTGCATTTAACCAAGCTTATCCTGAAGGTATTCCGAGCCAATATTGTGGTCAGGGCCGACAACGAGCAAACAATGGTGTGTATTATTTTTCTTGGTCAGGTACCAGCCCATTAACGCATGTTGTTGATCCATCGGATTACCCACTGAGCTTAACCAGCTTAGTTTTTGGTGAACCTAACGACGGCCTTGTCTCTGGCTGTAGTTCTCATCTAGGTAAAGTGATTAAAGACAATTATAAAATGAACCACTTAGATGAAGTAAACCAAACCTTGGGGCTAGTTAGTTGGTTTGAAACTAATCCAGAAACCTTATATCGCCAGCATCTTAATCGTTTACAGCAATTAGGTTTATAAACAAGATGAAAAGTGGATTTTCACTCGCTCAAAATCCGCGATTATGGGTGGGCATACTTTTGCTCGCCCTTTTTATCGTGCTATTGACCGCATCATTGATGCATAAACACCAAGCAGAGCTATTGGCCTCTGATAAATTACCTACCTTTGAGTCTAACTCAACATTATTCACACCAGAAACTACAGTGAAAACTGCGCCTATTGGCAAAAACACATTAGGTCAGCCACTGCGGTTATCTCAAGCACTTCGCTGGGATTTTGACGACATTATTTTGCAGCATCAAGATAAAGCAACCGCACTGGAAAACCTACTGTCTACATTAGCCAGTACACTTGACCTTAGTGACGCTGCGCACGCTAAACTTGCCGCATTGTTTCAGCGTTACCGTGACTATAAAATCGCGATAGCTTCTTTAAAGGACGCCAGTCCTGCAATAGACGGCGATATTGATTTAACCATGACATTTGATTTTATCGAGCAGGCCCATCTATTGCAGCAACGCTATTTTTCGGCACTCGAAATAGATGCATTTTTTGCCAAGGACAACAAATATGATCAACAAGCATTTGAGCGGCTGAAAATTCGACAAGATAGCAGTTTGACCAGAGAACAAAAAGCGGAGTTACTCGCGCATCAAATCAGCCAACTGGATGAAGAAGAACGCCGAGCCATTACACCAACACTGATGGCCAATGATATCAGCGCTTATTTAGAGGGCACATCACCACACAGCGACCTAATTACAGGGATAAACGCAGACATGAGCCAAGAAGTGCTTGAACGAGTACAAGCAACTCAAAAAACTAATCTAAATTGGCAAAATAAAGTGACCTTGTACCAGAATTATCAACAACAAATAGCCCATTTGCCAGACACTGAACAGCAACAGGCTTTAGCACAATATCAACAACAGCAATTTACCCCGAATGAACAAAAACGCTTAATGGTATTTGTTAATCATCCTGAGTTAATCAAGCCTTAATCTACTATCCAATCGATTAACTAATCGCTGTGCCATTGACCCGTTTAGGCTAGCTACCATAACCGAAAATAACATAGCCTGAACGGGTATCTTGTTTACATAAATAACCGCCTAGGCGCGGCATGCATCAAAAAGTGTTGATGTGAGATATTCCATGCATACGCACCAGCATGAGTAAATACTAGGTAATCACCCACGGCTAATGATTTAACATACTGCTGTTTCGCCAGCACATCTTTAGGAGTACACAGTTGCCCAACAAGCGTCACCAGCTGATTGCTCAGCACCGGCGTTATCGATGCATCCAAAGCCAATTCAGTGACAACACGCTGTCTCTTATGCGCCGACAATCCATCTTGGTTCAGTACAAAAAAAGGATGGTTATGATCTTGGGCTGCTGGAGTTCTAAAGTGATGAGTACCACCATGACCAATGGCAAACCATTGACCATGATTGTGTTTAATGTCTAATACTTGCATGACATAGTATCCCATTGCGGCGCTGACAAATCGGCCACACTCAAACCTAATCTTCACCTCTTCCATGTTCAACTCGGCAATCAAATGAGCCAGTCCAACACAAAAAGACGACCAGTCGAATACTTGCTGAGGATCGGCATAATTAATGCCTATACCGCCACCGACATTCAGTAACGGTAAACGCAAACCATATTGATGGCACCATGTTTTAAAGGTTGAAAAATACAATGCCATCAAAGCCAGATGGCGCTCAACATCCAACTGATGTGACATTAAATGAAAATGAAAGCCCACCAGCTCGACTAAAGGTATGCCAGATAATTTGGGCTGGTCACGTAAAAGATCCATGGCGGTATCGAGTTCACTCACGTCGATACCAAATGGCGTGGGTTTACCGCCCATCGTGAGACGAGTTTCGGCGATGCCCTCTAATGCAATATTCATCCGTAATAAAATGCGACAGTGACATTGTTTTTGCAGACAAAGGGCAATGATACGTCGCAGCTCGGTCAGACTCTCAACATGAATAGCATCAACCTTTAGATCGATTGCCTGAGAGAGCTCTGATATTAATTTACCTGGGCCACCGAAAATCAACGGCATCTGCGGCTGACATTGATGCAACCAATTTAGCTCGCCACCTGAAGCCGCTTCAAAACCATGAACTATCGGTGCTAATGCAGCCAATACTTCGGCTTCAGGGTTAGCTTTAGCGGCATAGTAAAGCTCACAATTACTCGGTAACGCTTTTACCATCGCATTGGCATGGGACTTTAGTTGTTCGAGATCGTAAATATAAGCACACAAAGGAGCGTGCGGATCTTGTTGTGACGTTAAAGTCGAAATCGCATTAATGATTTTATCCACAATAAACTCCAGGCAGTAGTTGGGATGTGGCTATCTCTGATGCTGCAATGTCGACTGGCTCGGATGTCGTTGCCTCTGCGTTATCATCTCGACGATGAACCATTGGATTAGGCAAGCGGGTATAACCCGATAACCGATCGGCCTGCATAAATAGACGGGTACTCAAGTTATTTTTTGAGGGAATCGGATCACCTTGTAATAAACCTGCCAGCTCAGGTTTATTACCTTCGATGTGCTGCCACTGACGTATCACATTGGCGACGACCTGCCACAATTTAGCTTCTAATTGCTGGCTGCCAGCAGCTAAATGAAATATTGCTTCGCTGACATTATTAATCAAGCTGCAATAAGCTATTCGGTTCCAGCCCTGGTCTCGGCTGTAGTAAACAGAAGCCTTGGCTTCTTGTGATAATCCTTCAAGCGACTCGCTCGGCCAAAACTCAGGCACGAGTTTGGTTCCTTCAAGATCTCGCAGCCAAATATAGGCTGGTATTCCCTCTTCAAACCCTACGACTGTGTTTTGTAAATGAGGTTCAAATGCCACGCCTCGCTTAAAGAAAAAGTAAAATATCCCGGGGAGTAACACGTCAACATAGGCGCTAAACCATTGAATAACGGTTTGCTGATAAGTTTGATGTCTGCGCTTAGATAGTGCCATAAGGCGCATTTCGCACACACTCTTTCCTTGATGATCCCAAGCAAATAATGCACCAGCCATCAATGGCTTATATCGTTCAAGCAAGTGATTTTCTATACCCTCACGGTAAAGAATACCGAAACACTCCGACACCATAAGACTTTGGGCCCGATTGCTGTGCATATCCTTGTCTTCATTCGCCAATCCGCTTAAATCTAATGTGCTGGCACCCGGCTCTGCCATCAAAGTAAAATGCGGGCAATGCATACGGGCCTCTGCGGCCACTGTCATCAAGATTTTGCTTAAGATCACTGCACTTTCAAGTTCATACCAAGCATTTTTACGCACGCAATTGGTTAAGCGGACATGAATAGAAAACTTCATAAACTGATTGATGTCGGGTAAATAAGTGGTTCTTACCGATGAGGTTGGATACACCTCTGTGCCGATTTGCCCTAAGGGTTCAATTAAGCCTGCGGCGATGGCTTTGCGCACTAACGGCTGCTCAAAGATGGTGTTAACTTCCCAGGGGTGACAAGGGTATAAGCAAGCTTTTTGTGGCTTTATTTTGTTAATCCAGTCCATCGGTTTTACTTCGGTGCAGTACAACTGCTTAACCAAACTGGGATCAACTTTAAACCAATATAAGCAAAAATTAGCCTTAATCTCTGGCGAACAAGCCAACATGTCATCGAACGCCACACCATGACGACTTTTTGGGGTCGGATGCATAGCATGCCCCCAAAGCAAGCTTTGCTCAGAGGCAATAAGCCCCGCGCCAGCATAGCTTAACAGCTGATTTTCAGTGGGAGCCTGTTGCGATAACCGCTGCAAAAATGCTTGGGTTACCGCAATACTGTTGCCTATTTGGGCTAATAACTCATGATTAAACTCAGTACAGGTGATCTTGGCCAGGTGCGCTAACAGCAGTTGTGTTATCTGTTCAGCACTACTGAGTTGCCAAACACAGCCTAACTTTTTTAAATAGAGCTGAGGGGTAAAACGAATTCGACCAAGCAAGCTCACTCTGTCGGCAACGAACAGCAATGTGGCGTTCGACTCAGGAAGCTTGAGACGAACTTTTTGCTGGTCGCGCGTTAAACACTGCGACAAGGAAAGTGGGCAATCTGGATGAGTATCATCAAAATCAACCTCTTGACGTACAATGGCAAACTCGCGTAAGTAGCAATTAAGCAAACAGCTTATTGCATTAAATTCGGCCTGTTCGCGGTAAATCTGCAGGCTATATTTAGCCTGCACTGGCTTAATATCACTCTTGGATTGCATAAACATGTTGCTCTACCTCCTTGTAAAAAAACTTAAGCCCTACTAGTGCACAACCACAGCTCAATGCTGCGAGTAAAAAAGGAAACTGCAACCCGGCTACTTGAGTCACGCTGCTCGCACCAATTCCTGCAATCACACCGGCCCATTTGCCCCAAGCATCGAAACGACCAAAGGAAAGTCCGGCGCTACCTTGCTCAATACTGCGGCTGACAATGAGATGCAGACCATTGAAAATAAGCACCATACCTAATCCAAACAAAACCCGCAGAGCCCATAAGCCAGTGCTGTTATGCAATAAAAATTGCCCTAAACACGCCCCAGCAAACAGGACGAGTCCAAGTTGAGTTTGCGACTTAGCAGACAAGGTTATGGATTTAATATTAAAGGCCAATAACAAATAGATAAGGTGTGGCAGGCTATAGTAAAAACCACTTAATGCATCCCCCTCAATGCCCAGCTGTTCACTGTATGGCAGAAAGTAGGGAAAGGTCACAACCATGGCAAAACAGAAGAAAAACTGTAACCAAAGTACCTTATAGAAGGTCTGACTCTGAGCGCTTGTCGGTGGGGCAATGATTGATCTAGCCGCAACAGCCTGACTGACGGCCACGTCATCTTTTGGTAAGCCGATGCAAATAAACAATGCCAGCAAAGGCAGTAATGCCAGCACACGATAAATCATTAATGGATCATCAATATGAGTAAATAGACCTAAGATGATTGGTGCACTCACTAAAGCTAATCGTGCAGAACTTTGAGTCAGATTAAGGTTATTAGCTAAAGCCTTACCTTGATAAAAGCGACTCAAATAAGCATTCGACGCTGCAAGCGTACCGCCACTGATCCCTTGTACGACTAAGCCGATAGCAAACATAGATACGGAATCAGCAAAACCGGATAACAAGAACCCCAACACCAAACCGATTTGAGCCCGCAACAATGAAGTCTTCTTGCCATACCTATCGGCAAACTTGCCCCACCAAGGTGCCGATAATGCGGTGCAGATCGTCGGCACAATAAACATTAGCCCCACCAGATAACCTGATTCATCTCCCCCTAAACTCGCCAGCATCCGAGGGAGAAAAAGAGGCATGCCCAGAGCGGTAAATGCCGTGAGAAAGTGACAAAACAGTACAACTGAAATCACTCTCATACCACGGCCTCACCCAATGCAAAAACGTCTTCATCGTGCTGTTCAAGCTGAGATTGCTCTCGCGAGGCACGTAAAAAGTTTGGCGCACTTTGGCCATAAAATTTATTGACATCGGTCGCGCCTGATTGCGCTTTACTCAGCAAGCTGCCAGAGCAAAGCAGGTATTTAACTGGCAGCATGGGTTGATTTAGCAAATAATTCCGAGCATAGTCAGTCTCTATTCCCTGTGCCTGGAGCGACGCTAATTGGTCGATTAAGCAATCACGCAATTGACGATAAAGCTGCCATGCTGGTGCCATTCCCGCTTCGGCAATCGCTTCAATAATGGCGGCTATATCAAGCTGCAAGGTAATCGTGGTAAACATTTGTGCTAAGGCTTGATCATCATTAACTATGATCCTGCGATCGATAAGTTGTGCTGCATCATGTTCAAGCGCTTCGGCTTTTGACAAACTCGCTTGATAACGACTCACCAGCAATCTGGCTGAGTCATTGTCTTTCATCACTAAGGATAAGCGTGAATCTTGATGATAGGCCAAAATAGCATTTTGCTGGTTTGACTCTAATGCGATGCCATACTTTAACCACAAACGTAAATGCACCTTGAGCATAAGCTGTAAATATTGGCTAAACCAAACATCCCAATGGCCTTGGTAATATCGATCCGCTAAATGCGCTAAATATAGGCGTCCGTCAGGCATGACACTGGCAAGTGCAGCAACTGGAACTAACTGCTTATCTTGCATGGTTGGTGGATAACGACGCACAATATAAGCAAACAATTTATGGTCGCCTAAGTGACCACCATGTTGTTCATCCACATGCTCAATGCTCTCACCTAATACACCATCGCGTTGCGCCAATGCTGTCAACGTGCGTTCAAACCAATGTCCGTCATATAAAGTACTCGGTTTTATGGAGCGAATATTCTTAGCCCCTAAGGTCGCCATCAATAATGGCACCTTAATATGCACGCCTGGAGTATTGACCACAGCTAATGTTCGAACGGATAAACTGGCCTGCACCGTAAGCGCCGATTGAGGAGCAAGAAGCACTCCCTCTGGCAAGACATCCAAACTGAGAGCCGTTAACGGATGTAACGGAAATAAACAATGTGTGTCTGTGAGCGACTCATCTAAACCAACCTCAGTCATACTTGGCCAACACTCTGGCACTAACGAGGTTAACGTCACTAACTCTTTAGAAATCGCTAACCAATAAAGCTCAAATTGGGCGGCAAACTCTGGTGCAAATAATGTCATCGCTTGAGAGTCAAAACCGACTTTGGCTCGTGCGGTTGGATAATAAGGATGGTCTAAATACGATGCGACCTGATCGCTGAACAGCATACTTTTATGCCAATCTTTCATGGTGCTCAATGGGACACTTAATGCCTCTTTCCTAGCGTTAAATGCTTGTCGACAAAGCGCCCTATGGGATACCGCACAGTCCGCTTCTGCAATATAGTCGAGGAACAGGGCGTTAGATTCTGGCGGTAAATCTGCGGCCAATTCCGTAAGCCAAGCTCGATAACCTTGTTGGTACAATGGGGTATCATTTTTGTTAGTCAGCTTGTGGCTTAGCCAAGTATCAGAGACGGCTCGCCATGTCTGCATATATTGACTGGCGATCACTGGCACATAGATAACTCGCTGCGAAAAATGACTGACCTTAAGCCAAGCGGCAGGCATAGCGTCGGGCCAGTGTCGGTTCAATGCTGGCGGTATTGCCGCAACAATCTCGCCTTTAGACATCAGTTCACAGACATTTTCTCTGAGGCAGGCATCGATAATACGTTGGCCGATATACTGTTTATCCGTGGTCATTAGTTAAACTCCCAGGTTAAATCTTGCGATAACACATCAGCCGTGGCCTGAAGACTCAAAAAATCCCGCCCCCAAACCGTAAGCACGCCAAGGTAATCTTTATTGGAATGACTGAGTCGAATTTCATCGCCTATCGACTTAATAGGCAAATAGTGTGCATGATGGGTTGAATGATCCACCGCTAATGGCATAGGACACGCACTAAGACTGCCCTCTTCGTTAGCCGGGAAATAGCGGATTAAGGCATCACTGGTGTCGGTATCTAATTCAGCTAACTCCTTACCTGCGTGGACTAATAAAATCGTTTCAAACCAGTTAAAATTAAGCACATCATTAAGAAGAAACTCGCGACCATCGCCGATACTACGGTAATTCATTTCAACTAAAACCGGTCCGCTGTCTGTCAATATAAATTCACTGTGGCACACCCCAAAATTAATCCCAAAAGCGCTAATCTGAGCCAATGCTTGTTGACGATATTGCGTGCAAATTGCCCCATTCCAACAGGCTTGAGTTTCAATAAAATAAGGTGGGGGCGATAAAGACACATCAAACCCACCTATGGCATGCAAGGTCTGGCCATCGCCTAGGGTTTCTAATGTAAATAGTGGCCCTTGCAAATAAGACTCAAGCAAAATCACACTCTCTGAACAACCGATGTTGGCCGCATACGCCATTAATTCTTCAGTATTTTGGCATAAAGCCACTCCCATACTCGCAACACCTTCACGAGGTTTCGCGACTAAAGGAAATGGCATATTACTAGGTAAGTCATGCCCTACAGACCAACTAAAAGCCCATGTGCTGGGTAAACCAAGCGCCAATAACTTAGCGCGCATCGCCGCTTTATTTTTAGCTTGGTAACACACATGCCAATTTTTCGCTGCGCAAGCAAAATAATCAGCCACCATCGCAGTTGATGTTTGCAAGTGATCACTATTAGAAAAAACGATATCGGGTGAAACACCTAAAGTATGTAAGCAATCGATAATGGCAAGAGGGTTGAATACATCACATTCGATAATATGATCTGGAGACTGTGTTTGGCCGACAAAATATTGTTTATGTGCTAAACCATGATCGGTCAGTAACCATATTTCGTAGCCTAAATTGAGTGCTGCTGGTACAAAACCTTCCACCACAGCTCGATTTTCCACATGTGTAATCAAAACTAATTTAGGTTGCATAACTTACATTCCTATACTCAAAAAATACTAACGCTATTTAACGGCAATATGGTCCTCAATCACGGTAACTAGGATGAGGATTCTCGCTGCACCGAAACAATGTAAATGATAATCATTACTATTTAAATAAAATTTACATTCGAAAATGACATTAATAAAAAATGACTACTTGGCTTAAACTAATTGGAAAATAAGGAAAAATATTACTAAGACAGGAAATTGAGTAACGGCATCGTAAGCAAGTCGTCATAAACTACTTGACCCGGCAAACGCAAATGAGAATACTTATCGAAATCATTAACAAAAAAATATTTTGACCATTATGCTGTTCTTCCACTCGCTCAAATCAAAACTAAGCAACCAAGAAACGGTTTTTGGGATCTTAAATTCAGTTCCCTCTCCAGTCATATGTGAAATGTTTGCTTATGCAGGATTTGATTTTGCCGTTCTAGATACTGAGCATGTGCTTATCTCAGATGACACTTTGGCACACTGCATTCGTGCAGCAAATTGCTCAGGGCTGCCACTGCTAGTCAGAGTGCCAGACGACAACGCCGCAACCATAGGTAGAGTTTTAGATGCTGGAGCGGCTGGAATTGTGGTGTCGAGAATATCTAGCCTGGCAATGGCAAACAATGCGATTGCAGCCGCTAAATATCCCCCCTTGGGTACTCGAGGTATTTCGGGAGGACGTAATACCGGTTTTGGCACCCTTGCCCTCCAAGACTATATCGATTTAGCGAATCGAGAAGTGGTGGTGTGTTCTGATGATTGAATGCATCAATGGCATGGCGGCATTACCTGACATCGTCAAGCTAGCGCAAGTCGATATGATTATCGAAGGCGCATTAGATCTCAGCTTATCTCTAGGTTATGGCACACAAGTTACCCACGCCGATGTTCAAGCCCAAATCCATAAAATGGCCCACCTTTGCCAAGCCCAAAATGTCACCTTTTGCGCCATTCCTCGCACTCCAGAACAACAAGCGAGCTGGCATGAAAAAGGCACAAAAGCATTTTTAATCGGTGAAGACCGCGGCATGATTTTCAAAACGTTTAAGCACCAACTTGACACATTAAAACAGACTAAATGATACATAGGGAATATGCATGTTAACTGAAAAAACCAGATTTACTTTGACCACCATTGCTGTCGCAATCACTGCCAGTCTTGCCAGTTCTTCAGCGTTTGCTGACAAAAGTCAGCCTAAAACCAAGCCTGAAGTGATTGTGGTAACAGGCAGCCTGCTAGGCAATTCTGAAGTAGCAGATTTAAAAACCTATACCGGTAACCGCTCCATCATTACAGCGGATCAAATATCACGAACGGCGGCACGTTCAATCGATACCGCATTACAACAAGTCCCGGGGATCAAAATTAAGGATGAAACCGGAACCGGTATTCTGCCTAATATCTCTGTACGTGGCTTAGATAGCAGCCGCAGCGGCTACGCCCAAGTATTACTGGATGGCATTCCAATGACACTGGCGCCATATGGCCACACTGGACAGTCATTATTCCCGGCAACCTTATTTATGATCGATAGAATCGATGTTGCTCGCGGTGGCGCATCAATCCAATATGGCCCGAACAACGTCGGTGGAGTCATTAATCTTATTTCAAAGTCGATCCCAACTGACTGGGAAACTAGCGTCAATGAACGGGTGACCTTCTTTGGTGACAGCCGTAACCTATTTGATACCAACATTAGTACTGGCGGTGCCGTTAATGATGACTTTTCAATGCGTTTTGATGGCAACATAACCAAGGGCGAATCGTTTCGTGAACACTCAGAAACCGATATTAAAAACCTGATGTTAAAAACCGTATGGAATATCGATGAGCAAAATAGCTTAGATGCGACATTACAATACTACGATGCATTTTCTGAACTACCAGGTGCACTGAACACACCAGCCTATGAAGCCGATCGAGAGCAATCTTTACGTCCTAATGATGAATTTAACGCAGACACTAAACGAGTCGCATTAAAATACAATCATGTTCTCGATGATTCGAGCATCATCGACTATGGCGAAGTTGATCTCAGCGTATTTGGTAATAAAAGCTCACGTAATTTCCAGTGGGACTTTTATGATGCCAGCCAAGACACAGACGGCAATCTAGGAACAAGCTGGAGTGATACCACACAAGAAGCCACTCATTTGCGTAACTCCCCACGAGACTTTACCGTGTTTGGTATCGAACCCACGACAAGTCTTCTTATTGATGGCGATATCAGTCAGCATATTATTGCTGGTGTACGTTACGTTAATGAAGACATTAGTTATCAACTTAACCACATAGACAAATCGTCACAAGTCGCAACTCGACCACGTGACTGGCAGATGGATACCAATGCCATGGCTTACTATGTCAGCAACAAACTGGGCTTTTTTGATGATACATTATCGATTACCCCAGGCCTGAGATATGAAGATGTTCATATGACCTTTAGCAATCTTGGTCAAGACTATAGCCAAGATAACCATGTTACCGAATGGCTACCTGGGATCACCTTAGGTTATGAATTCAGTTCAAATTGGTTTGCTTATACCAATGCGCAACGTTCACTTAGAACACCACAAATTTCACAGTTATGGCCTAAAGATCAAACTCTGGAGTCAGAGCTATCTTGGAACTATGAAGCCGGTGTGCGCTTTACCCCCACACCAAGAAGTAACTTAAGTATTGCGGCATACCGTATCGATTTTGAAAACAAAATTGAATACGACAACGATATCAGAATGTTTGTGAATATTGGCCAAACGCGTAACCAAGGTATTGAATTAGAAGGCACATATTCACCAATGGCTCTTCCAGATTTGATATTAAGTGGCAGCTATAATTATTTAGATACCGAACAACTTGACGGCGAATTTGCGGGGAACGAATTAGCATATGTGTCTAAACATCAACTGTCTGCCAGTGCTATGTATAGCATCAACGAGATAGATTTAGGCTTGATGGCGTTCTACTACAGCAAGTCATTTTCTGATCTGGCTAACACAGTAGAAGAAAATGTTTCAGGCACAGCAGGCGAAGTGCCTGCTTATACCGTGGTTAACTTCAATATTGGCACTGAGTTTTTCAAACAAGATAATCACGGCTTAAAAGTCGGTTTATCGGTTAACAATCTATTTGATAACCAGTATTACTTTAGAGGCTTAGATGTTTCTCCCGCTGGACGAGTTGCCGCGGCAGGTCGCTCACTTAGCTTAGATGTTGGTTATACCTTCTAATCAAGCAAGGTTGCTAAGATGAGTATTGTCAGCTCAACGAGCATATTCATCGCATACCAAACTGCTATATAAAACACAGCCTCAACACAAATGTTGGGGCTTTTTTATCCGTTATTCAAATACCATTTTATGCTAAAATATCACCAATAAATTGCAGCCGAGTTGCTTGTTTGATAAGCCTAGATTGAGGCTAGTAAGCCTTTAATTCGCTCATGTATTTCATCGGCGATTTTTTCATGACTTTTTTAAACATGGTAATAAAAGCACTGACCGACTCATAGCCTAATAACTCAGAAACATGCTGCACACTGTGCTTATCTGATAGCGCTTGCAGTGAGGTAATAATATGAATTTGGGTGCGCCACTTTCCAAATGTCATACCGGTTTCTTTTTTGATCAGCCGCGCTAATGTGCGCTCGGTTAATGCAAATTGTTCGGCCCATTGTGGTAGTGTTTTTCTGTCGCTAGGTTGGCTTATCAATTGTTGACTCATCGCCTGAATAACAACATGTTTAGACAAGGCAACATCTAAATGCTGAATAGGCATCTCAATCAGTTGATCCAATAAAACCTGCGCTAATCGTGCCGTGTTACTGGATAAATCATAATGCTGATCACGCCCTGCAAGCTCACACATCAGCTCTTTTACTAAGGGCGTAATCGCCAAAGTACAAGTATTGAGCGGCATTTTGAACATCGTATTGTCAATAAATAAGTGACATAACTGGGCATTGTCTGATGCGCGGTTACTGTGGACTTTATTTGCCGGGATCCAAATGGCACTATGGGTTGGCACCATCCACATTTTTGCAGACACCTCACAGGTGACATAACCATGCAAAGCTAAAATCAACTGCCCTTTAGGGTGAGTGTGTAACGGAATTTCGTGGCTGGCACAGGTATGCTCAATTTTGGCGATAATAGCTTGCGGCATATCTTCAAAATTCTTGATTTCATCCCAGCCAATTGCATCAAACATCGTTTTGTCAGTTTTCAATCATTAAATGTCACTATTTCTAAATTATAACGTCCGGCAAATCTTTATACTAGCGACCATTATTGACGTTAAAAACAAAAAAACGGTATGACTTCAGCTATCTTACATAACAAACCGAAATCGCGCTTCTCAGGCATATTACTGGTGCTGGGCATTTTGCTTATTGCAGCAAATTTACGCGCGCCTTTTACTGGGATTGCCCCAGTACTGGAGCAAATTATTAGTCACTTTGGCCTGACCGGATCGCAAGCAGGCTTTTTAACGACATTACCGTTAATTGCCTTTGCCGTTATTTCACCGATGGCGGCAGTGTTTGCTAGAAAACAAGGTTTAGAACACGCATTATTTACCGCGTTAATCTTGATCTTCTTAGGTATTGCCGCTCGGTTTATCGACTCCTCAACCATGCTCTTTATCGGTACCGCTATTATTGGTGTCGGAATCGCGATTGCCAACGTGTTATTACCCAGTCTGATTAAACGTGATTTTGCCACGAAAGTAGCACTGATGACCTCAGCCTACGTGCTGACTATGGGAGTCACCTCTGGTGGGTTTTCAACCTTGGTATTTCCCCTTAGCCAACTCAATGGTTTAGGCTGGCAATTTGCTCTGGGCTCGGCAGCCATCATTACAATTGCCAGCTTAATCGTCTGGACAGCTCAGCTGGGTAAACACACTAAACCAAGCTATTGTGCACATCAATCGGCTGCCTCAAAAAGTGTTTGGCGTTATCTTTTAGCCTGGCAAATTAGTTTGTTATTAGGCCTAAACTCATTTCTGAATTACATCATTATTACTTGGTTGCCAAGCATACTGACTGATACTGGCCACTCAGCCGTTGAAGCCGGGGCGTATCATGGCGCTTTTCAAATTGCGACAGCACTGCCAGGCTTAGTATTAATTCCGTTACTGGCTAAGTTAAAAGATCAAAGTGCGCTGAGCTTTATTCTGGCACTACTCAGTGCGCTCAGTGCCCTTGGTCTGCTGTATATGCCTCACTTTGCTTTTGTGTGGACACTAATGCTGGGCTTTTGCTCTGGGGCTTGTTTTATTTTAGGCTTATCGTTTATTAGTTTGCGCACCGATAACCCGCACCAAGCCGCATCACTTTCTGGTATGTCACAAAGTGTCGGCTATTTACTGGCAGCCGTTGGACCTATGGTCGCAGGCGCGCTACACACTGCAACCGGCAGTTGGGATGTTCCATTATGGTTATGTGCGATTGCAGGCGTATTGTGTGCTTTATGCGGTTTAGGTGGTGGCAGAAACACCACCTTAAGCAAGTCAGTTCGCGGATAAAAAACCACCAAGCGGCTATTACAACATCGTTATAGCCGTTATGTTATTAGCAAATATTACACACTGCGGTTGAGATATTTAAGCGCTTTTTTATTGCCTAATTCAGCACTTTGTTTTATCCATTTATCACCCTCAGCTTGATCTTGGTTGGCAATTAATCGTGTTCCCAAAACATATTGAGCATCGCTCTGCCCAAGCTCAGCAGCTTTAATTGGCGCGCTCAAAGCATCCCTATAGTATGTAACTCTAACCATAAGCCTTTAAGCGGCGGTTAAATTCATTGCCTTAGCATATCTGCTAGGCGAAAACGTTATGGTAACCAAAAACATAAATGTAAGGGTCACTATCACCATAAGCCAGGAAGTTTGAAAACTGCCACTCCATTGGCGAAGGGCTCCAGCGATATAAGGGATAACCGCTGTCACGATAAAACCAACACCTTGGACAAAAGCGGTTAATGCTCCGGCCAGTTTAGGTGAAGATAAGTGGTCAAGCGTTACGGTCAGAGTCAGCGCAAAGCAGCCACCAAGGCCGTAGCCGATCATCGCAACCCATGAGGTTAACATTAACTCAGGCGCTAACATTAATCCGCAAAATCCAACTAGCTGAATACCGACCGCAAAAAATAACCAAGGACGTCTATCAAGACGACCAGCAGATAATGCCGGAGCTGCCAGAGCACCAACTACTTGAAATATCGTCATAATCCCAATGAGTTCACCGCTATCTTGAGCGCTCCAACCTAATTCCTGAGCATAACTTGGTAACCATGCAATCATGCAGGCGTAACCGCCGTTAGCCAGCCCAAAGTAGCAAGCCAGTAACCATGCACGGCGATTAGTAAAAAAATTAATCTTAACGCTATTGTCGCTAATATGTAGATTTTCTCTGGGCCTTGTCCACCACAATAACAGTGCTATCAAGGCCGGTATTAGCCAAATACCAAGCCCAGATTGCCAATGACCTTGATGGTTAGCCACTAGCGGGCTAATGACTGCGGCTATACCTCCACCAGCCATAAGTGAGGCAGAATATCCTCCCATTGCTAGTGGCACACGTTGTGGATACCAGCGTTTAACTAAACCAGGAAGTATCGCCTGTACAATTGCGATGCCTGTACCCGCCAGCAATGCACTGGCAATCAGCGCGCCACTATCGTTGAGCCATAAACGCCAAAAACTCGCCAAAGCAATTGCAACAAGGCCTGCAGTTATCCACACACTCTCGCTAAATAATCTGCCCAACCAAGGCAGCAATAAGGCAAATATCCCCATACATAACATAGGTAACACTGTAAGTAAGGATGCGGCTTGTAAGCCTAAACCGGTAGTGGCAGTAATGTCGTCCAGCAAAGGGCCTATGGCGGTAAGTGTCGGCCGTAAATTGATTGCCATCCCAGCAATAATGAGCATCGGCCACAACATGGATAATACCGACTGGTGTGCAGCGTTAGTATGATCTTCACTCATGAGTAATGGATAATCCTATTGGTGAAAAAAATAATCGGCACTAAGTGCCGACTATGGTGAAATGATTTGGTTTTAAAAAGGCTTATAGGGTAAAAATTTACCATCAAGGGTAATCACTGCGCGCGAGCCACCTTCAGGATCTTCAACCTTCTTAATATCCATTTTAAAATTGATTGCGCTAATTATCCCATCACCGAACTGTTCGTGCACTAAGGATTTTAAGGTCGTGCCGTATACTTGCATCATCTCGTAGAAACGATAAATCGTCGGATCTGTAGGGATACTATTTTCAACACTGCCACGTAATGGAATAGCTTGCAGCAACGTAATCGCACTGGCATCAAGACCAAGCGTTTCGCCAACTTGCTTAGCGGCGTCGGCGGGTAAAGGCTGCTGACCTAGCAAAGCCGCTGTAACGAATACATCACTTAAGCCTGTACCCTGGGCGATTTGTTCAAACGAAAGATTCTTTTCTGCTTTGGCTGCAATAATGAGATCGGTTAATGCTTGGCGAGCAGTATGGCTAATTTGTGATTGGATCATAATAATACCTCTATTGTGTTTTATTTACACAGCAACCTTTAGCTGTGTGTGGGTTGCGCGGACATCAGGATAGTCCGCAAGGGAAACGAAAGTATTGGTGTGGTAGTCCAAGGCATCAATACTGCCTGACTCGATATCGTAGACCCAGCCGTGCAAAGCCAGACGGCCTTCTCCTAACGCGAGGCGGACCGAGGGATGCGTTCTAATATTATCAAGCTGGGCGATGACATTTTCTCGCACCATAGCTTCAATCCGTGCGCGTTCACTTGTGTGCTGGCGGGCTTCATTGACGATACGAGCAGAGTCGGCATAGCGCAGCCAACTGCCCACCGCAGGCATGTGATCCATACACTTGCAGGTGGCAATCGCGGTCATCGCTCCACAATCAGAATGTCCACAGATAACAACGTCGGTGACTTGCAATGCGGTTACGGCGTACTCCACCGATGCCGAAACACCGCCGGGTTCAGGCCCATAAGACGGTACAATATTACCGGCGTTACGAATAACAAACAGGCCACCCGGTTCATGCTGGGTCACCAACTCAGGCACTAAGCGACTGTCCGAGCAAGAAATGAATAATGTGCGTGGATGTTGGCTGGTAGCCAAACTCTTGAACATCTCTGCACGTTCGGGGAATACGTCAGTTTTAAACTTTAAAAAACCTTCAATAATATTTTTCATCATAGTGACCTCTGCCTTGCAATACAGTGAATGCTACGCCCACACTAGAATAAGGTAAAATACTGGTTTATTATGATATCGATAAGCAATACTTATACATCGGATCGCATATGCTATTACGACACATCAACTATTTTCTCGCGGTGGCGGAATATCGCAGCTTCACTCGGGCTGCAACTTCACTGTATGTTTCACAACCGGCGTTATCTCAGCAGATCAAACAATTAGAAGAACAATTAGGTTGCCAGCTATTTGATCGTTCAGGACGCAGCGTACGTCTAACAGATGCAGGAGAAATGTATGCCCGCTATGCGCGTAACGCCCTCCAGGATCTACAAGAAGGCAAGCGAGCGATTAATGATGTGAAAAACCTCAGTAGTGGAGAACTGCGTATTGCTATTACACCAACTTTTACGACCTACCTTATCGGTCCTTTGATAAAAGTATTTCATGAGCGTTACCCCAAGGTGACACTGAGCGTGAAGGAAATGTCACAGGAGCAAATGGAACAGCGATTGCTGGACGACGAATTTGATGTCGGTATCGCATTTGAAAATGTCCATTCTGCGGATATTGAATCGCAGACTCTTCTGGTAGAAACCTTGGCATTAGTCGTGAGAAAAGATCACCCTCTTGCGCAAGAGTCAGTCGTTAATCTGCAAATATTAAACCAGCAGTCAATGGTATTATTAAGTAATGAATTTGCTACCCGTGAACAAATTGAACGTTATTGCCGTCAGCATCAAGTACAACCAAAGGTGTTGATGGAGGCTAACTCACTCAGTGCAGTTATTGAGATTGTGCGCAATACTCAGCTTGCCACTTTGCTGCCGTCAAACATTACTGGCGAGCGAGATGAACTCGTCGCTATCACACTAACCCCCTCTTTACTGCAACGTACAGCAGTATTGCTCCAGCGAAAAGGAGCCTACCAAACCGCGGCGGCGAAGGCGTTTATAACCTTAGCACATCAGCATTGTCAGCCAGATAACTGTGTTGAAAGTGACAGCGAATAACATTAGGTTGCTAGCTCAGCGGTTATGGCTGTGTGGATCAAGCTGTTTATTAATGTGGTAGGTATTTTAGGGCAAGGTATTGGATTATTATAATTCGCAGTGACCTATTAGCTATCGTCGCTGCGATTTTCGACGACAATGTATACTCTTATAAATTTTAGTCACTAAACGAAGATAAATAATAAAAGACTTATTTAGATAATATTAGAAAACCTATCAATATATTACCCTAATTATGCTACTACTATAGCCTTCTCTTAAAATAGATAAGTAAACCATGACAATTAACATATTAAGTATGCCATGCTATTAAATTCATATAACACATCATATTGTTTAATGAGTTAAATCGATTATATTACCTAAGATATTAAGCACGCCGTATTATTTAATATAGAATAAAATTTACTTTAAAGTAAACATACTAATTACAGCGTAAACAAATCATTAAAAATAAAGTAAATACACTATTAAAATAAAGCGGGATCAATTTAAAAACCACACTAATTAACAAATTTAACAATAACAAAACAACTTTAGATTTAATATATTTTTATTTTGTTTAAAAAATATAAAAGTGTTAGCTTTTAAATGCGCATAGTAGTAATGATTAATTATATGTTTCCTGAGTACATATAATATCTATTTGCGCGCTCAATGAAGGACACTTTTAATTAAAATAAAGGAATAATCATGAGAACAAAATCAAATATAAAAATATTAACCTTATCCTGTTTAACTGCTTTAGGAGCAACCTCTTACTTTGTGGAAGCTGCTATCCCTAATACTATTCCAAAACTGTCTATGGTAGAGCACGCCGCCCCTGATCTTGATTCACTTAAAAATGATGTTATTTCTAACCCATCGTTTATCAGCTCACTATTCTCCCTAGGTCATCACCTGGGGTATGCTTGGGCTGGTGGTACCGCATCACAGTATGTTGGTCAGGATATAGAAGTAAGAAGAGAATCGGGCAACGAGTATAGTCTCAAAGCACGCTATAATAGCAATGATCCACATGCTGGCGGCTACCGCTCAAGTGAGCGTTTGAAGGTTAATTTACAAAATATACATTTTGTAACTAACCCTCAAGACTTACGGTTAGGTTCTCCTCAAGTTTATGATCGCGAAGCTATTTATACTGCTCCCGTGGTGATCTATAACTGGGGAGACACCGAAGATACCGGTGTAGCCACCCTAAATTATGACTACACCACTAGCTGGTCCAAAACCGATAATTTCTCCTTCTCCGAAAAAATTGGTGTCACCAATAAATACGAAGTGGGTATTCCTGGAATTGGCGGAGCGAGTTCAGAAATCAGTGCCGAATTTTCTGCCAGCCAAGGCTGGAGTGAAACCGACGGCAAAAGTACAACGATTTCTAGCCAAGCACAATATCGAGCAATGATGCCGCCTCGTAGTAAACGTTATATATCAATCACCCTATTTAAACAGAAGGCAGATGTTCCTTATACCTCCAGTTTATTTATGATGTACGATATAAAATATGAGAATTTCTTAAAATGGGGTGGTAATGCGCATATTGATCATCCGACAAATAGACCTAACTTCCCTTATACTTTTGGTGGAGCGAATGCGAATAATCTTAATGGGCCAGAAGCCTTAGTTGATCAATATCTTCATCAGGATATTAACGGTTACGGTGTATGGGATTGGCCTACTGCAGTTAACTCCGCAAACAGTAAAAACAATTTCGAATGGATATTGGCTAATATTAGTAGACAACATGGTGCGCCTATTAGTGGTAAGTTTACCGCTATCGATTCGAGTCAATTTAATATTGATGCTAGTGAAGCATATCCACTAACAGCTGAAGATATCGCTAACCGTCCCGAAAATTTACAAAGATCAGGACTTAATAGCAATATTCAGATGACTGTCGGTGACATCCAAAATGATGACTACGACGGTTTAATCAGAAATCTGAATATTTCGAAATCAAACCAAGTCATGTTAAATAATTAAAGTACCTTATACTTTTACCTAGTCAATGCGTTACAAAAAAGCTACTCATTCGAGTAGCTTTTCTTTAGCAGTTATTCCTGCATAAGTTAGTTACTCAATAAAGTCAGTAAACTTTTATACGATCCGCTTAATATAAAATCAAAGTGATAAGTTAAGCCTAGATAAAAATGATTCGGGCTGAAAGTTACCGACTGAGTATCACTAAGTCCACAACTTTAGGATGACAAATTTGAGAGTAAGCAGGCGACGTTATGTTATTAAGTGTAAAAGATTTCACAAAACGATACATTTACAACTTATGTATGACGGCACAAAAATTTACTCAATCTAAAGGCTGACAAATTTCAAGCTAACTGAAAAAATTTAACATCAGAATACTAAACCATAATAAGCAATTCATTGTCATTATTGATATTTTTTAAGTATTTCGTTGCCACCTACTTTTGTACTAAGACTTTTTTTACAGCGTTTATCCTAATAAGGTATTTTAAGCTCGAGATGTAACTAAATAGTTACAATTGATAATCGTTTGTCATTTCCTAATCAAACCATTTTTAATAAAAATATGGCTGCATATCCTACTTTTTAGAGGTCTCGTCGTTTATGGAGACTATAAAAAAAATGGAGAATCGTATGGAACACAAACATAAAATAGCCCTCGCAGTATTGGCAGCCCTGAGCACACTTCCAATGCAATCCCAAGCAGCACAATTACTTCCTGTGAACAGTAACAAAGCCATTAAAGATACCTATATAGTGGTCTTTAATACCCCGAGTATTTTAAATCTACAAGATACATCCGCGTTGGCTAATTTTTCCACTCAACAAGCCAACATTCTCGCTAATGATTACAATATTAGCGTGGTGAAAAACTTCGGTAACGCACTAAATGGCGTATTGATTAAAGCCAATGCCAAGCAGATCGCTGAACTTCAAGATGACCCTAAAATTAAATACATAGAACAAGATCAAATGATGTCGATCTCCCCTATTATGTCTGCCAGTAGCGATCAAGGCAGTCCAACGTGGGGCTTAGACAGAATAGATCAGCGAGATCTGCCTTTCGATAACAACTACCATTACGATTATGATGGTACGGGGGTCACCGCCTATATTATCGATACAGGGGTACTCAATAGCCATAATGAATTTGGTGGACGAGCCACCAGTGGATATGACTTTATCGATAACGACTCAGATACCACAGACTGTAATGGCCATGGTACTCATGTTGCGGGCACAATCGGTGGTGCCAGCTATGGGGTTGCAAAAAATGTCAATATTGTTGGGGTACGGGTACTCAGTTGTAGTGGTTCAGGCAGTAACTCTGGAGTGATTGCAGGCATTAATTGGGTCAAAAATAATGCCTCTGGTCCTTCTGTAGCCAACATGAGCCTAGGTGGTGGTGCATCACAAGCAACAGATGATGCTGTTAATGCCGCGGTTGCTGCAGGGATTAGTTTTGTGGTTGCTGCAGGTAATGATAATAGCAATGCTTGTAATTACTCTCCAGCTCGTGCCGCCGATGCGATTACTGTGGGATCAACAACCAGCTCTGATTCACGATCAAGCTTTTCAAACTATGGTACTTGTCTTGATATTTATGCCCCAGGCTCAAGCATCACCTCGGCTTGGTACACTTCAAACAGTGCAACTAACACCATTAGTGGTACTTCAATGGCCGCGCCACATGTTGCGGGGGTTGCTGCGCTATATCTTAATGAAACCCCCAGTATGACTCCAACACAAGTGACTAACTTGCTGGCGACAAGAGCAAGTAGCGGTAAGGTATCTGATGCAAAAACTGGATCGCCAAATTCACTGCTGTTCTCACTGGATAGCGATGGTGGTTGTGGCGATAACTGTCCTCCGCCGCCTTCTGATACTGAACTTCTTGATGGTCAAGCTATTGCAACAAGCGGGGGTCAGGGCTCAACAAGTTACTATTTCATTGATGTGCCAACCAATGCAACCAGCCTTGCGGTTACCTTAGCAGGTGGTTCTGGTGATGCCGATATGTATGTCAGCCAAGGGGTTAAACCGACCATTAACAGCTATCAATGTCGTCCATTTCAAAATGGTAATAATGAAAGCTGCGACTTCACTAATCCTGCTGCTGGTAAATGGTACGTTATGATCCAAGGTTACTCAGCCTTCGCTAATGCTAACCTTACTGCGGACTACAATCTAGGTGGCGGAAGTAGTTGTACAGACAGTGATTGTCTTGCTAATGGTGTTCCAAGAACAGGATTAAGCGGTGCAAGCAGTTCACAAACCTTTTATAAGGTCGTCGTACCAGCTAATAACACTCTCAATGTGACCATGAGTGGTGGTAGCGGTGATGCCGATATATACGTCAAAGCCGGCACACAACCGACCACAGGCAGTTTTGATTGTCGTCCTTACAAAAATGGTAACAATGAAAGCTGTTCTTTCACCCCAACGGTTGAAACGACTTATCATGTGATGCTAAGAGGTTATACTAACTATTCGGGGGTAAACCTAGTAGCAAACTATGAGTAAATAACCTTAAACGAGAAGTAAAAAATACCGACTATTTCTGATTGAAGTAGACGGTATTTTTTTCACTAAACATTTGCCGCTTTAGCGCACGTTTATTCGTCACTATAAAAGTCTTTATCCGATTTCACTCTGCACGATTATGCTCAAAATGTCGGCTTGAATAAACGATAATCATCCATTTTAACTATTATTCATAGCTGTAATTTAATTGTGGCCAAATACCGCCCAGATGACATTCAGGTGGTATTTATACCGACAATATAGAACAAGCATTCTGATAGACAATGTCGATAATAGTTGGCGAGCAACCGCTCAAATATAGGCTTAATAATTGGCCATAACTGTCGTTATGGCCAATTATTTATCTCAATGCTACGCGCATTAAGTCGATACATCTAGCCAACGCTGCCGTTAGCATCAGGCCAAGCCAAAACCACTTTTTACGTCAGTAAACTAACGAAATAGCATTGATTAGTTTTAACGTAAATCAACCTGCAGTGCGACACCTGAACTCTGGGGTTCACTCTGCACTGTGATGTAATACCAACCCAGGCTTGGTGCATCGACTGTGATACTTTCTTGAGTGTTAGCAGGCGTGACAGACGCTGCATCGAAGTGTTGAGCATTGGCCCAAGTTGTCCCCGAAAACAGGCTCACATCACCACTGCCATGGGCCGAGTTGATGCTTAACTGACTCGTACCTTCTGGCACCCAAAGATAGTAATCGCTGCGGCCATCGGCGGTGCAGATGGCTTTGCCTGAACTCAGCTCACCATGACTCAAGGGCGATTGCGTCGTGCAGGCATTAGCGATTAGAGCTGGCGTAGGCGTATTGCTCGCGCCTGTATTGAGGGTGAGTGTTACGCCGCTAAACTCAGTGGCAGTATCAACTGTGATATAACGCCAGCCGCGATTGGCACTAAAACTTAGCGACTCTTGATTACCTGCTTGAGTGCTCTTGGCATCGGCATTTTCGGCGTCGGCCCACTGACTGGCATTGAAGTAAAGATTGGCATCCCCAGAACCGCCCTTAGTGGTGACGGTGAACTGAGTATTATCTTCCTCAACCCAGAAGTAGAAGCTGTTGCGTCCACCACTGATACACTCGTTTTTGCCCAGTGTGAGCTGGCCGTAATCTAAGGTCACTGCACCGCAATTTGCTGGTGGCTCAGGATCCACGCCGCCATCTCCCAGATCGGGATCAACATCAGCGAACAGCTCAGTGGTGCTAACTTGCATATCAACGCCGCCAAAATCTCCCGACAAGGTAATGTAGTGCCAATATTCGTCAGGGTTTAACTGCACTTTAATGACTTGATAGTTACCGTTGCCGATCCCCGCGCCTTGGTTTTGCTCTGAGCTTGCCCAACCTTTAGAATTGAAATAAATGTCGGCATCACCCCAACCGCCGCCAATCTTGATCCACAGATCTTGGGCCGAGCGCTCGGTATTAGTGAAAGTAAAACTGGCGCGGCCGAGTTTGGAATCAATACATTCCATCGGCACATCGATTTTAAGGCTGGCCGATTCTGTGTAACGGTAGGCTTCGTTCGTCACTTGGCAAGGCGAGTAATCCTTACTGATAGTGCCCGCAGGACCAGCCCAGTTACCTTCACGGCCACTGGGCTCAGCATCGACATCACTTGGGCCTTTATCGACAATGCCATCGTCAGCCGTGCTCAAGCCGCTGGCGAGCCAACCTTGCCACTCGTTGTCGTAACGTGTACCGATACCATCCATAAAGGTTTGATATTCCGCGTATTGGTCGTTACGTAGGTAGGCGAGAATCTGTCTTACATCGTCCCTGTGATGCTCAAACATAAAGCGCACCGCCAGATAACCCCAACGGTAGATACGGTCTTGGCCCGATTCATAGTTGTTTTTGAATATGGTCGACAACATAAATTCACCGGTTTCGCCCATGGCAATGGCCGCGGTATTGGCGTCACGGTAAGAAATGTATTCCGCTAGACCTTCAATCCACCAAATAGTATTGGCCGATGTGCCGCGGCTAAAGTCACCAAACAGGTTATAGCGCCCGTCTAGGTAGTGCACATATTCGTGTTGCAGGTTCCAGACATGGAAATCCGGCGTACGCCATTCGGCTTCATAGGCGATAAAACGCGCCTGATTTTTGAGTCCGGCGGGCGAGCCTTCAAGGTACATGCCGCCGTTGTCGGTATTGATGCCAAAGATACTGTTGGCTAAGGATTTATACTTAGACGAGCTGCCAAATATCACTAGCTCTAAATCATCGTTGTTATCTTGCCCTACAGGTTGCATGCCCGTTTCAAGTTTGCTGTGGAAATAGCTTTCTTGGCTGGTCAGCACATCACAGGCCCACTTGGCTTGATCTTGATAGAGATCTTGGGCGCGGATCTTGAGACTGTCGGAGCATTTCCAATTAAAAGGTAAGGCATCGGCCTCTAATTGCGCCTTAAAACCACAGATATTGTAATCGTTACAATGACTGCGATCGTAATAGTCGGCCATTTCTGCCGCCGCGTACCAAAGCACTTTGCTCGGTTCGCTTTTACTGGTGCTGCTGAGGATGTTTTTAACCAGCTGAGTCACTCGCGGGCGCATGGCATCAATGTAATACAGTCTAGATAACTCTTTGACTGAGTTGACTAACAGATACTCTGCATTGGTGCCTAACAAGTCGCGGTGTTCGAGCTGGAAGTTATTTAGCGCATCTAAAATGCCTTGGTCACGTGCGAACAGCGCCTGCATGTCATCATTCCACTGGGCGCGGAATAAGGTGGTAAACACTGAGTTTGCTGCGGCGTTCATGGCGAAACTGGCTTGCCAGTTAGCGTCGTAGTCCGTTAGCACTTTTATGGTGACATGATTAAAATCGGCGCCGAGCTCGGCAGAGTCAATCAGGATTAAGGCTTCTTTCAACACGCCAGCATTGTCATCGGAAACAGTCCAAATCGCAGCGTTCGCAAATAAAGCGTTGAGGGCCGATTTTAAGCTGGCCTTAGCGGCGCTGCTGTAAGCGGGTACATCATTTGGGCTGTAAAACTGCACATAGAGGGCAGCGCGGACAAAGTAAATATGCGATTCGAGATGCTGAACATCGACCCCAGTGTAGTCCTTGGCTTTAGTGGCAATGGCGTTAGCCACACTGACCACATTGGCCTCGCTAAATAGCGCGGTGGCGCTACTGCCTTTGAGGCTATAGAGCTTACCGACGCACTCGGGTGTCGATTGGCTCAATTGATCCACTAGGGCTTGGCCCGAAAAGTCACTGCAGTCATCACTTTGCAGTGCGGCGCTGCGACTCTGTAACTTAAGTGGCGGTTGCTCCGAGACATCTATATGACGTTTTTGACGCGAATGTACCTCAAGTGAATCTATTGGGGTGGGCTCATTTGGTGATGCCATCAATGGCGTCTCCCGCAGCAGCGCTCTATGGGATTCAATTTGGCTAATGGGCGCCGAAGGCGGTCGTGGCGAAGGTTGAGCTTGTGGTGGGTTTAGGTCTAGTTTGTTAGTGGCTAAGGGGTTATTTGTATGATTGTCATGGGCAATAGCGGGAATCGAAACGGCTAAACTAATAGTCGCGAAGAGTAATATCTTTTTCATTGTGTATCCATTTTTATCTTGTCTGCAATGCAGATCTTCCTTGGGCGTTATTTGACGCGTGTAATATAAGCTTGCATCAAACCTCATTGGCTTTTTTACAGAATAAACAATGCTATAACTTGGTTAAACAGTAAAAAGTACCCAGAAATAATGGCGGTAATTGGTCAAAACATCCAGTGTTTGCCAGACTATTTTCTGCTTCGCTCCATTTTATCGCCCTACTAGGGTTTGCTCTATCTGCACGTTGCTCCAACATAATGACGCTTTAGGCTGCATGGAATAACCAATGACGTTGCTAACCTCACCGAACAGTAAAGTGACAGAAACAGACATGTATCTAGGCATCAGCATTGAATCTCAATTGGATAGCATTTTTATGTAAACAGATTGCTGCTGACATATTTTCAAGTAAAAAAGGTTTCCACTTGGTAATATGTAGCCTGATAAGAATAATCATTCATTTTACTGCGAGAGCATTATGATCAATCAACTACAGCAAAAATATCAACTGTCATTATTTTTGCTACTAGGTACTGTGGCTATAATGGGTGTTTTTCCATTTGTAGTAATACGTTACCTCGATGGTAACTTTATTGCTGCTGGTATTGATATAACGCTCATACTAGGCATAGTCGCATTGGTCGCTTATGCATATTTCTCTAAAAAAATCCGCATAGTAAGCGCAATAGCAGCGGTATTTATTAATACCGGTGTTGTAGCCATAGTGATAGCAAATGGAATCGACAGTTTTTTGTGGGTTTATCCTGTCTTCGCAAGTACTTTTATTCTAGTCAGACCGCTTGAGGCCTTATGTATTAATTTCGTCGCTGGCGTTGCTATGGTGGCCATGTCTGATATTTTTAATACAATTTCATTAAACTCCTTTGTTATAACAATCTTGATGTTATCAATGAGTGCATTTATTCATGCCAGTCATGGCGTGAAGCAGTTTCTCTTACTAAAAAAGCTCAACACTATTGATGAACTCACTGGCGCATTTAATCGCCGCGCCATGAGCTCAGATATAAAAGCGGCTTTATCTAATGCAGAAAATAATGGTATTGAGCAATTATTGGCTATTCTAGATTTAGATTACTTTAAGACAGTCAATGACAAGTTCGGCCATGCTGTTGGAGACCAAGTACTAAAAGATTTTGTAACTATCACCACCTCACATATTGGTAAATACGATCGACTTTATCGGTTCGGGGGCGAAGAGTTTGTATTATTAATTCCCAATATGAGTGATCAACATGTGTTTATTGATAATCTTAAAACGGCGATTAAGCAAGAGTTGAAAACACCAGATGGCAAAGAAATAACCGTGTCATTTGGCGTTGCCCCATGGGTACCGGGTACAACGGCTGATACTTGGCTTCAACGCGCAGATGAGGCACTTTATCTCGCAAAAGGACAAGGTCGTGACTGTGCTGTGTTCAGCAATAAGTAGCTTTTGCTAGACTTAGCGATTAATAGCAATATGTAACAGTATGCTTATGACCGCAAGCTACAGTAATGGATAAATATCAATCTATCCTGATAAACAGATTTAAAGCCTTTTTAGTATAAATACACTAGGTGTGAATACTTTAAACAAAAAAAATACAAGTTGGATTTATATGTCTTTTTATATTTACATTAATAGAATTTTAAATTAAAAATTAACATTCAGAATCAGTGAATATTTTATAAACATGACAAAAACGACATTAATATTGTTATACATTGATTTTAATTTTGTTGCTTTATTATGTGTGCGAAAATAAAAGCAAGATTGAGATGACTCTCCCTTATCTCAATTCATATTCTAAATTCAGCAACCACAAAGCTGTATTTATTTTCGTATCTCAATTTAAATAAACAGTATTAACATCCCATATGAAGTCATATTCACTAAAGCAAAAGATATTACTATCGGTTGTCCTCGCCCTTGCGGTTGTCATTGGACTATTATCGTGGCACAGCTATTCAACCCAAAAAAGCTCGTTACTGCAAAGTAGTGTTAATCAGGTAAGTGAATCTGGTAAACAACAGGCAAAACTAATTGAAGGATGGTTGTCTGATCGTAAACGGATCATCAGCTCAGTTGCCACTAAGGTCGAAGGTGATACGCTTAATGCTTTGCAACAAGCAAAAATCTCCGGCGATTTTCAGCTAACCTATTTCGGTAACAATAATGGCATAATGATTGATTCAGACCCGAGTATTGATCGTACCGGCTATGATCCTAGATCGCGTCCTTGGTACCATCAATCGCAACAAGCACGTAAAACAATTATTACCAAACCTTACGTAGATGTCGCCTTTAATGTATTGGTCGTCACTATCGCTAAACCAACCAGCAATGGCGTAGTTGCTGGCGATGTTTCAATTGCTAGCTTAGTCGATAGCGTCAACAGTATGTCCCTGCCAGCCAACGGTTATGCCATCATGATGCATAAAGACGGCACTGTGATTGCTTATAAAGACGCAAATAAATTGATGGGCAAAATTACGTCTATTGATAATAAGTTAAGCAGTCAATTGATCCAATCAAGTCGTCAAACAGGCAAATTAGTACCTGTCTATTTTGATACTGAAGGCAGAGATAAATTACTCTGGAGCGAAGAGATACCGAATACTGATTGGCAACTGGTTTTTGTACTCGACCAACAAACCCTAGAAGCACCACTTGCCAGTTTAATGTTTACCCAACTAGGATTGGCTGTATTAGTATTGATTATCAGTGTGTTATCAATTTCATGGTTATTAAGCCTGTTACTTGCACCATTAAGCCGTGTATCACAAGCATTATCCCGTATCGCTGACGGCAATGGTGATTTAACCCAACGCATCACTGTCGACAGTCAGGATGAAGTCGGGGTGCTAGCCGATAACTTTAACCGCTTTGTGAGTAGTCAACATCAGCTGATCAGCCATATTCGTCATCTGGCGCACGAACTGCATTTAGATGCAGAGCAGAGTTTACTTACAAATCAAACAAGTGTTGATGAGTTGCAACGCCAACAGCAAGAAGTCGCAATGGTTGCGACTGCAGTGACGGAAATGTCATGCGCAACCCATGAAATTGCAGCCAATGCTGAAAGTACTGCTGCGGCGGCACAACAGTCAACCCAAAGCAGTATTCAAGGTAAAGGTTTAGTTGATAAAACTCGCACGACCATTAATTCGTTAGCAACAGAAATAGATGAAACCACTACCGTCATTGGTAAATTAAGCCTACATGCACAAGCCATCTCTAGCATTTTGACAACAATTCAAGGGATTGCTGAGCAAACTAACTTATTGGCATTAAATGCAGCCATTGAGGCTGCTCGTGCGGGTGAACAAGGTCGTGGTTTTGCCGTAGTGGCTGATGAAGTGCGAGTATTATCTCGTCGGACTCAAGACTCAACGGCAGAGATTTATACCACTATCGAAACCTTACAAAGCACAACCAAACAAGCTGTTTGCTTGATGGACAGTAGTAAAACATTAGCCAATAACAGTGTTGATGATGTTAACGCTGCGGCAAACGCTCTGGAAGAAATCACTGAAGCGGTCAATATGATTTCTGATATGGCGGGTCAAATAGCCATAGCAGCAGAAGAGCAAACACAGGTGACGAACGAAATAACTAAGAATACTGTCGCGATAAAAGATGTCACCGATGAGATCACCTCATCGGCGATGACTCATTTAGACCAAGCGACAATGCTCAAAGACCGTGCGACAGATTTGAGTAACAAAGTCGCCACCTTTATTTTGTAACCATGATTTATTAGTCTGGTGCAGGCATATTGCTAAGCAAGAATATCCTGCCGAGTTCCAACGACATTGGGATGAGTCTTTTGAGGTAAAAGCCAGTTAGCTTTCCTCAAAGGCTCAACAAAATCAAGATTCGTAATCTAAAGCCAATAGTAATAACCTAAAACACTAATATTCGATGCTCGACTTGATGCTATTTCATCGCGGATTTGATGTATAAATCGAAGCGATTTTTTTTAGTTTCAATCACAGAATGCGGCTTTACACCGTCTAAATCCTCAGCGTAATCAGGGCGTTTTACAACAACACGCTTGGTGGCTAATGCGATAGCAGGTGCCAGTAATCCATCGGCATCAAGATCAGCCCCAACTAAGGTTTGGAATACTCGCATCTCTTTTTTTACCAGCGCTGACTTTTCACGGTGTGGGTACATGGGATCAAGGTAAACCACATCAATCTCGCCGACGTTAGTGCTCGTTTTCACCGCATCGGCTAATGCATTGAGGCTGGAACCATGGAACAAGCTCATACGCTCATGCATCCATTGGCCAATTTCAGCATCATCATACGCGCGGCGTAAACCGTCTTCGAGTAGCGCGGCAACCACAGGGTTTCGTTCAATCATAATGACTTTACAACCTAGGCTGGCCAATACAAATGCATCACGGCCTAAGCCGGCAGTTCCATCCACAACCGTTGGCGTTAAGCCTTGTTTTAATCCAACCGCTTTGGCGATAGATTGACCTCGCCCGCCACCAAACTTACGCCGATGAGCAACCGCACCAGAAACAAAATCAACACTAATGCCGTCTAGTTTAGGCTCATCTCGTTTATGCAAACTTAGGCAGTTTTGCTCAAAGCGCAATTCAAAAGCAGCATGCTGGTCCCACACAAGCTGCCAGCGCTGGGCAATATCGACTAATGAAGGATACTGCTGATTAAAGAAGATAGGTGTCTGCAACAAGATGATTACCATGCCAATATAAGAAACTACGCCATTATGCCAAAAGCCATCACCAGTGAACACCTATACCTCGCGCGCTAGAAAACTTATAATGTCGTTATTACACAGTTTTTGCTGTCTCATTTAGTAAATGGAAATGCCCATGCTCAGTTATCGCCACGGTTATCATGCAGGCAATTATGCCGATGTGCTTAAGCACTCAATGCTTATTCAAGTATTAAAAGCGATGCAGAAAAAAGATAAACCTTATGTGTATATCGATACTCATGCAGGTGCCGGCGCCTACTCATTAACCGATGAGTTTGCTCAGAAAACGGGCGAGTATTTAGACGGCGTGGCTAAATTATGGGACCACGCAAATTTACCTACAGCATTGGCTGATTACGTTGAGACAGTAAAGCACTTTAACGCTGAATTTGATGGTGAATTAACGGTTTACCCTGGTTCTCCGGCGATTGTCGATGTCGAACTGCGTCCGCAAGATCGTATGGTATTGCACGAACTGCATGTTACAGACCACGAGTTACTGGAAAATTATTTCATTGACGACAAGCAAGTAAAAGTCATTCGAGGAGATGGTTTAAAAGGATTAATTGCCGCGGTTCCTCCATTAGAGCGCCGTGGAGTCATATTAATTGATCCAAGCTATGAAATGAAAACTGACTATCAGGATGTGGCTGAAACCATTATTAAAGCTCATAAACGTTTTGCGACTGGAACATTTGTTTTATGGTATCCAGTGGTAAAACGTGAGCAAACAGAAGCTATGTTAACCTTGCTAAAAAACAGCGGAATTAAAAAACAGTTGCGTATTGAGCAAGCCGTTAGCGCTGACAGTGACGAGTTTGGCATGACAGCTGCTGGCTTATGGGTCATTAACCCACCTTGGCAATTAGATGTGTTAGCTAAAGAAGCATTAGATTATTTAACCCCATTATTAGGTCATGCCGATGGCCATACGACTGTGAAGTGGGAAGTCGGTGAATAATTTAGCCTCTGCAGGGTTTATGTTGCAGTGCAATGTGAATACTGATTACTGATTACTGATGGTAGATAATAGAAAATGCCCAAACCGCAGCAACGGTTTGGGCATTTTTGTTTTTATCTTCAAAGCTGTTACTGAGCGTTATTTAAAGAATGTACCTGCTGCACCCGGAAACACCACTGGGCTGACATTGCCATTCGCGGCAACGCTGGCCACGCCATATAAGTAATTATCGATAACCATATTATCCAACGTGAACTGATTAACCTTGCCGACATAGCGACTGTGAGTCCATTCTGGCACTGTGGTTAAACGCCAATAGACGCGATATCCAACAACAGTTTTATCATCACTTTTTGCCCAACTTAAGGTGGTACTCGGTGATACTTGCCCTGCAATGGTAACCTTGGTTGGCGGTGCTGGTGCCCACGCTTGTGACGCTAAGCTCAGTGCATTAAGTGCAGTCGATTTGGCTGTAAAGTCAAAATCGACACCTTCAATCACATCACCATACGCAATGCCATCTTCAACGCGAATATCTTGATGCTGACGATTATAGTTCTCGTTGGTTTCCATAATCCGTACGGCAGGCAAGCCAGCCTGATTAAACGGTAAATGATGTCCACCACGACCAAAACGGTCGAGGCGATACACTAGCATCACCTCTAAATTAGTCATGTACTGGTCTGCTAACGATTTAATTTTACGGGCTAAATTACGTGAAGCAGAATCATTTTCGCCGCCACTAAAATAGCGTTCTTTGGCTTCATCTGCGGTTTCGGCAATACGTACACCTTCAGAAAACACCCGCACACTACTGTTATTCACCACGCCATTAATGCCTGATATATTGCCAATCATGTCATTATTTAATACTGCTTGAACCTGCCAATTTTGCGCTTTAGCATAGTCAGCTAAAATATTACCGCCATACAGGCCTTGCTCTTCGCCCGACAACGCAGCATAAACGATAGTGCCGTTAAATTGATATTTTGATAATACGCGAGCAGCTTCTAGCGCTCCCGCAACCCCCGACGCATTGTCATTAGCGCCAGGAGAAATTGAGCTGGCATCTAATACATCACTGACACGTGAATCAATATCACCGCTCATCATCACTACGCGCTTAGGATCTGTTTGACCACGTTGAATAGCAATAACATTAACCACTTCGGTTGGGTTCGCAATTCGTTTACCTTGAACGGTATCAGCCACAGTCACCACTTCTAAACAGCCGCCACACTCTTTAGATATACGATTAAATTCAGCTTCAATCCAACGTCTTGCAGCACCAATACCCTGGGTATCAGATTGAGTATCAGACAAGGTATGGCGGGTTCCGAAACCGACTAAAGTGCGAATATCTTGCTCAATCCGCTGGGCTTGTGGTGCAGTCGCGATGTCGTATAAACGCACATCTTCTTGCGATGGCGCAGCTGATGATTTATCGGCAGCAACGGCGGGGACAGCTACAGCGCCCAATATCAGTAATCCGGCCATACTAGCAAGGCCATAGCCCTGAGTGCGACGGAACGGGATACGCTTGGAGTGAAGTTTATCAAGTAAATGATTCATTAATAATTACCTTAAATTAACTGGCTAATGCCTTTTGATAGCGTTTTAATAATATTTTTACACGCTTTACATAAGCTTGTGTTTCAGGATAGGGCGGTATGCCGCGGTATTGCATCACAGTAGTCGGGCCAGCATTGTATGCTGCACACGCAAGGTCAATGTCGCCGTTGAATTGGCTGAGTAACTGTGCAAGATAACGACTGCCACCGCGAATATTTTGCTGAGCATTAAAAGGATCATCAACGCCCATATCGCTAGCGGTCGCAGGCATTAACTGCATCAAGCCTTTGGCACCCGCTTTTGATAGTGCACCCATTTTGAAAGCCGACTCAGCATGAATAACGGCCCGAATAAGTGCAGGATCCAGCTGATATTGGCGCGCTGCTAAAGCAACATCAGCAGCAAAAGGTGAAGTAAATAATGGAATTTTATACCAATCGATAACCGAGTCGACACGACATGCAAAACATTCATACAACAGCACTTGGTAGTCATCACCCTGCGGTTGTACATCGCTAAATACCATCACGCCATTGGTTTGCTTATATTGGTAAACTTTACGTTTTTCAACGCCTAAATCACTCACGATACCATTGTCGGAATAACTCGCCTTAATGCGCTGCTTACTCGGTACACTGGCCGACGGCTTTAACGGGTAGTCATTCGTTAAGGTGCGCGGCTGCGGTTTTTCATCGACATAGCCTGCTGTTAATGACAATGGATCTTTGATTGAATCAACCTTGCTTCGACTCGTCATCTTATCCATTTCTGATGCCGGAGCGGTGTTTTCTGCAACGGGTGCAGGTTGTGTAGGTTGTAACGATAACTGTTTTTTAACTGCGGCTTGTTCAGGCAAGTACTTAGCTTTGAGTTGTGGCTTGTCAACTTCTTCTACGGCGGGATAAATCACTTGTTTGGCTTGCACCTGCATGTGTAAACCAGCGCAAGCCAACAATCCCATGATACCCAATAGCGTCTGTCGATTACCCCATATCATTGGGTTAGTCCTGCACTTGATCGAATATTGGCATCGGCGCGATACGCGCAAATTTAGCCACAGCAGATCCAGGAAAAATTTTAACACCGCTGTTTAACTCGTCGACGGCTTTGCGGTAAAAATCCTCTGCATGGACAAAATCGAGTTCTAACTGTAAATACTCGGCAAGCTGGTCAGCACACAGTTTGTCTTTATTTACCGTTGATAATAACGCCTCTAAACCTTGATCAATCTGTTGCCACGCAGCAATAGATACCGACAAGGAACCGCCCGCTACGTTTGATTCTTCTATGGGTTGTTCCCAATCATGTTGGGGCTGCATTTGTTTAAGTTGCAACAATTGAGCTTGTTGATCATCAGTTAGGGGGTGTTGATACGACTTTTTTTCCTGGCACAGTTCAGTGAACAACATTAATCTTTTATCAATTTTTGCGTCGATCACTTTCAGCGCTTCAATGGCTGAAGTGCGCTTTTTAAGTAAACTGGCATACCAAAGATAAGCCAGAATAGCGGCTAAAGTGAGGCTAATAAATAGCGCCTGCATGGTGACATCCTTTATTATTGTTATTCACTATCATAATCATAATTTAATCAAAAGTTCATCTTTATCGATGATAGCTTAGCTAAAAAATAACCATTAAAGTATCAGTAAAGCACGAATAGATGTTAATAAGCGGTTTTAATTAACATTTTGACTATAACACAACAAATCTGCACATATGTGACCTAAAACTGTACCATTTAAAATTAAATAGCTAACTTTATCAGATACCTAATATAATTTTAAGCAGAGTGTTTTTTAAACACATTTTCAGTTTTCTATTGAATATAAATCAAAATACCGTTTAATAATGCCGACTTAATACCTTTTGAGTCAGTTTTCACTCTCTGTATCTTTTAAAAACAATAGTCATAAAAAAGCCCAGTTAAACTGGGCTTTTTACAATCAATAATGTAAAAAATTAAATATTTTTTCTATCGTTATCGACTTGTTCATCTTCCTCTTCCGTTGGTTTTTCACGCTTACTGAAAATGCGCTCAACCACCACAAAGAATAACGGCACAAAGAAGATACCTAAGAAGGTGGAGGTCATCATACCGCCCAATACCGCAGTACCGATGGCATTTTGACTACCAGAGCCAACTCCAGAACTAATCGCTAATGGCACAACACCTAAACCAAATGCTAATGAAGTCATTAGAATTGGGCGTAAACGCACACGTACCGCATGTAATGTTGCCTCAATTAGCCCAGATCCTTTTTCGTAATATTCCTTGGCAAACTCGACAATTAGAATGGCGTTTTTAGTCGCCAGGCCCACCGTGGTTAACAGACCGACTTGGAAGAATACGTCGTTAGGTAAACCGCGACCATTCATTGCCAATAGCGCCCCAATAATCCCTAGTGGTACCACTAAAATCACCGATAAAGGCACTGACCAGCTTTCATACAGAGCAGCCAATACCAAGAACACAATTAGGATAGATAAAGCATACAAACTAGGTGCTTGATTACCCGACAAACGTTCTTCGTACGACAAACCATTCCACTCTAAGCCGTACCCTGGAGGAAGCTGCTTGGCCATCTCCTCTAATGCATCCATCGCGTCACCAGTGCTATAACCCGGTGCTGTTGAGCCTTGAATATTGACTGCGGGGACACCGTTAAAGCGCTGTAATTGTGGTGAGCCAAATTCCCAAGTACCGGATGCAAATGCCGAAAACGGTACCATTTCACCATTATTGTTACGTACATACCAAGAGTCTAAATCACCAGGTTGCATACGATATTTAGCGTCCCCCTGAACATAAACCTTTTTAACTCGGCCACGGTCAATAAAGTCATTCACATATGACCCACCCCATGCTGTACCCAGCACGCTGTTGACGCTATTAATATCAATATCTAAAGCACGTAATTTAGCGTGATCAATATTAATTTTGTATATCGGCGCATCTTCCTGACCATTTGGACGAACCCCAACAAGATTCGAGTTTTGTGAAGCCATGCCTAATAATTGATTACGCGCTTCAATTAACTTGGCGTGTCCTTGACCATTTAAGTCTTTCAGGTAAACATCGAAACCATTTGCAGTACCAAGCTCAATCACTGATGGCGGCACAAAGGCAAACACTAACGCCTCTTTAATTTGCGCAAAGTGACCCATGGCTCGTCCTGCCAATGACTTAACATCTTCACCCGGTGCTTCACGTTCAGACCAATCTTTTAAACCCACAAACGCAAGTCCCATATTTTGCCCAGAACCAGCAAAACTGAAACCTGAAACGGTAAAGACTGATCTCACAATGTCTTTTTCTTCAGTAAGATAATAATTAGAAACGTCTTTTAATACCTTAACCGTGCTTTCTTGGGTGGAGTTAGTTGGCAAAATCGCTTGTGTAAACAAGATACCTTGGTCTTCATCGGGTAAGAATGCCGTTGGCATGCGTAAGAAAATCCAACCCACAGCAATAACTAAACCAACATAAATCAGCATGACTCTAAAAGAACGCTTAAGAATACTGCCGACACTTGATTCATAACGCGATGTCATTGCATCAAACTTACGGTTAAACCAGCCAAAGAACCCTGTATCTGCGTAGGAATGACCTTTTTCGATCGGTTTTAACATGGTGGCACATAATGCCGGCGTTAACACGATGGCGACAAACACCGATAAAGCCATCGCTGAAACAATAGTAATAGAGAACTGACGATAAATGACCCCGGTGGAGCCAGACATAAACGCCATTGGTACGAACACCGCCGACAAGGTCAAACCGATACCGACTAAGGCACTGGTAATTTGATCCATTGATTTTCGGGTTGCCTCAAGCGGACTTAAGCCTTCTTCAGACATTACGCGTTCAACGTTTTCAACCACAACAATCGCATCATCTACTAGCAAACCAATCGCCAATACCATGGCAAACATGGTTAAGGTATTAATGGTAAAACCGGCTGCAGATAACACAGCAAATGTTCCTAATAACACCACAGGCACAGCGATTGTTGGAATAAGTGTTGCTCTAAAATTTTGTAAAAACAGGTACATGATCAAGAACACCAACACTATGGCTTCTATCAATGTGTGCACCACACCTTCGATTGATTGCTCAACGAACGGCGTTGTATCATAGGGATAAACCACCTCAAGCCCTTGAGGGAAAAACTCTTTCATCTCATTAACTTTGGCTTTAATACCCTCTGCAGTGTCTAACGCATTCGCACCGGTGGCTAATTTAAACGCCAAACCAGATGCGGGTTTACCATTATAATATGAGTCTACCGCGTAGCTTTCTGCGCCTAATTCCACTCTGGCAACATCGGCTAGAAAAACGTTGGCGCCCGACGAATCAGATTTAACAATAATTTTCTTAAACTGCTCAGGTGTTTGTAAGCGGCTTTGTGCTGATACCGTCGCGTTAAGCTCTTGACCCGGAACCGAAGGCGCACCACCTAATTGACCCGCTGATATCTGAGCATTTTGCTCACGTATTGCAGCAATGACATCAATACTGGTTAGTTTGTATTGGGTTAACTTAAGCGGGTCTAACCAAATACGCATTGCGTACTGCGCACCAAAAAGTGTCAGTTCACCCACACCAGGTACACGGCTCATTGGGTCTTGTACGTTGGCAGCAACATAATCGGCAATATCGCTTTTCCCCATTGAACCATCAGCAGACACAAAGCCAAGCACCATTAAAAAGCCCGAGCTGGACTTGTTAACTTGTACACCTTGTTGCTGAACTTCAGTGGGTAATAACGGAGTAGCCGCTTGCAGCTTATTCTGAACTTGTACTTGAGCAATATCAGGATCGGCCTCAGCATTAAACGTCAGGGTAATCTTCGCATTACCAAAACTGTCACTGGTCGATGAGATATAACGTAAGTGATCCAGCCCGGTCATGCGCTGCTCAATCACCTGAGTAACCGTGTCTTCCATGGTTTTAGCCGAAGCACCTGGATAGAAAGCACTGATCACCACTGTTGGCGGTGCAATACTCGGATACTGTGCAATGGGCAAGCCTTTAATGGCTAACACACCCGCGAGCATAATTAATAATGCAATCACCCAAGCAAAAATAGGGCGATCAATAAAAAAGCGAGCCATAATGATTCCCTATTTTTGTGGTTGGTCAGCCGTTAACGCCTGAGCTGAAACAGGTGCACCAGGACGAATTTTTTGTAATCCTTCGACAATTAATTTATCGCCAACAGACAAACCATCAACGATGCGCCATTGATTACCAATCACTTCAGCTGTTTTTACCACGCGCATTTCAACATTACTGTCTTGATTAACTATCATTGCGACAGCTTCACCTTTAGAGTTACGTGTAATGGCACGTTGTGGCACTAAAATCGCTTGTGGATCTTGGCCAGCATTGAGCAATGCACGAACATACATACCCGGTAACAGTATTCCGTCTGGGTTAGGAAACTCAGCGCGAAGGGTTACAGAGCCAGTCGTTTCATCAACGTTAACTTCAGCAAATTGTAGAATGCCTTGTTGTTCGTAGGTGCTACCATCTTCAAGGATTAAGGTTACTTTAGCATTTTCACTTTCCAGTAACTGCCCAGAACGTAAGTTAGCTTTTAAACGTAACAGCTGCGCACTTGACTGCACTATGTCGATATTAATGGGATCAAGCTGTTGAATTGTCGCTAACGTATTGCTTTGGTTTGCCGTAACCAAGGCGCCGGCAGTCACTGATGATTTGCCAATACGACCAGAAATCGGTGCTTTAACTTCAGTATATTCAGTGTTAATTGTCGCAGTATTAATCGCGGCTTTAGCAACCACAACCGCAGCTTGTGCTTCTTTATATGCCGCTTCAGTCTCGTCAAAATCTTGCTTACTGATCGCATTGGTTTTAACTAACTTGTCATAACGCGCTGCTTTGGCTTTAGCGGAAGCTAAACCAGCATTGGCACTCGCAAGATCGGCTTGCGCACTTACCAGTGCTGCTTTATAGGTTGCGGCGTCAATTTGATACAGTGATTGACCTTGCTTAACTTCAGTCCCTTCAGTAAAGGCACGTTTAGTGATAATACCTGTGACTTGCGGTCGTACTTCGGCTTCTAAATACGCACGACTGCGGCCAGGTAGCTCAACTTGAATCGCTTGCGAAATCGCTTCAACGGTCATCACGCCAACAGGTGTAGGTGGCCGCGGTTGTTGTGACTGGGCATTTTCATCCCCTTTACCACAAGCGGTAATCCATAATGCAGCAGAAATAACTGCGGCGACTTTCAATGCTTTGTGCATGAGTGCTCCTACTCCAATTTATTTTCAATATGCGCCACTCGATCTTGAGTAGCCGATTTGAAAATAGCTAATATTAAACTTTAAAATTTTCTGTGTACTTTATCGCATAGGTATAAAATTCAAACAACTTAGCTGATGCGAATAAATTGTAAATAAATAATAAGCTTACGTTATATATACTTAAAAAGTTAACAAATTGTGCTATTCGAGTGAGTAATAAAACAAGCTCGATCAATTATTTCATTCTTAACACTATTTATTAACATCTCAGCAGGATCAATTTGTGGGTTAACAACCGCACCAATGTTCACCAGTAATACACTAACCTAGTGGTTGTTGATGACAAGCTTATTTAAACCATCAATCTTTTATACTGCAAGCATACTATAGCCAGCATTACTCGCCAGCTTGATAATTAGCCAACCATTTGAGCATCATTAAAAGTCAGCAAGCTCATATTATATTTAGTTAATTGACTGATACGCCCAAAAGACTCAAACCAATCATGTAATGGTAAATTAAACTGGCTATTTTACTGACTTTATCACCTTAGCGTTAACATCAATATGCGTCTGTGAGCATGGCAATGACAACATCTAGATATCGCGTGGTAATTTATTATAGGCGCCCATAGCAAACATGCTGAGTCAAACAGCCAAAAAGAGTCATCAATTTGTAAAAGCCATTAAAATAGCCACTGTTAAACAATACATTATGCCATTAGCCTTACATGCCATCAGGCGATTTAATTTCAATCCCTTTGCGACTGACTAAGATGATCCTCTGCCACCACCAATAGCTCAAAGCAGTCTGATTAAAAGTTTGTGGAACATAATGATAGTGTTTATCACCATTAAATCTGCAACTATTTTTAGCTATTGCTTCTAAAAGTAAACTACACAGTGTAGTTTAATAATCCATTATTGAAAAGTAAACTGCTCAGTGTAAAATATTATAATAAGATCGCTTAGATGAAACCAATGAACTCAGAAAAACAAACACGTAGCCAATTAAAACGTGCTGCGATTATAGAGGCCGCCAGAACAACCTTTAAATCATTAGGGGTTACGGCTACCAGTATGGATAAGTTAGCCGAAGTGGCTGGGGTGTCTAAACGAACAGTCTATAATCACTTTGCGACTAAAGAAGCGTTAGTCATGACTTTAATGACTGATTTGTGGGAGCAAGCATTATCTCAACCCACTGTAGCGTATGACGCGCATCAACCTTTAGAAGCACAATTACAGCAGTTAGTACGTGACGATATGGACTACTTACAATCAAAAGAACACATTGAAGTGTCGCGTATGTTAATTGGTCATTTGTTCTATACCACTGAAATGCAGCAAGAAATCAAAAAAATAATTAAACAAGAAACCGCGATTTTACGTTGGATTAAAGCGGCTAACAAAGATGGTCGAATTAATGTTGATAATATTGAGCAGGCCCAAGACCAAGTCCATAGTTTAATTAAAGGCCAATGCTTTTGGCCGTTAATCTTCCAAATTATTGAGCCTTTAACTGATGAAGAGAAAGATCAGCACGCTGCCGAAATCGTTAAAGTGTTTTTATGTCGCTATCAAATAAACGCATAAAACAATAAAAGAGTATCTTTGTCTTTCAAAGGTAATAGACTGTACTTTTCAACCTCAGCAATTCTTTGAGTATCGTCATGCTCATGTGTAGTTAATTACTGATATCTGCTGTAATGCTTCGTCTATATAATAGGTCATGTTCAGTGGTAAATGGATCATATTTATATTGTATCTAAGTCATGTAATAAATGGTCTTGTTCCGCTTCTATTTCAGTTAACTGAATCGAGGCCATAATACGTTCTTGTGACTCCTGTGCATGTTGCGACCACTTTTTAAATTTATGATTTAAATCCACTCGACAATTAAATTTCACTTCTAAAAAGCTTGTGGGACTGAGTGGTAAGCAATAATAATTAATATGAGTGCGCCTATTACTTTTACTTTCTTGGTAAAATACCCAGTCAGTGTGATTAAAGCGTTTTATTTGAGCCTGTGGTATAGGGGGTTTTCCTCTATTTTCAATCCACCCGGCTATTTCTTCTTCTAGTTCATCAGGATCAAATGGTACGGCCATTTTTGCGGACTGCTCAGTAATTTCTTGACGAATTTGGGTGTTTTTACCCTCCGGTCCGTTATGAAAGTCATCATATTGTTGAATGACAAATTCGGCTAAGGCGTGTTTATCTTGCACATTAATTTTGTCGGTCTGCTTAATTCGAAGTTGACAAGTTAACATGCCATATTCACTGCTCGGGGCAAAGGCAATCGGCGGCATGTACATCCAGTTCTCGGTGATGATCCGCACAAATTGATGCTGGTCGTAAATTTTTGTATGTTGCTTAAACCAACTAGTAGAAGTATGTGGAAAGCTCACATCAATCACACTGGGCACCGCCGCCACATTACTGTCGGGTATGCTCACGCTCAGTAATTTATCTTCTAAAATGAATCTATAGTTGATGCTTCGGGTAAAATCAGGGCCACCGACAAAGCCGCGCCAATAGGCGCTAATCAGTTTAATCATATTCTACTATCACCTGCTGGCAAAGATTTGATAAATCTTCTAACAATAATGGCTTTTTTATCTTCCCCTAGCAGTTGTAACTGGTCGGCATAGGTTTCTAACCCCAAAAAGGGTAAGGTATGTGGGCTTGCACCAACCTCATCGCCAAATACTAACCCTCTAAATTTATAAGCCCGCGCTAAACTACTGGCTGAAAGGTCATTTCGGCCCGCGACACTAGGCACTAAATCATAGGGGTTATTACGGACACTGTTAATGGTTAACCCTGTATTTTGGGCTACCTGCTTTAATCTGTCTAAATTAGCGCCTGAACCATGAACGGCTAATTGTTGGGTGGTTAACGGTTTGCCATATTTAATCCGATAATGCTCAAGGGCGGCGCAAAAAATTATAGCCCCTTGGCTGTGGGCAACCCATTTGACTTGTTTACCTTGTTGGTTATTTTGTGCTAATACGGCGGCTAAATGTTGGGCGTTGTGTGATTTTTGTCCAAGCCGTTTGTCAAATACACATTCAATTCCATCTAAAGCGATATTGTCGGTCGGGTTATGAAATAACGTGTAGGCTTTAATAGTATCAGTTTGATAAGCAGCGTCTAGATGAGTGCCCATTAACCATGCAGCTTTGGTTAACTGATTCTGCATGCCATTAACAGCAGCATGGCTGGTTCTTACTTGAGCGCTTGGTTGAGGGTCATCATCCCAAGCTCCTTCTAATTCACCAATTTTATCTTTATCCAGCGCTTTGTTATAGTTAGCGATTGTTTTTCTATTAACTTGGTACAACATAGACCGTTCTGCTGCAAAATTACCTTTTGGGCCGCTAAGCTGTTTGTCAAATAAAATGTCGGTAATGCTGATTGCACTTGGTTGTATGTCATATCTAATTAAAAAATGATAGTTCCGGAATGGATATTGAGTACGCCAAATGCGTTTAAATGGATTGCGGCTATGCTTTAAGGCATTTTTAGCGTTTGGGTGATGGCAAATCTGTTTAATATCCTTCTCAACCATTTTTTGGTCGAAATCATTTAACTGAGACAGCATGGCTAATGCTTGGCAGGTAAATCTAACTTTATCAAACGGAAAGGTAAAAGAAAGGCTAATGCCATAATCGCGACAAGAATGGGCATCGAGCGCCATTACCGAGTGAGCATTGATTGATTTATTCAGTTGAGACCAGGACATCGTTATTTCCTTATAACGTTAATTTAAGACTCCATGAGTAGTAGGGTATGATTTAATTCACAGCAAGTAAAGTCTCAATAATATTTTGGCATTGCCCGACCACGAAAGTTATTTTTTAGAGCACTTGATTATCACTTCTACACATAGTTATCGCCGACGCCGAGTGAAATAATTCGGCTTATTTGAGCTAATGTCATGCCAGATTCTTGTTGCCAATGATTAAAAGCCGCTTGGGTTTGGCGTAAAGCCGTTTGCGATGTAAAGCCAGCATCAACCACGTTATGGCCAGTTAAATAGGCTTGAACATCTTGGCTTAATAAAAAGGTATCTTTACCAATTGCCCGTAAAAAATAGGGCCCTGTATTACCGCCTAAACGAGTGCCGCGCTTTTTAAGCACTTGCCATAAACCGGTAATATCATCGCTTGGCCAATGAGCAATAAACTCCGCAAAACTTCCATGCTCTTGGTTAATATGTTGGATCATATAGGCATTATCAACAATCGCCTGTGTTTTCTTTTGATGACGAATAAGCTCAGGGTCGGTTGCACGCTGTTGAATTTGATCAGGTGACAGCATCAGTACCTTCATCGGCTCAAAACCAAAAAAAGCTTTCTCATAGGCAGGCCATTTGTTATCAACCACTCGCCACACAAATCCACTTTGAAACACCCGCTTGCTCATCACAGACAGCAATTGAGCATCAGTATATTGGCTGATTTCGTCAATATCGAGAGTATCCGGTAACATCGACTTCACTACTGCAGGTCCGCCTTTACGCTCACAGGCTCGAGCCCAAATATCGCTGAATTTTTCTAACCTTGCCACGCTTCACCCTCACTACAATATCAATTATATAAACACTCATCACTGGTACGTAATCTGGTACCATCCAGTTTACTTTAGAATGTTATTCACATAATGATAATTAAATATTACGTTGTTTTTTAAGCTGTAAAAACTGTTTCCATTTAACCACTTCCGCTGGCATCTCTGGCACATCGCCAGTGAAACCGGCTGCCGCAATTAAGGTTTCTATCGGCACTTGTTTACCGCGACACATAAATACACCGCGTACATGAGCAATACAATGTAAGCCGCGCTCGGTGTGCATCCGATGCTCAATATAAAAATACTTTTCATCCCAGCCGACAATTTTGGTGTTTATGGTAAATTTTTCAAATGGCTTAATATCGCGGATATAAGTAAACTCAGCAGCATTCACAATGGGTAACCATCTGTTTTTTAAAAATGCCTTCATCAAGCCCATTTCGGCTATCAAATAAGTGCGGGCTAGATCCATAAAGGCTGGATAGCGGGAGTTAGTCAGGTGTAAATTGATGTCACAATCTAATGGCAACACACGATAATCAATCCGGCTAGTACCTAAAAAACCGATGCGTTTACAATGTCCTATCCGCCATATAAACAACCAAATAAAACGAAAATACAAATTCATTAACTGTGACTCCTGATATAAACGCATCAGGCTAACAAAGGTCATACCAGTGAGCAAGCTCGTTCAACTCATTAAACAATAGATATTTGCATCCAGTGATTAAGATAACTGAACCTAGGTATTGCTACGCTGTAAAATGAGCATTAGTAATGCTTTATTACATTAATGAGACCGATATCCCTTTTCATCTTAATCTTAACTGATTAACATAGTTGCGTGTTTTGCTGAGCCAGCAGTCTGAGCTTAGATGTTTAACACACACATATTGTTTTTAATTCTCAGGGCGGGGCGCAATTCCCCACCGGCGGTATACTTGAAAAAGTGAGCCCGCGAGCGCTCGATTCGTCGAGGTCAGCAGATCTGGTGACTTAGGTATTTACTCATTAGTAATGTCTAACAGTCCAGAGCCGACGGTTATAGTCCGGATGAGAGAGAATAGAGATACATCAATTAGCCTAGGCTATTGATGCAATTTGTTTTGGATTTAGATCCCTCTTTACAAGCCCTGATTCTGGTCATTTTAGGAGTACAACCATGAATCAGTTATCACTACTTGCCGAATTTGGCGAACCAATCACCCGTGTAGAAAATGCATTAGCAGCGCTTAGAGAAGGCCGAGGCGTATTACTACTCGATGATGAAGACCGCGAAAATGAAGGCGACATTATTTATTCTGTCGAGCACTTAACCACAGCCCAAATGGCATTAATGATCCGCGAATGCAGCGGCATTGTGTGTTTATGCTTAACCGACGAACACGCCAACAAGTTACAATTGCCGCCAATGGTTATCAATAACAACAGCGCCAACCAAACTGCGTTTACCATCTCCATTGAAGCAAAGCATGGAGTGACCACTGGCGTTTCCGCTCAAGATCGTGTTACCACCATTAAAACTGCGGCAAACCGCGATGCCAAAGCATCAGACTTGGCCCATCCTGGACACGTATTCCCATTACGTGCTCGCGCTGGCGGAGTGATGTCTCGTCGTGGTCATACCGAAGGCACCGTCGACTTAATGCAAATGGCAGGCTTAATGCCAGCTGGCGTATTATGCGAACTGGCCAACGAAGATGGCAGCATGGCTAAAACACCAGAAATTATCGCCTTTGGCCTTAAGCACAACATGCCTGTACTCACCATCGAAGACATGGTGATGTACCGCAACCAGTACGATTTAAAACTGGCATAATATGTTACTAATACGTCATTCATAAGCAGACTTATCTGCAGTGAATGAAGATGGAATGTCACGTTCAAGAGGTGCTAAGCACCTCTTTTTTTATGCTTGAAATCATGAAGATTATAGAAAATAAGGCCTTATGAGTTAATCCTTGTATGACTTGTTATTTGCCATCCATAACCTCTCCCCCTCACCCCGAGGACTACCACCGCATAACTCTCATTTGAACTCAACGAGTATGCTTAGGGCATGCAATACTTTACATTGCAGACTGAAAAAAGCAGGATAAATAACCTCAAAATATATTGCTCACGGCTACCCTTGAGAGTTAGCCAACATGAAATAAAGGACGCTTATGAGTAAATGGAATACCACTAGCACACTCTCGCTGTACTTAACGCTAATCTGCTCAATTAGTGTAGTCAGTTTTGTGACATATTCGTTGGAAGATAATTTTACCGGGTTATCTGACTTACCGCGTATCGTTGATATCGGTATTTATGCCGCCCTAATGACAGTGTTTTATTATTTTTTCGGCCAATTTTTTAACTGGTTGTACTCTGAAGTTCAAAAAAATAACGACGAAAATTCAGCTGAGGATAATAAATTGGAGAGGTAACATTGAATAGTTATACCAAAAATATCACTCCTTACGTGCAAGAGCAGTTATCTAAAGCAGATCAATCCGACCGTTTAGGTAATGTTGCAGATTCATTTGTTTACCTTGAGAATGCTCACGTGCTTGGGCAGGAATCAACCTATTGGCATGTAAAAGTGCATTGTTTAATGCTGCGTTGGGCAATAAAACAGCGTGATATGAATGAAGCCATAGGTCAAATGATTCGTATCATTGGGGCGGTTTTATTCACTGCAATAAAAGGCGTATCAACGGGGAACACTGGCGGTAGCAATGTTAGTCTAGTAAAAGTCATGCCCATTAAACCAGAGCATGCCGAGATCATAGCGAAAGTAAAAAAACAACATAACTCAACGAGCTAAAAAGATTAATAGACGCCTTAGCTACATCATACTGTAAGCCAATAATGGAATGTAAAATACATCACTAGGTAACACAAAGACATCTCTAAACATGGTACATGGGAGGTTCACATGAAACGAGTCACAGGTATCGGCGGCATATTTTTTAAAGCAAAAGATGCACCTGCATTACAAGCTTGGTACAAGCGTCATCTCGGCATTGATGTTCAGGAATGGGGCGGCACGACTTTCTCTTGGAGCGACTCAAATAACAAGCCCGTAGGTGGAACGACTATCTGGGCGGTGAGTTCAGAGAAAAGCGACCAATTTTCCCCAAGCCAAGCCCCATTTATGATCAATTACCGAGTTGAAGACCTCAAAGCTGTCGTCGCAGCCCTAAAAACTGAAGGCTGTAACGTCCTCGATAAGATAGATGAGTCTGAATTTGGCAAGTTTGCGTGGGTGATCGATCCTGAAGGTAATAAAGTCGAATTATGGCAACCGCCTTTAGGTCAATAATAATGCTGAATGTAGCCATTTTCAGGGTAAAAAATAAATGATGAACATGAAAGCATTTTCGACGTTAGCCGGATTATCTTCTTATACGCTGCGATATTATGAAAAAGTCGGTTTACTCAACAAGATTCATCGAAACAGCAGTGACCATCGAGTCTACACAGCTAAAGACTTAGCCTGGATTACGTTTATCAAACGCCTGAAAGACACTGGCATGCCTTTAGTAAAAATTCAAGAATACGCCCAATTGCGAGCATTAGGGCAAAGTACAGTGTTAGATCGCCAACAACTACTTGAGCATCACAAAGACCAGTTGCAAGCTCACATTGAACGCCAGCAACAACATTTACTGGCGCTAGAAAACAAAATTAATTTGTATAAAGCTAATAAAGTCAGTTGACTTAGAGTTAACTCTAACTTGTACGGTGTGACTTCTACTTATCAATAGGAGTACATCAATGTCAAATTCAAGATTCACTTTAGGTCTGGAACAGTTGTCCAAAATTGACGGTGAAGCAGGTCATAATGTTATCGAAAGCCTACAAGATATTTGCCCCGACTTAGCTCGATTTACCATTGAATATCCGTTTGGCGATATATATACCCGACCCGGTTTGGATGTAAAGTCGCGAGAAATAGCCACTGTTGCCGCACTGACCGCATTAGGTAATTGTAAACCTCAGCTCAAGGTTCATCTGAGTGCGGCTTTAAATGTCGGTTGCAGCGAAGAGGAAGTAAAAGAAGTATTATTACAAATGTCAGTATATGCTGGTTTTCCTGCGGCATTAAACGCTATGTTCGCCTTTAAAGAAGTGCTTCAAGAGCGAAAACCAGAATAAGCAAGTTGCGATTAATTGTGAGTCCATAACAAGGACCAGCTTAAGAGCCGCTTATGCTCCAACACTGACGTTAACGAAATGATTATGCCCAAGACTCTAGCTTATAACTCAATAGAAAGCTGATTCAATATGGCCCTAACTTGTTCATCATCCTCTGCAAATTGAATACCTACGTTAACTTTTCCGTTCTCAAAGCGACTATTGCACACCTTCGCGGGAATGGTTATTTCAGTATCGTTGGGTGAACGCATAATGATGAAAATATCTTTCGGATTAACTTTAACTTTCGAGTTATCAGTTTTGAATACAAAACCACAGCCTTTGGCAGAAATATCCGAAATAATGCCTTTTAATTGGGATATTTTTTTTACATCATCATCGTCTCTTGTGACAATAGATGCAGGTATATGAGTAACAAAACGTTGATGAGTGCGAAGCTGACGGTTTTCTATTTTAGCGGGATAACTTAAGAAGATAAATTTTTCAGGGATTTTAGTGATATTTCTAATTGTCGATCGAAATGCATAACACTCGCCTTGCTGGCCCTCCAATAAATAACGAACCACCACAACATTACCTTCCACAAGCACATCACTGTAGTTACTCATATTCTGAGGAGCTGGATGCTTGAGGATAATATATTGACCTAGATCGTACCCGACCAACATTGCTTTAAGACGCAATTTAACGGGATGGTCGATCTGTAAATCAACAATTTTTCCGGGAGTTAACTCGAAAAATATAGCGTTGGTTGTGGTTGTCAATGTTCTGGATCCATGGGAGTTTAATGATAAATTTACAACCGTAAATGTATGCTGTGAATAAAACCAAAACAATAGTTATACACAGTTTAAAACTAAAAAGATGTCGCCAAATTAAATTAATTAATCTTTATTGAATATTCGTTACTCAATAAAGATTAATTAGTCAGTTAATAAGAGGCACGAGTTAAGTACCTCTTATGTTTGAATCCATCCAATTACACCGCAATACCACTGTGACGCAATAACGCATCAGTGTTTGGTTCGCGGCCCATAAAGCGTTTAAATAACGCCATCGGCTCTTCACTGCCGCCCATCTCAAGAATGTTGTTTAAAAAGCTTCTACCAGTGTCAGCATTAAAAATACCTTCGGCTTCAAAACGCGAAAAAGCATCAGCGGAGAGTACTTCGGCCCACTTATAACTATAGTAACCTGCCGCATAACCACCAGCAAAAATATGAGCAAAACCATGCTGAAAACGATTAAAGCTTGGTGGGGTTAATACCGCAATCTGGCTGCGTACTTGGTCTAAAATGCCTTGAATATCGACACCTTTTGCTGGGTCAAATTCGTGATGCATTCTAAAGTCAAACAATGAAAACTCAAGTTGGCGCACCATCATCATGCCAGACTGGAAGTTTTTAGCTGCTAGCATTTTATCCAGCAAGGCTTTTGGTAATGGTTCACCAGTTTCATAATGACCAGAAATTTCCGCTAACGCTTCTTCTTGCCAGCACCAGTTCTCCATAAACTGGCTTGGTAACTCTACTGCATCCCAAGGCACACCATTGATACCAGACACGCCACCAACATCTACCTTGGTGAGCATATGGTGAATGCCGTGGCCAAACTCATGGAACAAAGTGGTTACTTCATCATGGGTAAATAATGCCGGTTTGCCATCCACTGGGCCATTAAAGTTACAAGTTAAATACGCTACCGGTTTTTGCAGACCCGTAGAGGTCATACGGCGACCGCGACAATCATCCATCCATGCACCGCCACGCTTACCGCTGCGAGCATATAAATCTAAGTAGAAGCTACCGCGATGGTGTTTTTGATCATCAAAAATATCAAAGAAACGCACGTCTTTATGCCAAGTGTCGACACCTTTCTGCTCACTAATAGTTAAGCCGAATAAACGGTTTACAGTATAAAATAAACCTGACAAGACTTTATCTTCAGGGAAGTACGGGCGTAATATTTCTTGTGACACTTGGTATTTATGCTGTTGCAGTTTTTCAGCGTAAAAACTTAAGTCCCATGATGCCATTTCGCTCACGTCATAATGCTCTTTAGCAAACGCACGTAGCTCGGCTAATTCAGTGGCAGCCTGATCTTTAGAACGCTCGCCTAATTCATTTAAAAAGCCCAGTACTTGCGCTGGATTTTCTGCCATTTTAGTGGCTAATGATTTATCAGCGTAGCTAGCAAAGCCGAGTAAATTAGCTAACTCGTGACGCAGTGCGACGATTTCATTCATATTGTTGGTGTTATCAAACTCACCAGCATTAGGGCCTTGATCAGACGCACGAGTCACAAATGCACGGTAACATTCTTCACGTAACTCACGATTTTCGCTGTAGGTCATCACAGGTAAATAAGACGGGAAATCAAGTGTGAATAACCAACCTTTTAGCTCTTTAGCATCCGCCATTGCTTTGGCAGCTGAAATCGCTGATTCCGGTAAACCGGCTAAATCGGCTTGGTCAGTAATCAACTTGGTCCACGCTTCGGTAGCATCTAACAGTTGATTCGAAAAGTGACTAGTTAACTCAGATAAACGTTTAACAATCTCACCATAACGTGCTTTTTGGTTATCGTCTAAGCCGATACCAGACAATTCAAAATCGAGTAAGCTTTGCTCTATGACCATTTTTTGCGCTTGGGTTAACGCAGTAAATTCAGCAGATTGATGGATCGATTTGTACGCTTCGTACAAGCCCTGATGTTGACCAACATAAGTGCCGTAATCAGACAAAAGCGGCAAGCAAGCATCGTGTGCATCGCGTAATTCATCACTACTGATCACTGAGTTCATGTGTGACACAGGTGACCATGCTTTACTTAATTGATCATCGATCTCTTCAAGGGGTGCAATTAGATTATCCCAAGTGTATGAGCTATTTTTAGCTAATAGCTCATCAATGGTTTCACGACATTTGGCAATCGCTTGCTCAACAGCAGGCTGAATGTGTTCAGGTTTGATTTTTGAAAATTCTGGTAATTCTGCGCCACTTAGCAATGGATTGCTCATAAAGATTCCTCGAAATATTTCGCGTGAGTATTTAGCTTATATTGGGTTAAATAATGCCATTTTCAAGCATTGGAGCAATTTATCCTAACAAATATAACCAGCATTTCTAATACACCCGATGATATTTCCATTGCCCATTTTCGAGGGTACTCTCGCAGATCCATTACAGCATATGCTTTCTTCTTAACCGATTTATCAAGAGAATAGAATGACCAAGCTCCCACTTTAATTTACTACTTGAGCAAAATATCTAATATTGAACAGAAGTCTCAAATAAGACTTATTATCATTTAATTAATTTTTAAAAAGGCTAACATACGCGGCATCAACATCTCTCGAGCAACATTGTAACTATGAGCAAGATAAATATGCCCTTTGATTGTTACCTGCCAAGTCAGAAGCATTGTGTCTGCTATTTTTGGGTTGCTCTCTTTATTGTAATAACGTTTCCCTTAACATCCGCGCTTACCATGGCAGACGACCAGCCAATAATGGCGTTCGATGTTGCCTGGAATGATCATTATATTAGCCAAGGACGCAATAACTTAGCCAACGGTGGGATTGTTTGGGGTGTCGCAAGTGTTGCACAAGATAACTTAGTCGCTTTCGCCATTGCTGGACGCGCGACTCAAGTTCACTATATTGAATGGAATGCAGGTATAGAATACACCCTCCAACTTCATGATGAAGTTGATCTCTCCCTGGGTTATCAGCGCGTAGAGTGTTATGGCGCTGAACGCACATCTGACAATGAATTTTTCAGTTCATTAACCTATAACGGTATTCGCTGGCTGGTACCAACCATTAACTACACGTTTGCCACTGAAGCGGCGGGCTACTTTGTGGAGCTCAGTTTACACAATCCATGGGATATTAACGAGCGGCTCACATTAACCCCCTACTTAGTACATGGCGTTGATTTTCAGTACAGCAGCGAACAACACAATGGCGCTAACCATGTGCAATTTGGTTTAGAAGCACTGTACCAATTAACAGCTAACCTAACGGTCTCAGCACAACTTAGCCGCACTATTGCTCTAGAGAACATCAAGCTGCAAGCCCGTACCGAAAATCGTCAAGGCAGTCTAGATACAACCTATACTGGCGTGCATATAGGCTGGACGTTTTGAAGCCTTAGGCTCGCAATTTAATCATCTGCGACTACAATTAATGACCAAGATTAAGCTATGCAAGGAACGCATATGTTTACCCGCCAAGTGCAATTCGCCACTTTATGTGCCGTACAATGGATAACCTTATTAAGTGCTCCAATATTGTGTGCTGGAGAACTCAGTGAGTTAACTCAAGCATCGACGAATAAAGCCGTATCACTCACTAATGACAATGCCAAAAACTTACCACTGCAATCTGCCAGTGATAGCCAAGGTAATACGATTAGCTTACCCAGTGACACCCGCTCAGCATTAGAATATCGCGCCGATGAAATCTACCTCAAACCTAGCCTACAAAAGCTCATCAAAGCCAACCAACAAACCAATACCTCATCACGCCAAGCTGGCATCAATGTTGTGGACGATCCTAGCTGTCGTTGGCTCAATAACCGTATAAAGCACTTAACCAAACAACAAAGACAAAATCAAAACAGTCAATTTAGTCATTATCAAGATGAAATTGATATTAGAAAAAGTGAATGGACCTGTCTTAAGTGCGCAACTACCGGTCCCAATGACGTTGACCGAGGGGAGTGCCAACATAAACGCTGACTCATTTAGCATAAAGCATTGAGCTAACGACTAGATTGCAAACACAATCCCCCCTACAATGGACGCATTAACCGTAGTGGAGATCATCATGGCTCAACATTTTGACTATATCGCGCTTGGCGCAGGCAGTGGTGGTATTGCCTCTGCAAACCGTGCAGCAATGCGTGGCGCAAAAGTATTAATTATTGAAGCAAATCAGGTTGGCGGCACTTGCGTAAACCTTGGTTGTGTCCCCAAAAAAGTCATGTGGTATGGCGCTCATATTGCCGAAGCACTTAACCTTTACGCCAAAGACTATGGTTTTGACGTTACCGTCAACAAATTCGATTGGAACACTCTAGTTGATAGCCGTGAAGCATATATTAGGCGCATTCATGATGCCTATGGCCGTGGTTTTGCCAACAATAACGTGACCTTATTAGACGGCTATGGCCGCTTCGTCAATAACAACACCATTGAAGTCAATGGTGAGCATTACACAGCCGACCATATTATGGTTGCTACTGGTGGTGCACCGACGATTCCTGATATTCCAGGCGCCGAATACGGTATCGACTCAGACGGTTTCTTCGCTTTACGCGAGCAACCTAAACGCGTTGCTGTGGTAGGTGCGGGTTATATTGCGGTTGAAGTTGCCGGGGTATTACATGCCCTAGGTAGCGAGACTCATTTATTGGTGCGTAAGCATGCTCCACTTCGCAACTTCGATCCTATTCTAGCGGATGCATTAGTTGATGCTATGGCCGCTGATGGTCCAACGCTGCACACCCATAGTGTACCTAAGTCGGTCAGTAAGAATGACGATGGCAGTGTCACTTTAGAATTAGAAAATGGCGAAAGCTTAACAGTTGATTGCTTAATTTGGGCCATTGGCCGCTCACCATCAACGGGTAATATCGGTCTAGAAAATACCGACGTGCAGTTAGATGCAAAAGGCTACGTCATTACTGATGAACAACAAAATACTACCGCAAAAGGGATTTATTGTGTTGGCGACATTATGGCAGGTGGTGTTGAATTAACCCCTGTTGCCGTTAAAGCGGGTCGTTTATTGTCAGAGCGTTTATTTGGTAACATGCCCGATGCAAAAATGGATTACAGCTTAATTCCTACTGTAGTCTTTAGCCATCCACCCATAGGTACTATGGGCTTAACAGAGCCTGAAGCGGCTGAAAAATATGGCCAAGACAATATTAAGGTGTATACCTCAACATTTACTTCAATGTACTCTGCAGTAACCGCACATCGCCAAGCCTGTAAAATGAAGCTAGTGTGTGCAGGTGATAATGAAGTCGTCGTTGGTATTCACGGTATCGGCTTTGGTATGGACGAAATACTACAAGGCTTTGGCGTGGCCATGAAAATGGGCGCGACTAAAGCAGATTTTGATTCAGTAGTAGCAATACACCCAACGGGTGCTGAAGAATTTGTTACTATGAGATAAGCGACTGATAATCAATAAAAAACCGTGAACACCTTAATCGGTATTCACGGTTTTTTTATCTTTATTTAAACCTAAAAAAGAGATTTAAACCTATTTGAATCTCTTATATGATGTTCCGATTTTACAATTCAGTCCATGCTACCGCCCAAGAAGCTCCTACGCCCGGCTCATAACTGGTAGCAGAAGCTGACCACTGCATACAGTAGCCGCCGTATGGAAAAGGTTTACATTGATAAACCTTACCTGTCTTAGGCTGCAAAACCTTAGTACCGGTAACATAACGCGTCACTTCAGCTGGAAACACGAAGTCGGCTTCTGATACTGGTAGCTCATCCTTTAAAAACACATCAAAGTTCTGCTGGATGACATCCCCTTGCTGAGGTTCACCTTTAACTTGTAAGTGATAATGGCCAACTTTAGGTGCGACTACATCCAGCACTAAACTCGCATTGGTATTATTAACCGCTTGACTCACAAATCCAGATGCAACGCCATCATGATTAAATAAATAAGCTGACACTTGCATAGCGGAATTGGTTGTCACATCAAAACTAACTTGAGCCGCACCATCGTTGATTTGAATAGCATCAGCAAGCGAGGTCACATCGAGCTGATTCCCAGGGGCAGGCGCTAAATCAAACTCGACTTCGACACGCTTAATACCTGAGTCAGTTAGGGTAAAAATATCATTTTTACCGTAAACCGGCATGATACTGCCAGCGGCATTCTTTTGTCCTGCATTGAGTTGTGATTGCTGCGCATTAATAGTGCTGGCAAGAAGGAAAGGCCAATTCTGTTTATCACCTTGAGTCGCATCGGTAATTGTAATCGTGGTTTGCTTAGAGAGCTGCTCGCCATTAGCATCAAATACCCTGGTCATCACTTTGTCACCAGCCTTGAGATCCAGTGACGGATTAATGTCACCCACATCTTGCCATTCGTTAGGGATTCCCGAGCCTGAACTCAAATTGACATCAATAGCATTATAGAAACTATTGCTGGTGTCACCGACTTGCCATACGGCTAAAATAACGTGGTAACCACTTAGTCCCTCTGGCACGTAACAGTCATGAGTAACTAATTTAGGTGGCTGAACCATGCCACCATCGACCACACAAAAAGGCGCTAAATCGAAACTCGCGCGGCTTAAGGCTTGGTTTTGGTCCCACCCGTGGCGAGTAATATAATAGCGCCAGTTACGGGTGACATGGTTAGCGGTAAACTGCCAAGTAAATTGCTGCCATCCGGCGTTGATATCCGTTTTAGACCAACGGACCGGACTCTGAACATCTAGAGGAGAAAAGGCACCATTTGCAGCGCTCGCTAACTTACCATCTTCAGGGCCTGATTCAGGGAATCCCGAAGGCCCTTCAACACTTTGTGGCTCCCACTGAACGGCGCCACAGCTTGCATTATTGCCAGTTTTACAAGCGTATGAGCGTGACTCTGGCGATAGCACATAACCATGCGCTTCAACAGACAGACTGACGAAAGAATTTGCAGCCATAAGTGAGGCTGCGAGTAGGCTTAATTTAGAAACATGAGGTAAAACAGGAAGATTTGCCACTTATATGCACTCCATTGGTTACCTATTACTTAAAAATAAGTGATAGGCCTCGATATCAATATCAAAGTGGTATTTTGGCAAACAACAGCGTTAAAAAAACGGCTGTGCGTTTCACGCAGAACCTGAGCTCTGCGGCAACTCCGCTATCTTAGTTTCGTAAAAATTAATTTACCACCTTAGACCGGAAGCTTTGCGTCCTAACTTTTCAATTAGTTTGCCAAATACTATGAGTGTTAGCTTGGTGATAACGCTATTTATAACAAGGTATCAACTAACACGACTAAACTAACAACAAATATCAACCGTGTCAAAAAATATAAAAACAATAAATACAAACACTTAAAAAAGTACATTCAGTGTTGGCGTGGGATCAAGGCGACATGATTTTATCTGCTACTCTCTAGCATTAAGGAACTCAGGTTCATGCTGTTGTAAACATAGCATCGATGACATTGCCATATTTTACTGATGTACTAAAACACGATTGTGTGAGTAGATAGGTAGGTGGGCCATTATCGATTTTAGTTTAGAAAACGCTTAATTGACTGCGATTAATAATTATCCCAAGCTGGCCAAATGCGTTCCAGAGCAAACCGTTAACTGAAGTTAGGGGATCCATGGCATTTAGAGTTCAAGAGCGAGGATAAATCATTTATGCGGGTTTACCGGCTAGCCACAGCAAGAATGTATTAATCGTGGGCATGCGTTTGTGTGAATGGCCCATAAGCTGGGTCATGGCAAAACTAAACTGGTAGTACATTTCAGCATCGTCGGGATGCTTTTGTGCATCGTCACTGTTGATCATAGCACCGCGTAAATAGTCACAAAGCAACTCACCACGATTAAAGCCACCAACCTCACCAATCTCTGTCAGGGTTTGTGCATTCCATTGTTGATATTGTTTAAGTACTCGCTCAAAACGGGCGCGATAATAATCGCTGGCTTGTATTAGTATTGACTCGTTGGGGATCACTCTAGCAATAACAAATGATTGTTCAGATAAAATACGGTACAAACGTTGGCAATGATGAAAAATAAACCGTAAATAGGGATCACTATATTGCTGTGTATCTTGTTCGGCTTGAATTAACCAATGACGATAATCTGCACTGGCTACGGCCACAATTAAATCGGCCTCTGAGGTAAAGTGATTATAAATAGTGCCCTTGGATATCTGGCTGGCTTGAACTAGATGCGAGCGGCATAAATCAAAGGTTTTATGGCCTTTTAAACAACGTTGTGACACTTCAATCAAGTAGTTCCCACGATCCTCCCAGCTACCCATTCCTTACTCCAAGATATTTTAATTAAATAACCATTAACACCTCACAGTTACACTATAGCAAGCTTTGTGGATAGCCTAAATTGAGTAATACTTATACCACTATGAACTTACTCAATAGCCCATGTTAAAAATTGACTTACTTGAAAGTTTTATCGCTGTTGCTGAATGTGGCAACTTGTCAAAAGCGGCTGATAAAATTTGCCGAACCCAATCAACGTTGAGCCTACAAGTTAAAAAGCTTGAAGAAAGTGTCGGTCAAACTTTGCTGATTAGGGACAACAAAGGCGTCACCTTGACCGAGTCAGGTGAAACCCTGCTGAGCTATGCCTATAAAATGATGCAACTTAACTTACAGGCACTTGATGAGTTAAAAGATTGTCAAAATCGCGAAGTGATCCGCCTTGGTGTGCCAACCGATTTTATCAAATGCTACCTAAGCAGCTGCTTATTAGAGTTTATTCGTGAATTTACCAATATAGAATTAGTTATCGATACCGATGTAAGTGGCAATTTATATAAACGACTCCATCAAGGCGAGTTTGACGTGATAGTCGCAACTCACTGGCAAGCCCCCGTCAACGGCGAACTGTTATTTACGCGCCGCTTTCATTGGGCCGCAGCAGCTAACGGTAACGCCCATAAAAACAAAACCATCCCCGTGGGCTTATACCCAGAAAACTGCCCTATTCGAGCACAAGTATTCGCCAATCATCAATTGTCTATGCGTCCGATAAGGGTATTACTGTCAACACCATCCCCACAAGCGTTATCGATGGCGGTCGAAAATGATCTTGTGATTGCGCCGGTAGCCGAATTTAGAATAAACGATAAAATGCAGATTTTAGATCCACTTGAACATGGCTTACCGCCACTGCCGATGTTTAACGAATCGCTTTACCTCAACCCAGAGACTCAAACCTATGCGACCTTGCAATTAATTAATTTAATAAAAGCCAATGTTGAGCATAAAGGCTATCAAATCAACTAACATCACTACTATACCAAGCCGCATACTGTGAGGTTACATAATCAAGCTGCCAAACAAAAAGGCCAATAACACACTCGATACTATGGTCACTACGCCTGGGATTAAAAATGGGTGGTTAAACACCGCGTTGCCAATGCGAGTGGAGCCAGTGTCATCCATTTCTACCGCCGCCAATAACGTCGGATAAGTTGGTAATACAAATAACGCACTCACCGCCGCAAACGAAGCAACTGCCGTTAATGGACTCACCCCAATTGCCAATGCAGCTGGCATTAACGCTTTAGTGGTCGCACCTTGAGAATAGAGCAACATAGAAGCAAAAAATAATGCCACCGATAATAACCATGGCTGACTTTGGAGCAAGGTTCCCGCAACCGCTTTTATCTCGTCAATATGATTAGACACAAAGGTGTCACCCAACCAAGCTACGCCCAACACACAAATACACGCTGACATGCCCGACTTAAACGTTGATGCATTAGAAATCTTGCTGGCATCTAAACGGCAAAACCAAGTGATCGCCGCTGCGGCAGATAGCATAAACAACATAATCGCCACATCGCGCGACAGCACTGGGTTCACAATTAAGCCCACTTTGTCAGAAATGGCTGTGGCGTAAGACATTACCGCCACTATCGCGACTAGAAAAATAGCCACCGACCTTCTAGCGCCAGGTTGCAAAGTGACTTGGGTTTCACCCCGAATATTGACGAGTCCGCTGGCTAAACGCTGTTGATAAATGGGGTCTTGCGCTAACGGTTTACCGAGCATCGAGGCAACAGCGGCACCAATTAAACAAGCAATAAAGGTTGAGGGGATGCATACGGCTAATAGCACTAAATAATCCACCCCGAACGGTTCTAAAATACCCGAGAAAAACACCACTGCGGCAGAAATAGGAGAGGCCGTGATGGCAACTTGCGAGGCGACAACTGCGATAGATAGAGGCCGAGATGGTCGTATGCCCTGCTCTTTGGCGACTTCGGCTATAACTGGTAATGTCGAGAATGCAGTGTGGCCCGTTCCGGCAAATAAGGTCATAAAATACGTTACCATTGGTGCTAAAAATGTGATGTGCTTAGGGTGTTTACGCAGTAGTTTCTCCGCTATTGACACCAAATACTCCATTCCTCCTGCCTCTTGCATCGCAGCAATCGCGGTGATCACTGACATAATAATCAGCATCACGTCGATAGGGATCGCACCAGGTGTTAATCCTAAACCGACGGTAAGAATTAATACCCCTACGCCGCCAGCAAAACCTATCCCTATACTGCCCATTCTTGCACCAAGGTAAATAGACCCAAGCACAATTATTATTTCTATTATCATCATAGTGTTAACTCTATTCAAACCCAAATACGTCAATGAAATAGCAGCGATTGCTACTTTAAAGATCGCGATATTACTCTGTTGAGCTTGGCCGAATGTAGACCTGGATCAATTAACGCTACTGAAAGGCATAAGATGAGTTTTATTAGCAGTTTTATTAACCATTTTTTGCTAATGATGTAATAAAAGACAGCGGTTAGTGTTAGTGGAAATAGAAAAATACCAATCCAAGGATTGGCATTTAAGAGATAAAAGTGAAACGTGACTATCTAACGAATCAACTAGCAATTAAAAATAGTAACCAAAATTGATATTAATACGATGATCCCAGCTGTCGCCGATTTCAGGTAGGCCAACATGGCCATTATCAAGCGTAGAGGCATACATATTCTTACCCATAATAAAATCAATCATGGTGTATGTTGGTCCGGAAGATAACGCAACCCCAGTAACATTTTGGTAGCTGCTATCGTAGTCTTCATTGTCAACATCGGGGGTTACCACGCCAAAGTCATTATAGATTTTTGCACTGCCCCAGCTGGTAGTGATCGTTTTAGCAATGTTTATGCTATAAGCTTGCGCTTTAGACGCAATTTCGTATTGCCAATTATAAGCCGATACCGCAAGCTTGTTATCGTCTAACGCATCTGCTGCATTGTACTCATATTGCATTGCCTGTAACTGCAACGCCCAACCTTTATAACTACTGTCAAGATGTAAGGCGACGGCATATCTATCACCATTATTACCCGTATTACTATTATAAATTTGCCCCACCTCGACCGAAGCACCGACCACGGTTTTACCGCCTTCATACTCCATAGCATAGGTTTGACGTAAGTTTAATTGGTTAGTTTCTTCATTGTAATAGTCGGTACCGTTGACCTGACCAGAATATAAGTCTGTTGAATATCGTTCATTACGACTGGCACCATATTCAGCGCCTTTATAAAATGCAAACTCAGTCCCCCAACCATTATTTGAATAAACAGTTTTAATACCTGCATCATAGTCATCTTCAAAACCTAAATAATACGGTACGCCAAACCAAAAACTATTTGAAATAAAACCCGGGTTACCAAATGGCACTTGATTTATACCAATTTGAACTTGCCACTCTGGTGAGTAATCATAAAAAGCATAGCCATACCTTAATGCCTCCCAACCATCATAAAATCGATATTCAGAAGATAAACCCCAATCATCTAATTTGCCGTTGAATTTAACTGACGCCATTTCAAAAGTTAAATCACCTGATTTATCTTTAGAACTATCACTATATTGTTTATATGAATAATTAGCTCTTAACGTACCGGAAACGTTAATTCCATCTTCAACATCTTGTGCTATTGAGTAACAAGAAACCATACTCAGTGATACTAAAGAAGATAATAAAGATAACTTTAATAATTTCATTTTATTGTATTCCTAATTCGATAATTAATAATTTGGCAGTTACCATTTAATTTTTGTTAAGTCACATTGAATAACTTCATCTTTATGAGCGGGTGTACCGGGTTTATTAGCTGACTCACAAAGCAATGTGGTGCCATAATCATTACGCTTGTCGTTTGCATTGCTTCTTGCCCAAACAGATACGATTGCGCGCTCTTGTGGTTTAGCTTCACAGCTGCCATCGACTTCAAAGGCATGAATAGTGTTTTGATGAAAATACATGAGTGGATCGATAACAGCACTGCCTGACAGCCACATGGTCTGCCCATTGTGTTGGCCTGCATCAAACTGAACTTGTCTGACTTTGTCGTCTTCTTTAACAGTGTTAATTAACGGTGAATCTTCGCGCACTGCAAAACTCTTAAATTCATTCGCACACGCAGGCACTCGCATATTGTAATAAATTTCAGATATTGCATGGTTATGATATGGGTATAAAGTGTCAACTGATTGCACTGTCATACCGACTTCTGCACCAACCTTTTCTCCGTTAATTTCGTCTATGCGTAATAGTCCCCAGTGACCAAAAATTTCGGCATAGGCATAACCACCACGTATGTTGTTGAAGTTTTTATCATTACGCTTACTTTCTTCGGCATACATTGGGTACCAACCTGCAGCAGCCCATAAGTTAGGTAATGCATTGGCACTAATATCTGTTGGGAACGCTGAGGGCATCTTCACTTCATCACCCGTCACCATTTTGGTAAAGTTTTTAGTAAACTGTTTACCAAGTTTACGGACTTCTTTATTAGTCACTTTAGTATCAAAAAAGGTCTCAAATGTTGTGCGTTTAAGCCATTTCGCTACGGGGGAGTTTTGGGCTAATTGGCCACCAGGGCTGTATATCCAATCGACGTCTTGGCGTGCACCAAAACACTTTTTAGCTTTGTCTGGATTATTGATAACTTGATAAATGTTTTTAACTAATAGCTTCATGTCTGTGCGATCCATAATGCACATATTCTTACCACCTTCAGTAGAATCGTACATTGCTTGATCTGAATTTAAGCAAGGGCCGTTTTCACTATTGGTTAATGCTACCGCGTAAGATTGTAAGTATTGCAGGGTTTCATTCCATAAAATATCGACATATTTTTGATCATTTTTATCGTACTGAGGTTCCTCTCCTAAACAGGCAAACTCTGCATTGTTAATATCATTAGAATCTAAAAAGCTAGGTAACTCACCTGCCATAGCTGAGCTAGACAACATCATCATGATTAATAGCGTATTATACTTCATCACATCTCTCTTGCTTTATTATTAACGTCAGCAAGATATTAACTATGGAATTAATTCCAAAAACTTACATTCAACCTATTTACAACAAATATATTTACCAAAACCAAAGTTAATGCCACACATTAACTTAAGTCATTAACAACACAAACTCGTTAAACAAAACCTAATTATTAAAAGTCTAAATTAATAAAACGCTAAATATATAAAAATTAATAGAATACTAATTATAAAAACATAAAAGCCACACATTAAATACTTAATATGTGGCTTATTGAACTAATATAAATTTAAATTAGTTTAGCCTTTATGCTTATCAAACTTAAACGTATGACAGTTACTGCATAATGGTTTTTTAGGTGTATGTTCGCCATGACACTCTTGGCAAGGTACATCTTTGCCATAGTGAAGGTTATTGTGTGGGTTCTGCCACTTGTCTTCTTCACTTCGGGCGGTTTTCTTTGCTAAGTCATCAACATCATGACACTGCAAACAGGATTGATCAGATGGAAACTGCTTGATGCCATTGTCATGACAGGTTTTACAGTCTTTACCGATAACCTCTTTATGATAGTCACGGATCTCTGCTGACTGTACTGATAAACTGGTTAATCCAAGTAGTACCAGCCCAAGTATAATATTAAAGTTTTTCATTAATGATTCCTCTTGTTCACTGGTCTAATTAAACTTTCATGAGACTTCTAGCTGCAGTCATACCCATCACCATACATTCTGGAATAGAACAACTCCCCAGACGACTAACACCATGAATACCACCACACACTTCACCAGCGGCATAAAGGCCAGTAATAGACTTACCAGTAAAACTATCTGTTACTTCGGCTTTGGTGTTTACTTTTACACCGCCTTGGCAGTAATGCACTTTTGGCCACAAGCGAACGACAGTAAATGGCGCTTCGATCATTTTATTTTTCGCCAAGGTCATATCTTTACCAAATTGCTTATCTTTACCCGTTTTTACATAGCCATTGTATTCAGCGATTTGTGCTGTTAAGCCCGCTAAAGGCACACCAAAGTGTGTTGCCAACTCTTCAACTGAATCAAACTTCCAGCCGACATTGTACTTAATCACTTTTTCGGTATTTGGATGTGCTTTAGAATCTTTAAAGCTTGAAATCAACAGTGGTGGTACAGGATTGCCTTTTTCATCACGGTTACTTAATTCAGCATCAGCACGTGTTTTGCGATCGGCAATCTCATTCATGAAACGCTTACCGGTTGTCCGGCTAACGGCAATTGAGTGAGGTAAATTGAAAATTGAATAGTTAGACACATAACCAAAGCCACCTTCATCAGGTGAAGCCCAAGGACCAGATTGAATGTGAGCTAAATGCACAGGGATAGCCCCTAAACGGAACATTTCGAACATGCCCTCGCCTGTTGCACCTGGTGCGTTGGTACAACCCACATCTGCAGTTAAGGTTGGATCTTGCGCCATCCGTAAATCAACGTTTTGCGCAAAGCCACCAGTAGCCATAATCACACCACGTTTGGCGCGAATATTGAGAACCTTACCAGGCTGGTCTTCGCCAAAGTGATAGTTTTGACGCATTTTAACACCAACAACTTCGCCTTTATTACCGACGAGGAATCCTTCAAATTTTGAACGATTGTGGGTGTTTACACCAATACGTTTGCACTCTTTGTACAATGGCTGAGTAATACCAGCACCACAACTTACTGAGGTTTGGTAAGTACGTGCAACCGAGTGACCGCCTAGTTGTTGTAAGTAAGGATGGTATTCAGAACCCGCATCTAAGGTCATTTGTAACGCTTCAACCGCATGAGATGCGACATGGCGTAATAACCCTTCATCGGCAATGCCACGGCCAGACAATAATTGGTCATTAACCATTTTGTCTACTGAGTCTTCAACGCCTTCTTTCTTTTGCATCTGCGTGCCTGGTGCGGCGAAAAGCCCACCGTTAATTGCCGAGTTACCGCCAAAATAGGACATTTTTTCAAATATATGGACGTCTGTTGCACCATGTTTGGTGGCTTCGATTGCGGCAGCTAACCCCGCAAAACCAGAACCAATAATGACGATTTCAACTTCTTTGTCCCATTTAACCCCTTCTGCCTTTTCAGACACAGCCATTGCTGGTGCTACCATCGCTGCACCAGCAGCAATGCCTAGACCTGCAATAAACTTACGGCGCCCTAATAGATCGATATTGCTCATAGGTTATCACCCCTTTTTATATTATTGACGCTTCATCATATCGATGGAATCAATTCCAAAACGGGAACTATTGTTAATGTTTGGTGAAAATAACAACAAATATCGACTTATCAATTATGAGTAGAATTTTTAGCGGGATCTGTTACCAAGCAGAGATATTGGAATGCAGTCCAAACGCTGAACTCATCTGGCTAACATATTTATGGTTGACATCACCGCCCTATGTTTGGCCTAAGTATTGCGCGGCAAGATAGTGCTAAATCAGTTTCACTGTTGGATGAGGAGTCCTTATGAAACCTTTAACCAAAGCATCATCTATTCACACAATGCCGAATGACCTATCACCAAATACTTGGCTTAATAAAGTGCCCGAAATCACGCTGATCTTTTGGGTAATAAAAATGATGTCGACCACGGTAGGAGAAACCGCAGCAGATTATCTTAGCTTCCATCTTCATGTAGGCATGATTAATACCAGCATCATCATGGGGATATTATTACTTGTCGCCTTATTGGTGCAGCTTAAGCAAACTCGCTATCGCCCATATGCTTATTGGGGTGTAGTGGTACTTATCAGTATTTTTGGCACCTTAGTCACCGACATTCTCACAGACAAACTTGATGTGCCTTTGCCAGTATCGACTACGGTGTTTAGCCTATTATTAGCGGCAACATTTGCATACTGGTTTAGCAAAGAACGCACTTTATCGATTCATTCCATTGTCACTCTTAAGCGTGAATTATTTTATTGGCTGGCCATTCTCATTACCTTTGCTTTAGGCACTGCAGTCGGTGATTGGGTATCTGAAGACATGAATGTTGGCTACGGCCTTTCGGCTTTGATATTTGGTGGTTTAATCACCGTCATTAGCGTGGCTTTTTATCGCTTCAAAGCCAATGCAGTATTGTGCTTTTGGTTGGCATATATCTTAACCCGCCCGCTGGGTGCCTCTATCGGTGATTTATTATCACAACCGGTTCGTAAAGGTGGCTTTGGGTTTGGCACCACCAGCACCAGTATTGTTTTTTTAGCGATTATTGTTGCACTTGTAGCTTACCTTTCAGTGCGCGCCAAACAGCAAAAAAGCCAATAATGTATCAACATAAGTGAGTATCGATATGGAAACACTACAACAGCAGGCGCGGGCTAAAGTGCCACAAGTCACCTTAATATTTTGGCTGGTTAAAATACTGGCGACCACCTTAGGCGAAACGGCAGGTGATGCTTTATCGATGTCGCTTAACCTCGGCTATTTAGTGAGCTCAGTTATTTTTATCGGTTTATTCGCGATAGCGGTAGCAATACAAATTCGCAGTAAACATTATTCTTCGAGTATTTATTGGGCCACCATTATCGCCACAACTACTGCAGGCACTACCATGGCAGACTTTGCCGACCGCTCATTAGGCATAGGCTATACCGGGGGCACATTGTTACTGGTGAGCCTGTTGTGCATGTCATTTTCAATTTGGTACGTCAGTGCCGGTAGCCTGTCTAATCAATCGATAAACAATACCAAAACCGAATGCTTTTATTGGGTTACGATTTTACTGTCACAAACCCTAGGTACAGCTTTAGGCGACTGGACTGTGGATAGCGCGGGTTTAGGTTACGATGCCAGCGCGCTTATCTTTGGTAGTATGCTATTAGTATTATTAGCCGCCTATCTTTGGAGCCCAATATCTCGCACACTGTTGTTTTGGCTTAGCTTTATTTTAACCAGACCTTTAGGTGCTGTAGTCGGTGACTTTTTAGATAAACCCATTAGCCATGGTGGATTAGAATTTAGTCGCTTTACTGCATCGGCGGCACTACTCTTTGGTATGGTGTTGTGTTTGATGCTATTTAAGCAGCAAGCTGCAACAAAGAATCATTAATTAAGACTTTTCACTTTGTGTCATTGTGTTCAATTGAGGTGCTATGCGTATTTTATTAGTAGAAGACGATAAAATGATTGGTGATGCCATGCAAAGTGCCTTAAAAGATGTCGCCTATGCGGTTGATTGGATATGCGATGGCGAAACGGCACTGCACAGTTTACGTTGCCAGCAATATGATGTGGTGTTGCTCGACCTTGGCTTACCTAAGCTGGATGGCTTGCAAGTGATGCAATATATTCGAGCTCAGCACCCCGCTCTGGCGGTGATCATTATTACCGCCAGAGACAGCTTAGAAGACAGAGTCAAAGGGCTCGATTTAGGTGCCGATGATTATGTCATTAAGCCCTTTGATATGAGCGAACTACAGGCTCGCATTCGTGCGGTAGCAAGGCGCAATGCCAACCAGCATACGCCTGAATTAACCAATAATATTGTATGGCTAAACCCTGCCACACATGAAGCCAAAACCCTCACTCAAGATAATATCTTACTGTCTAACCGTGAGTTCGCCTTACTGCAAACATTGCTTATCCGACCCGGTTCAATTCATTCAAAAAGTGATTTAGAAGAACGTATTTATGCCTGGGGTGAAGAAGTAGAAAGCAATGCGGTAGAGTTTTTAATCCATTGTTTGCGTAAAAAACTGGGTACAGAAACCATTAAAAATGTCAGAGGTGTAGGATGGATGGTGTCAAAAAATGCCCCCGTAACTCGTTAAAAACGCGATTATCTTATTGGATTTCAGCTGCAATTTTGTCTGTTGCGATCATTGCTGCCAGCTTTACTTTTAGCAGTGCTTTTGAAGAAGCCCATGAGCTACAAGATGATGTATTGCAACAAATGGCTGTGCTATTTGACCGTTACTCGCTGACCCCAAACGACAGCACACTAACCCCGTTAAGCCAAGATCAGTTGGAGTTTCAAGTTTCGGTGCAGTTATTGGGTGACAATCCAGCAAGCAATCCTATAGCGAAAAATATCCTAGCCTTGCCGAGCAATTTAACTGATGGATTTCACACGGTTAATTTAGCCACACAGTCATGGCGAGTATTTGTGCGCACCTTATCATCCTCGCAGCGAATAGCTGTCGCTCAAGAGACTGCCATTCGTGACAACATCGCCTTTGAAACCGCACTACATACCCTAATGCCATTGTTAGTATTAATTCCGATTTTATTATTATTACTCGGCTATATTCTAGGTAAAATTCTGAGTCCAATTAGCATTTTAGCCCACGATGTAGACCGCCAAACTGAGCACGATTTACAGTTAATTCCCACCACTCAATTGCCGAGTGAAATTGTGCCCTTTGTTGAGGCGATTAATCGCTTACTCAGCAAAAACAGCCAGGTTATTACTAGCCAAAAGCGCTTTATTGCCGATGCCGCCCATGAACTCCGATCGCCTATCACGGCGCTGTCGTTACAGGCTCAACGTCTTCAGCAGACAGAGTTAACCGACGATGCGCGTCAGAAACTAAATGCATTACAAGCTGGGATCAGTCGCAGTATTCATCTGCTAGAACAACTATTATCGATGGCGCGTCAACAAGACAACAGCATCCAACAACATCAACGAACCTCACTAAAAACAGTATTCACTGAGGTGATTGAAGAGCTATACCCACTTGTGGAAGCAAAAGAGATTGATTTGGGCTTTAGCCAAGATAGCGACGCCCAGCTCAACGCCAACCCTGTCCGTTTAAAAACCTTAATTCACAACCTGATCGACAATGCTATCCGCTATACACCTAGTGGCGGTAGAGTTGATTTGAGTATTATTGAAACCGAGCAAGGCATAGAGATGACCATCAAAGATACAGGCCCAGGTATCGCAAATACTGAAGTTCAAAAAGTGTTTGAACCTTTTTATCGCATATTAGGCAGTAATGAATATGGCTCAGGTTTAGGCTTAGCGATTGTGGCGAGTATTGTGCAGCAGATGGATGCAAAAATTAGCTTAACCCCAGCAGATCCTGTAAACAACTGCGGGCTTTGCGTGACGGTACAGTTTCCCCTTTAGGTACATCAGATGTTGCTTGAAGCCGCATCAACTTATGTTGATGCGGCATACATAAAGGACCACTTAACCTTGGTTTTCTTCACATAAATTACGCCCGGCGGCATAACAACTTGGCTGACGCGGACACACGGCACCACGCGAACAAATTAACTGGGCATCTTTTTTAATCCCACGTTCAATCCAATTAATGTTCAGAATTTTTGCCACACTGGTGAGATCTTTTTGGATGTGTTTAGGAATAACGATAGAGCCGCCGCCCGTAGCACAAGCCTGTTTCAAATCATGAGCAATCGACTGAGCGTCTTTGCCTTGCGCTTCAATCGCCGGATTTAAATCTATTCCAGCACATAACACATGTGCATTGCCCGCCGAGTCGTCCACTTTAATCGATTCACAGCAATAAATACGTGGTTCATTACCAACATTTAAAATCGATATTTGTGCAGAGGTACCCTCGACTTGCTCGTTAAGCATCCTAAATACAGCCCAATGCTGACAAGGATCTTCCACTAGGCGCATGTTGCCCCAAGGCAAAGGAATACCATTACCGCGATACACAGCTTTTAACTTACCCGGCGCATAGGCATCAAAATAATGCCAATGAGGATAAGGTGATACCACTGTCATGCGGCGCATAGCCACTGAAGCTGACACCTGCAATTGCTTATGCACACTAATCTCATAGCCATGACGATCCAGTAACTGTCGATACGGCACTTTTGGACACAACAAAGCACCGGCAAAGAAGCTTGATTCAAAATCGCGCCATGCATGTAAAATATCTTGTGCATTCAATGTATTGGATTGAGGGACAAGAGCATCATCAAAGTCATCACGGCGACCCGACATCATCACACTCTTTAAGCCATCTTTATTGTGTAATACACAATGACCTATGTGCACGGCCAAATCATAGCGCAATCTACTGGGTCTATTTTTCAACATATTACTAATGTAAATAGTCCCCGGCGGCTCAAAAAATGAAGTCACTAACTGCTTAGCACTGACACCCATTTCGTTGATCACTTCTTGTGGAACCCGGTCGATCCATTTAATTTTTAAGCCCATGCCTTTGGCGATATCGATAATATCTTCAGTGGCAAGCGGCATGCGTTTTAAGCCGACCTCTTCGGCGGCGCGCTCTAAATCAGGAAAATGATTTTGATGATGCTCTTGATGCGCGCGGATGAGTAAATGAGCAAACTGGCGGCCACTGGTGCCGGTTTGCGACAACATTTCAGGAATAGCAATTTGCAGAATGTCATTAGAAAACAAAAAACTCGGCTCCAGCGGCATACCACTAATGCCACCTTTGTTGCCTTTTTCCGGCGTAATGGCTTCATCTTCTGGCACATCATCAAGAAACCATTCCACTTCTTTTTGAAAAACAACCGCAATTACCGCCAACATATCTGCACTCGGAACACGCTTTCCGCGTTCGATCATCGACAAATATGACACAGATGGCGAATTACCTGAATCAACACGTACACAACGAGCTGACAAGTCTTCCATGGTTAAGTTGTTGCGTTTACGCAAGTTTCTTATCTTTGTGCCCAAAAAATGGGTCTTTCGCATTAGGCTTTTTTCATTTCTCATTTTGTATAATTCACACTGTAAAATTTTTATTGTGAAATTGTTTGTAAAAATAGCATAGACTAAAAATCAAGCTGCTAACAGAGCTTAATGATAAACAATAATGACAAAGGTTTCTGACCGACAACAACACGAAGAGGAATAAGGCGATGAATATGTCTACTCAAGCAAGCGCAACAGCCACCCAAAACCTTAACCGCTTCATTGGTGAGCAATTTGTGGCAACGACCAATCCACAGGATCGCAGCACAAATGCAAAAGACTTTTTGGATGCACAATTTCCATTAGCCGAAGGCTCACACCAAGATGTCAGCAGCTATGTTGTTTACTACACCCACTTATTAGCATTTTTGAAAGATGGTTCTCAGTGTGGTTTACAAAATCCATGTCAATTTGTGGCATTGACGGGTCATAAAAGTGAACCGACTTCAGTGGTATTAAAGAATAATGATACCCATGTTGAGATTAGCTTCGACCGCCAAGGACAAATGGGCACCACAGACCAAGCTAATATTGAAGACATTCAGGTTGCTATTCCAATTAAGAATTTGCCGACGCCATACAAGCAATGGATTAGCTTAATCCACACAGGCTGTCAGCCAACTGAAGGCAACTGTAAAGTGTTTACCGCTAAAGACGGCAGCGACTACGCACTGCATCAGCGTTAATACGTTAGCGCGATAACACTACGACCATTTAGCAAAAAAGGCTTGTCCCATTAATAATGCGACAAGCCTTTTTGTTACTTAACCATGTTGCTGTGTTGCATCGAGTAAGGTCAGCACGTCTTTATGTCGTCATACTGAGATACAGAGATTATGGCCAAAAGAACCGTGATGTTTGCGAGGTCTGGTTCGCTGGTTCCGTTGGCGTTGGATTTTCCAAGCTTTGAATTTGGGTGACCCTAAATTGCACTGTTTGTTGCGTACTCTCACTCGCTCGGTTACTTAAGCGACCAATGAGGGTCAACGGATAATCCAGTTGTTCTGCAGGTTTTATCGCAATCAAGCTGTCGGTAACGATTTGCAATACTTGCTCTTGAGCATCGTCACTGTGGATACTGATTTGATAAAAAGCCATTTGTTGCGTTTTATTGCGAATTTTGAGCTGATAGCTGTTTTCAACTTGGTCGACGCCCACTTGACGATACAAGGTTTGGCGATCGCGGATCACATTAAGCTGTATATGGCTTAAGTGGCTTAAATCGCTAATGATCAGAATAATCATAATCAATAGTGCACTGGCATAACCGAGAGATTTTAGTGACCACAAACTGGCTTTTGCTTGTCCTGTTAAGGCATTCTCGCTGGTAAAGCTGATTAAATTAGCGGCATAACCAAATTTTTCCATGGTCTGATTACATGCATCAACACAGGCACCACAGTTAATGCATTCGTATTGTAAGCCGTTACGAATATCAATCCCAGTTGGGCAAACATCAACACACAAATTACAGTCTACACAGTCACCTAGCTCCGTTTTTTGTGAACGTTTACGTGGCCCACGAGACTCACCTCTAGCAGCATCATAGCTAACCGTTTTAGTATTGGCGTCAAACATCACCGCTTGAAAACGTGAGTAAGGACAGCAATGCAAACACATCATTTCACGCATCCAGCCGGCATTTAAATAAGTGCAGATGGCAAAAAACCACACCCATGTACCAGTCCAAAAGCCACTGTTTGCGCTAAAAATATCAACATACAACTCGCGAGCAGGCATAAAGTAACCAATAAATCCGCAGCCGGTCAGCAAGGCAAACACTATCCACACCGCATGCTTAATCACTCGTTTACGCACTTTACTCAATGACCATGGGGCTTTATCTAACGCCGCCCGATGATGATGAATGCCCTCTACTTTGGCTTCAACCCACATGTAAATAAAGGTCCACGCAGTTTGTGGACACAAAAAACCACACCACACCCGCCCCCAGTAAACCGTAACAAAAAACAGCCCAAAAGCAGCAGCCATAAAAAACCATGCTAATACGGTAAAGTCTTGTGGCCACAAGGTGATATTGAAGAAAAAGAATTGCTGTTCGGTTACATCAAACAGAATGGCTTGCCGGCCTTGGTAATTGATAAATGGGATCAGGAAAAAAATCGCAATCAGTAAAGTATTACTGTGCTGACGCAGTCGTTGAAAAACGCCCTTCTGTTCTCGAACATGAATTTTTGTCGACGGCGTAGCAATTTGCACCACTGGGATCCGTTGTGAAACGGCAGCGTTATCGACTGACATAATCACTGCCGGAGTTTGAGATGATAATTTAGGCATGAAGATATTCCTATAACACAATATTGCCCTGTTATAGCAAAGACTAAGCCAACTCAATAATTATCTTAATATTATGATTTTAAACAACTAAAATAAAAACTCCATAAATAAAAATCACGATATATCATCTTTTACGCGATATATCGTGACTTAATAAAGTGAGTAATAAAAATTAGCGCGTAATGGCTAACTTTTTCATCCGAGATCGCAAGGTACTCGCCGGCATATCTAGCATTGCAGCAGCACCAAACGGGCCAGAAATACGCCAATGGCTAGCATTTAATACCGTAATAATATGCGCGGCTTCGGCTTGGGCCATGGTTAACGTGCTAGCTGCCAATGGAGGGGCAACCACTGCGGGCAAAGTATTAAACAGTAAATGGCCACTTTGCGATAAAATCATTTCTCGCTCAATCAGGTTTTGTAACTCACGTACGTTACCTGGCCAAGCATATTGCTGTAAGTTCTTCAGCCCTTTAGCACTCACTTTAGTGATTTTTTTTCCAAGCTTTTTACTCAGTGATGTGACTAAATCACTGACCAATTGTGGAATATCTTCACGGCGCTCTCGTAAAGGAGGCACGGTAATTGGAAATACGTTCAGGCGGTAATACAAGTCCATGCGAAACAAGCCCTGTTCTACTCGTGCGGCTAAATCGTGATGGGTGGCAGCAACTAAGCGAATATTAACCTTAATGGTTTCACTACTGCCAACACGCTCGAAGCTTTGCTCTTGAATTACCCGTAACAATTTAGATTGTGCCGATAAACTTAGCTCGGCAATTTCATCTAAAAATAAGGTGCCATTATTGGCTAATTCAAATCGGCCTTTGCGACGCGCTGTGGCGCCAGTAAATGCACCTTTTTCATGCCCAAACAGCTCACTTTCTAACAAGGCCGTCGAAAATGCAGCGCAGTTAACACTTACCATAGGCTGGTCTTTACGATGACTTAGCCTATGTAAGTTACGCGCAACTAACTCTTTGCCGGTGCCGTTTTCACCACAAATTAATACCGTACTGTCGGTATTTGCGACTAAGTGGATCTGTTGAATGAGTTGATTGATAGGTTGGCTGTTACCCGATATTCCTGAGGCGCCTTGCTGACCTTGAAGCTCAGTGAGTAAGTATTGATTTTCTGATGCTAACCGTTCTGACAAAGCCTGCACTTGTGCCAATGCTTGTCTCAATGATTGCTCGGTATGTTTTTGCATGCTTACATCACGAAATATCGCGATAACACCGACGAGTTGTTGCTGATCATATACTGGGGTGGAACTGTAATACACTGGAAAGCTGCTGCCATCTTTACGCCAAAATACATCGTCGGTCACTTGCCGAGGGATAGCATCATGTAAGGTGCGATAAATGGGGCAATCATGCTGAGGATAATGACTGCCATCTGCATGACTATGATGATGACAGTCATGAATATTTCTGCCAATTAATTCGGCACTTTTCCAGCCGGTCATTTGTTCTGCCGCGGGGTTGATAAACACTGCATTACCGGCTAAATCAAAACCATATACGCCCTCTGTCATGGCATTAAGCAATAGAGTATTTTCGGGTAGAAAATGATCAGAGCCAATATAGTCAGTGGTTGTAGAGTCAGTCATAGTCAATCTTAAGGTTACCAATGCATATGCTCATTATAACCATTGAAAAACATAAGTCGCGAAATATCACGACTTTGAATATCCAAAACAATAATGACTTATTTTCGTGTTATTCACGACTCATCAAGATAATAAGAAACTGATTTAAGCTCTTTTTATTTTAAAAAAAAATATTATTGTCGTCAGCTCAAAAGCCTAGCAGCATCAGCCGTCAATATTAACAAAGGTACTCTGTGACTTTCGCGTTTGTGTCATGTCGATCATCATCTGGCTGGCGATTGAAAAAATACAGTAGCCTAGAAAATAATAGAAACCGATTTCAAACTGAGATTGAGTCTTAAGCATATCGCCCATACCGGCTGAAGCATTACCTGCCATGTAGGTCACGATAATAGCAACCACAAAAACATCGGCCATAGACCATTTGCCGATAGCGCCAATCATACTGTTAAGCTGTTGTTTGATTCGCTGGGGCACTGGCAGCAGTAATATCAGCATAGTGATTAACTTCACTGCGGGGATCACAATACTAAATAACCCCACTAACATGGCGACGATTAGATTATGAGACTGGTACAGCGCCACTATGGTATCAATGATACTGCGACTATTGCGAAACACCTCCACCTCTCCCTCAAGTGTATCTAGGCCAAACAGACTGGCCGCAACATCGAGTATTCCACGGGTATTAGCACGAGAATCTTCGGTGAGTTTTTGGGTTAACATGTCTTTACCCGTATCAAGCAACTGTGACTTTTCAATCGTTCCTGTCATCGTTAACATGGGCTCTGTTACACCGGGAATGAGTAATATTAACGATATCAATACTAAACTAATCGATAAATACACTTTCATGAACACCTCGGTTAATAATTTGTAGCAAAACAAATGGTCGTATTTTACTGTGATAATGATGTATTTTGAGTATGCTAGGTTATGATGTCATATTGTTCATATGATTAGCCATTATGTTGCAACCCGCTCTACTGTCTAATAATGAGGCGAATACATGCCAATGTTCCGGTTTACGACATGCTTACTCTGGTTAACTTATATTATTTCAGCATCAGTGACTGCGGCAACCTTAACGGTTGATGTTACCGATGCTCAAGGTAATATGCTCAGTGATAGCGTGGTAGAACTTATCTCGACTGCGCCACTTGAAGCCACTTCGACAACAGAAATAACACTGCCTGCTACAGCCCATTACGAAATGCGTCAACAAGATCGCGTATTTTACCCTTTTGTATTAGCTGTGCCACAAGGGGCAAATGTTGATTTTCCTAATTTAGATCGTACTCGACACCATGTTTATTCATTTTCTGAAGCCAAACAATTTGAGCTAAAATTATACGTAGGCACGACCGCAGATCCGATTAACTTTGATAAAGCGGGTCTAGTCGCTATCGGCTGTAATATTCATGACTATATGCAAGCCTTTATTTACGTTGCTAAAAGTCCTTATTTCTCGGTAAGTGATGCGTCGGGGAAAATACAATTAACGGATGTACCGCCAGGAGAATATCAAGTTAAGATTTGGCATCCTTGGCAAATTGTTGCACCAGCATCATCTTCGATTATCCTTAATGATGGCGCTAATCAATTAGCGCTTAGTGTCGATATAGAACACCAAAATAAACCATCATCGCCACCTAGCGGATTTGGTGCTTCTGATCATGCCAGCCATATGATGGGACAACATGCCAAATAGTTTTCGCAGCAGATTGATCATTGCATTTTTACTCATATTAACTTTAATGCAGTTAACTACTGCCTTGTTTGTGTTAAGCGCAACTCAACGAGATTTCCGCCAACAACAAACTCAAAATCTTAAAATTGGCTCTAACGTTTTTGTCGAAATGTTGTCAAATCGCAACAAGCAGCTTAACCAAAGTTTGTCATTATTAAGTGCTGACTTTGGCTTTAAGCGCGCGGTCGCGACCGGCGAGCAAGATACAATATCATCCGTTTTAGCAAACCACGGCCGTCGGATTAATGCCGATGCCGCTATTTTACTCTCTCCGCAGGGAACCCTGCTGTCATCAAGTTTACAAGGTCTGACTAAAGCGAATATTGATGAGTTATTTGCATTAACAAAAAATCGCTCAACCACGTTCGAAATTTTTAATTATGATCACAGTAGCTACCAATTTGTTTTGCAGCCAGTTAAAGCACCTACATTAATCGCTTGGGTTGGTATGGGCTTTGCGATGGATAAAAACGTCGCCGACCAAGCAAAAACCATTACCGGGATCGATATTAGTTTCATTAACCAGTCAGCTGACAGAATTGAAATAGTCTCCACCCTGCCACCCGCTCAGCAACAAGATGTTTTAGCGCAGATGGATCAATTAGACCAAACTATCGATGTGGTCAGCGACGACGTACCACTGGGCTATTTATCTACCACCATTGCATTAGACAACAATAGCGATAATCAATTAGCGGTATTACACCAATCAAATATTAAGTGGCAGCAAAATTACGATGCATTACGCAATAACATGTTACTTGTATTTGCGATAACCTGTTTACTGGCCTTTATGATTGCAGCCTGGTTTGCTGGCGGCTTAACCAAACCTATTTATGGATTGGTTAATTTTGCCCGCAAAGTGGGCCAAGGCGAAAATCCTCCGCCAATTAAAGGTGCTCCCGCAGAGTTACAAGTATTAGCCAACACCCTATCGATAATGCGTGAAAATATTGAGTCACGCAAAAATGACTTAGTGTACCAGTCACAGCACGATAACCTCACAGGCTTGTATAACCGCGTAGCAGCTAAACAACTCCTTAGTCAGCTGCTAAGCAAAATGCATGGCAACTTAGTGATGATAGACATCAAAAACTTTCGTCATTTGAATAACATTATTGGCTTTGCCAATGCCGATGATCTGTTGGTATTGTTTGCGAGTCGCTTAGAAAGCTTATCTCCAACAGCACAGTTAATATCGCGCTTAGATGGCGACTCGTTTTTATTGTTATTCCAACCTGGTATTGATGAGCAACAGCTTGATAATTATTTACGCTTATTAACTCAACCCTTTGCCATTCAAGGATCAAAAATCACAGTCAACGTTCGCGTAGGGATGGTAGATTTATCCCGAGGCTATGACAGTAATGATATCGATACCTTGATTCGCCATGCTGAAATTGCCTTAAACCAAGCCCGCATGGAATCATTAAGTATTGCCACTTATCAACAAGGCGAAGATGAGCGCTATCTGCGTGAATTAATGATCATCCGCGATTTACCGATAGCCCTAAGTCAAGGGCAACTGCATTTAGTGTTTCAGCCCAAAGTTGATATTCAGACGAATCATTGCCATGGAGCAGAAACCCTGATCCGTTGGCTGCATCCTGAATTAGGGTTTATTCCACCGGATGAATTTATTCGCTTAGCTGAAAACTCAGGTAATATCTCGATTATTAGCGAGTGGGTGCTCAATACCACCATAAAACAGCTAGCCAAATGGCAGCAACAAGGTATTTCACTTACGGTCGCGATAAATTTATCCGCCCACGACTTAACCAATCCTCAGCTACCACTGGACATTGAACAATTACTCATTAGCAATGATTTACCCATTACCGCCCTATCGATAGAGGTCACTGAAGGTGCGGTGATGAAAGATGCGCAAACGGTGATTGCGGTTTTGCAGCAATTTCGCAATATCGGTATATCGATTGCCATCGACGACTTTGGCACAGGACACTCTTCATTAGCCTATTTGAAATTATTACCGGTCAATGAAGTGAAGATTGATCGCAGTTTTATTAAAGATATTCATACCGATGCCACTGATTTAATGATCGTTGATACTAGCATTAGGTTAATTAAGGGACTTAACTTATCCGTAGTGGCTGAAGGCGTAGAATCCGCAGAAGGAATCGATATTTTACGCAAGCTTAATTGTGATATAATTCAAGGCTATGTGTATTCTAAGCCATTAAAAGCGGATGATTTTATTGTATGGTTTCAACAATTCAATCAATCTAATGTTCCATTCTAATGAAGATACGGTGCGCTAATGTATCAAATCATATGCATTATATTATCCGGGCTATTAAGCCTAATCGTGACGCAGGCCCAAGCTGATACGAGCAAAATTATCGCCACTGGCGGCGCAACCACTATTGAAGGTAGTGCCGGAGGTGGCATAGTACCTTGGGCGGTAATTAATGGTTATGCAAGCTCTGATCAATGGTCTTTAACCGCGATGAACTCCGCCGTTTATGTTGACGACTTTACACTGCATTCTATGGGGGCATCGTTAAGCATTGATAATCGCTTTGAACTGAGTATTGCCAAACAAACTTTTGATTTAGACACTCTGGGCGGCAAACTAGGCCAAGATATTGTAGGCATAAAATACAAACTGGCTGGTGAAGTGCTCTATACCGCAATGCCGCAAATCAGCTTAGGATTACAGTACAAACGTGTTGATGACTTTGCCTTACCACAAGCAGTGGGAGCAAGAGATGATTGGGGGTTAGATGTGTATTTGGCCGCTAGCAAGGTCTATTTTGAAGCCATTGCAGGCCGTAACCTTGTAACCAACCTAACCCTGAGAGCCACCAAAGCAAACCAAACAGGTTTACTCGGATTTGGCACTGCAACCAACAACGATTACACCTTACAAGCCGAAGCTTCTATTGCGGTGTTATTAACTGATAATATTGCTCTGGGTTATGAGTACAAACAAAAACCAGATGAGTTGAGTTTTGCGCAAGAGCAAGATTGGCAAGATATTTTTGTCGCCTGGTTTGTTAATAAACACCTTTCGGTTGTCGGCGCATATGTCGATTTAGGCAGTATTGCCGGATTTAAGCAGCAACAAGGGTGGTATTTATCCGTAGAGGGAACACTGTAATGCTGAATGCTTTTAAACATCATCTACTGGTATTGGGCGCACTGTTATTACTGTCTACTGGCTGCGCAAGCCAACCAACAAGCCTTTACCAGCAGCTGGGGGGAAACAAAGGCATCAGTATGATCACCGACGATTTCCTGGTTAATTTGTCCCAAGACAAACGCCTCTTACATCACTTTGAACAAACCGACATCAGTGTTTTTCGTCAACGGCTGATTGAGCATTTATGTGTTGTCACTGGCGGTGAGTGTCTTTATCAAGGAGCATCTATGTATGATGCCCATATCGGACTGCACATTAGCCAAGCCGACTTTGATGCCTTAGTGGGCCATTTGATTGAAGCCCTTAAACAACAGCATATTCCTATCGCAACACGTAATGCGCTTCTAGCTAAGTTAGCACCCATGTACCAACAGATTATTGGCCATTAGTTATTGCTATTCACTCACAGGGCTTTACTGGCATTTAGTAAAAAGGGCTAGGATCGACATCGAGCATACTTGGCGATACGCCTCGCTCAATATTTAACTCAGATTTAAGTAAATCCACCATAGTCACTTCGGTATAGTGCTTATGCTTGATTGAATAAAAGCACTTAACGATAGGATGCAAGGCATCGCGACCTTTAGCATCCCATACAATTCCTACACGCAGGTCCGATAGCTGTACTAATGAACCGACAGGGTAAATACCCACGCAGCGGATGAACTCATATACCAGTTTTTGATCAAGATGAAATGGTGTCAAGCTGATCAATATTTTAAATGCTGCCGCGGGGCTCATGGCTTCTTTGTAACAACGAGCAGCAGTTAACGCATCGAAAATATCTACAATACAACTCATTCGCCCATGCTGAGGAAGTTGCTCATCTTTGAGGCCATTAGGATAACCGCGGCCATCAAGCTTTTCATGATGCATTAAGCACACATCTTTACTCACTTGTGACAGCCCTGTTGTTTCATTCATGATTTCAATTGCATAAAATTGATGCAATTTCATGTGTTCAAATTCTTCTGGGGTCAGCTTACCTGGTTTGTGTAATATTTCGTTATCAACTTTAATTTTGCCGATATCATGTAAAATCCCCCCAACCGCCATTTGCTTAAGCAATTCGCGGTCAAGCTTAAGGTGCTTGCCAAAGGTGACGAGCAAAAAGGCAACATTGATAGAGTGTTCAAGTAAGTAAGCATCTTTGCTACGCAGTGCTGAGATGCACTTAAATGCGTCGGCATCATCCATAACCGACTCAATCATTTTATCAGCAACATCTTCAAATTGACCCACTTCGATAGCTTTACCTTCGAAGGTTTCAGACATTACTTTTTTGATAAGCCCCTTGGCTTCAGCAAGTAACTTTTTAGCTTGCCCTCGTTGACCATCTCGAGTGACCGTCGCTTTACGCATTAATAGGCTGCTAGCAGAGCTTGCTCTTTCTGCTTTTTTTAATCCACAGGTGTCTGAAGAGCGTTCAATATCAACCCACACCAATGCAATATTGTTGGCTTTAAGTTTGACAATTGCATCACGGTATTTAATTTGTCCGGGATTACGGATGGCTACTTTACCGTTCTGATGATCTATCGCGGTAACAAACATGCCTAAAGCAAGTTTATCGATAGGGACTTTGATGACATTGCTTGATTCGGCAGAATCATTCATTGTACAAATTACTCCGGGAGACGAAACTAAAAAACGAAATCTGACTTGCAATTTCTAGTTATATTTTGAACTACTTTACTCAATTCAGCTAATTTTTACTTCAGATCATCACACAAATATCGATGGCACTTTAACATTGACTCAACGAGATGTTCGACATTGCTTTTTCATTCTATAACGATCCAATAACACTAGCCAATAGCTGAATTCTTTAACATGGTTACCTAACAGACACATTACCAAAATCTCATGGCTATATTAGCAATTCAGATCACACACTTTAATCTTGCTAATTGACACTTTTTCATCTGTTTATTAACGTTAACGCTTATGTTGATATACGAGAGGCACAGATTGAAAGGTCACTTTTTTTCACCACAATTTAGCGAGTTGATCTCTAAGCTCGAACAACTTCGCAGCATACCGATCTGTGACCCTATAGTGCAACTGTCAGTCGATGCTCCAGCATTACCATTAATCTCTTGGTTAAGTGCCCAAACCGTATACCCTAAAATTTATTGGCATGGCCGTGATAGAAATGAAGATGTCGCCGCTATAGGTTCATGTAAGGCATTTTATTTTGCCGACCAAGTCGACGACAATGCCTTAGCGCAAATCTATCAGCAACAGCGTAACAAAACCAATCACCAAGACATTCGCTATTACGGCGGTTTAGCGTTCGATCGCACGGTAGAATGTTGGCCTGAATTTGGCCGTGCACACTTTATATTACCTAGAATAGAATTACGCCGAAGCGGTCATAAGGTTAGGATATTAGTAAACCTTAATTTTGAGAATGGAAACGCTGAAGACGAAATCCAAGCTGCACTTGATACTATCGCAATGGTGCAAAAACCTGCTCCCTTGTCGCCACCGAATAAACTCATGTTAATGGGTCGAAGTGATTTACCTAATTTTGCCCGCTGGAAGGAATTGGTTGAACAGGTCACCCAAGCTAATTTTATCAAATCGACTCCCAAAGTCGTCTTATCACGCCACAGCCAAATTGATGTAAATGACCATATTGACCCTTGGACTGTTTTAGCCTGTTGGCAAGGGCGTAATCCAAATAGCTTTCAATTTGGCTTTCAATTTAGCCCTGAACGCGCATTTATATCTTGTTCACCCGAACGGTTATATTTACGCCGCCAACAGGAACTGTTTACCGAAGCATTAGCCGGAACAACAGTGCGAGGACTTAATCCTGATGAGGATGCATTACTGGCTCAAGCGCTATTAGATGATATTAAAAATAGCCATGAGAATCAGTTAGTCAGAGAGCATATTGTCAATGTACTCACACCATTAAGTCAGTATGTGGGCGCCGACGAGCAGCCTAAAATATTTAAGCTTGATCATATTCAACATTTACATCGCGCTATTCGAGCACAGTTAAAACCAGGCATTAGTGATTTTGAATTATTACGGGCGCTGCATCCTACTCCTGCCGTAGGAGGTTTACCTCGCGAGGCGGCATTAAACTTTATTCGCCAGCGAGAAGGTTACGCTAGAGGTTGGTATGCTGGAGCTTGTGGTTATTTAAATCACCATGAATCAGAGTTTTCTGTTGCGATCCGCAGCGCTTTAATTGAACCCAGAAGAATCAACTTGTTTGCCGGAGCAGGTATTGTTGCGGGGTCAAATCCTGAAGCTGAGTGGCAAGAGCTGGAAAACAAATTAGCGACAGTATTGTCTATATTAATCGATTTTTAATATTTCTAAGCTGACTCCAACGATGCTTGCTCGCCATGACTAGGCCTTTCGCTTGTACAAAACCCATGCTATTATCCCGCCCCCATGATTGCTGACCGCCATGAATTCGCTTAAAAAGGTTAATCAAGTGGTGTATTTATCAGCAAACACGACCAATAAACTATAATGATAATATTCTCTATAACAGGTATTAACTTATCGGCTTAACTCAGGCTATATAGTCCCGTTAACACCAGTAAATACTGTTAACTAATTAATAGCGGGTTCCCTCACCCCGCGCTAACCCAATTAAAAAGGCCACAATATGTTGACGTTAACCCAGGCGAAATATCGCCGAGCACTGATGCTATTAGTCAGTTTCCATATCTTAATTATTTGCGCAAGCAACTATCTTGTTCAGCTACCATTTCAGCTGTTTAGCTACCACACCACTTGGGGTGCATTTAGCTTTCCATTTGTCTATCTCGCCACCGACCTAACCGTAAGAATTTTTGGCCAACAAGCTGCTAGAGGCATTATTCTTAAAGCCATGATACCGTCACTTGTGGTGTCGTATTTAGTCGGGGTATTGTTTCACCAAGGTCAATTACAAGCGTTTGGTGCATTAATCGAGTGGAACAGCTTTGTGTTTCGCATCGCCTTTGCCAGCTTTGTGGCGTACTTGATTGGCCAGCTAATGGACATCACTGTATTTGCTAAATTACGTCAGGCCAAAGCTTGGTGGGTTGCCCCCGCAGCATCAACATTAGTAGGTAACTTAGTCGATACCTTAGTGTTTTTCAGTATCGCGTTTTATGCTTCCAGTGATGTATTTATGGCCACACATTGGCCAGAAATTGCTAGCGTTGATTACGCCTTTAAATTGATCGTGAGCTTAGGATTGTTTTTACCGGCTTATGGGGTGTTATTGAAGGTACTACAAGATAAAATTTTATTAAATGACATCACGACTGATGACGACATTATTATTCATGCATCAAAGTAATCGTTGTTAGGATAGGTGAATAAGCAAAAGCATCGTCAGCTCAATTACAGTGCCGCCGATGCTTTACTTATTTAATATGCGCAGTTTTTATCAAATACGATGACAGTATTGTTGTTCTAAACAATATTCCACAGATTATCATCAGCACATTAATCGCAAGATGCGCCTCGCGTTCCAGTAACGTTCATCTAAGCGTGAACAATAACAATCAGACTAACACCAACCTCTAATACCAGAATAAGCGCCAAACTGTTTTATTTTACAAAATACATTTACACACAAGTAATAAAGCATAAACATTTTTAATAAAAACAATAGCTTATTATTTTATGTGCTTAATTAAATGTAAAGATTCGATATATTACCTTAAATGCTTGCAAACACTAATGAGAATGATTATTATTAACTTGCGTTCCAAAACTCGGTTTAGTGATTAAAGACTTCATCACCTTTAATCACTTTTCAGAGTTCGCAAGCACGACATTGCTCATACACTCTTTGTGGCCGGATTCATCATCCGGCTTTTTTTTTAGCTGTTTTCTTATTGTGCTTTTTCACCAAAATGTAAGCCTTCATAAGGCCCAAGTTGTTGATCATCTTTTGCCTTGTGGTAAAGACCAATGGTAAATATGGTGCCCTTACCTACTGTCGAATTCACTTCAATCGTACCACCAAGCCGTTTAATTATCCCATAGCTCAACGAGAGACCTAAACCGGTACCATCTTTACGTGTGGTATAAAATGGGTCAAAAATACGACTCAAATCTTCTTTATTAATCCCCACTCCCTCGTCTTCAACTTCAATTTTAACGCCAATCGTTTTGCCATCTTCTAGCCAGTCATATGTTCGTAGCCAAATTCGGCCTTTGTTTTCAATCGCATGAGCGGCATTAACCATTAAGTTAATCAGAACTTGTAACAGCTGGGGACGATTGACTTCAACATCACCTGTGGCAGTGAAATCCTTGATCAGTGTGACCTCTTGTTGTTCAATGGAATGGCGGGCTAACAACAGCATCTCTTCAACAATTTGCGTCACTGGTTGCGATGTTATGGGGGCATTGAACTCACCTGGACGGCTGTATTGCAGTAGGCTTCGTATAATTGTAGTGATCCGGCCCACTTGCTGGAGCACTAACTCGATCTCTTCTTCGACTACGGCAGCATTATCACCAAGTTCATATTTTAACAGCTCCATATTGCCCAAAATTACCGCGGTAGGATTATTAATTTCATGGGCGATACCTGCGATGAGCTCTCCTAATGCGGTAAGTTTTTCATTGGTGACCAACTGTTGTCTGGTCGCATGCAATAACGCCACATTACGCTCGAGCTCCTCCGTTTTATCTTGCAAGCTACGAGTACGCTGCTCAACTTTAATTTCAAGTTGCTCTGCAGCAGATTGAATTTGGGCATTACGTCGCTGCAACTGATCCAACATATTGTCAAATTGTTCGGCTAAATGTGCCAGTTCATTATCACCATTGATGTCTAATTTACCGATCCTGATATTGCGCCCAGATTGCACCGCAGTAACCACTTGGTGAATATACTCAATTGGCTGTAATAAGCTGTTTGCTCCCCGGTACACTAGAAAACCTGAAATCAATAACACAAACACTAAAATGGTACCGAGCTCGATAATATTGAGTAAATAATTATGCAGAAAAGGAGACTCAGAAAAGCCCACATAAACCATCCCAATCCGTTTACCGCGCACATCCTGTAAAGGTAAATAACCAGAGATGTACCAATCATTGAGAACAAAGGCACGATTTATCCATGTTTGCCCTTCAACCAGTACTTGTTGATACACTTCATTAGACACCAGCGTACCTAATGCTCTATTGGGTTTATTCGGGTCTTTGGGAAATTGCTCCATCGGGACATTAGTACTAATCCGAATATTATCCAGAAAAAGGGTCACGGTACCGATTGAGCGTTCTGGTAATGTGCCTTTGCCGTAAACTAAGTCACGAATATTATCGACGATGGCAGTATTGCGGTTAAACAACATACCACCATCTAAATACCAAAATACATTACCCGACTGGTCGGCTATCGGTAATAAGGTTCGGCTTAATAAACCACGTGTTTCAATATTTTGTAGAGGCTGTTTGGCATGTAATGTGGGAATTAAGCTAATGTTAGCTTGGGTTGCTAGACTTGAATTAATTCTTTCGAGACGTTTAGCTGACAGCACCATCAAACCAGAAAAAGCCTTCTGTTGAGTTTGGTGCAACATCAAACGTAAGTCGGGATCCGCGGCAGCATCTGCGACACGAATTAACCTTAGAAAGTCTAATCCTGATGCTTTTTGCTGCTGTTCTAATAGTATATTTAGCGCACTAATAACCTTGGGATCAGCTTGCTGCTGACTGTGTTGTAGCAACCTAAATGCATGTTGAAAATCCCATGATTTACTGATCGACTCTAAACTGTCTTGTTGGCGTTCCTGCACTTGCATCAAGGTACTATTGGCGACAACTAAATCAGCCTTTACCTTCATAAACAATTGTTTGCCCGTGTATATTACATTCCAATATATGGTTATAAAAACTAAGCTAACCAGGGTTAATACAATAGGCAGAGATGTCAGAAACAAGATCCGATAACGTACTTTGGCTTGCATTTGCTGCCAACTAATACCGAAAACTCGTGTAAAAAAACCCTTCGAATTCGCCACGTTTATGTTTCCTCGTGACCTTCTTCGGCGTGATTCAACCAATCTTTAAATTTTCGATCTAATGTTTTTCGCGACACACCTAAATCGCGGGCAGCAGCAGATTTATTGCCGTTATGATTATCAACAACCTTTGTGACATGTTGTTTTTCAACTTCTTTCAATGGCCAATTAAGCGGGTAACCCATGGCATCGTTGACCATAACTGACGCAGGTTTTTTCCAATATTCAGCAGGGGGTTTGCCTAATAAAATACACCGTTCAATCATATTACGTAGCTCGCGAATGTTACCAGGCCAATCATGTTGCTGCAGCACTTGCAGATCTTCGTGGCTCCAAATAACGTCTTTAATACCCAATTCTTGTGACAATTGTAAGGTAAAATAATGGGTAAGTTCAGCAACATCATCGGGGCGAGATCGCAAAGATGGAATAACAATATTTAATACATTCAAACGGTAAAATAGGTCGCGCCTAAAACGTCCCGCCTCAACCTCATCGATTAATAAACGATTAGTTGCCGCGATAACGCGCACATTAATATCCACTTCTTTTTCGCTTCCAACTGGACGAATCGCACGCTGTTCAAGCACTCTTAATAATGCCGTTTGCATATTCATTGGCATTTCGCCAATTTCATCCAAGAATATTGTGCCACCCGAGGCATAACTAAATAAGCCTTCACGATTACCTTTGGCCCCTGTAAATGCGCCTGCAGTATGGCCAAACAACTCACTGGCCAACAGATCTGGGGCTATTGCACCGCAGTTCACCGGCACAAATGCACCACTTCGACCGCTAAGCAGATGTAGCTGTCTGGCCACCAGCTCTTTACCCGTACCAGACTCGCCTTCAATTAACACCACAGCGTTCGTCGGGGCGATGCGTTCAATCACTTCTTTAACATCGCGAATAGCTTCACTGTTACCGATAATAGTCGATGATTGACCGTGCGATAATTCACGCTTTAGCATAAAATTCTCACGCTTAAGCAAACGTTTTTCGATACAACGATCAACGGCAGTGATCATCTGCTCTAAATGAAACGGTTTCATAATAAAATCACACGCACCCGCACGTAATGCTTTGATTGCCACATCCATATCGGCGTAACCAGTCATAAAAATAATATCGGATTGGTGCTCGGGATCATTAAGCGCTTCATGCCATTCAATACCCGATCTATCAGGCAAGCGAATATCCACAATCAATAAATCGAAATGACCATGACTGCGTAACTCTTCAGCTTGGGCAATTGAAGAAGCGGTTTCAACCAAGGCAAACTTTTTAGCCAAGGCTTTCATCAAAAAACTGCGCATACCGGGTTCATCATCAACAATGAGTACTGACATTGTGGTCTTTGCTACTGGGTTGGCATGTTCATTTGGACTCATAAATGGACTCTTATATGGACGCTTTGGCAAGCTTTGTAATACTGTATCACTGAATTCAAATCACTTGGTCACTATGAACCATAGAAAGGTGATCATGGGACAATTTGTCTAATATAAATAACCATAGCTTGGGAGCAAGTTCACAGTTTCGATTTTATGCGTGAACAGTATTTGCATTAAAGTACTTTGGCATTTAACTTGCTTATTACGTTGGGAATTAGTTATTTCCTAATGCATTTAATTTTTTAGTTAGGGCTTGTTGATCTTTCGAGATGAATTTTTATGCAGTTTATAGCCATTTCTCCGAGGCGAAGCTTATAGCGTGTGATCATTCTACATGAACAAGCGGTCAAGTAATAGAAAGTGGCTACAAGTGCTGCCCGAAAGGTTCCACTTAAGCGTGAGACGCCTTTGCAAGTAAAAGTCTTTGTTGCAAATTATTCGCTTAGCAGGCTAGGCGTCATAACTTGCACTGCGATTTTGATACAAGGTGCGACACGGTTTACGTTTAAAAATTTTGATCATCAAAGATCAACAGACCAAAAATATGAATATCATAACGATTAATATATCAAGGAGCGGCAATGTTAAAACTCAAAGCAAGCATTAGTATTCTGATAGCAGCATCGGTACTTAGTGGAGCGATGTTTAGCCCTACTGCACTGGCAAATGAAGTGATTAAGTTAGCAACCACAACCAGTACTGAAAACTCAGGCCTACTGGGGGCACTGTTACCTAAGTTTGAAGCTGAATCAGGTTATACTGTTCAAGTTATTGCAACGGGTACAGGTAAAGCATTAAAACTTGCCAGCCAAGGAGATGTTGACGTTGTGATGACTCACGCCCCAGATGCTGAAGCGAAATTTATCGCCGATGGCGATGGTATTGAACCGCGCGGCATTATGGAAAATGATTTCGTGGTATTAGGACCTAAAAATGATCCTGCGGCAGTAAAGTCTAGCAAATTAGTCACTGAAGCCTTCAGTAAAATTGCCCAAAGTAACAGTAAATTTGTTTCTCGCGGTGATAACTCTGGTACCCACATGAAAGAATTAATCATTTGGAAAGATGCCGGCATTACACCAGACTTTGCAGGTTATACCTCTGTAGGCCAAGGCATGGGTAAAACGTTATTAATGGCGGATGAATTACAAGCTTATACATTAACCGATCGTGGAACGTATATTGCTTATAAAGCTAAACTCGATCTCAATATTAGCTTTGAAGGTGGTGATAAATTAGCTAACCCTTATCAGATCATGTTAATTAACCCAGCAAAATACCCAGATTTAAATCATAAGGGTGCCAGAGCATTGAGCGATTGGTTTATTAGTCCTGCAACACAAACGATGATTAACAATTATAAAGTGCAAGGAGAGCAATTGTTTAAGGCAACCTATAAAAAATGAGTGATGGCTGGTTAGTACTATTGCAGCAAGCATTTAGCTTGCTGCTCTCTTTTGACCCTCATGTTTGGGCCATTATTAATATTTCTTTTTCAGTGTCTTTTGCTGCACTATTGATCACGATTATTCCCTCTATTATTTTAGGTTTTATCCTTGCTTTTAGCCACTTTAGAGGTCGTTGGATTGTCACTAACTTAGTGCAAACTTTACAATCCATTCCTACCGTTGTAATCGGTTTATTAGTCTATTTATTGCTGACCCGTAATGGCGCTTTAGGTGATTTAAAATGGCTATTTACTCAAAAAGGCATGATTCTGGGTCAAATGCTAATTTGCGCCCCGGTATTGATAGCATTATCACAAGCAGCATTTTCGAGTGTCGATCGTCGAGCTTGGGAAACATCACGAACCTTAGGAGCATCCTGGTTACGCGCAGTGTGGACTTTATGCCGTGAATTACGGGTGCCACTCTTACTCGCTATTATCGCCGGTTTCAGTCGAATTTTAACTGAAGTGGGTTGCTCTATGATGGTCGGTGGCAATATTATGAATGTCACTCGTAATATCCCTACGGCTATCGCCCTCGAAACGAGCAAAGGCGATTTTGCCCAAGCAATTGCCTTAGGACTGGTGTTACTCATATTAGCCTTAGTGTTAAATTTCATCTTGGGTTCATTGCGAGGCAAAGCCGTCCCAAGGAGCCATTAAAATGTCGTTAGCGAATAACGCTGTTAAATACCCAGTCAGTATTGAAGCTAAAGATGTCATGATTAAATTTAATCAAAAGATGTTATTTTGTGCTGATAGACTTAGCTTTAGTCAGGGTGATGTCATTTATCTGCAAGGTGATAATGGCTCAGGTAAATCAACCTTAATGAAGCTACTTGCTGGATTACAGTCCCCTACTAAGGGCCAAATTGAGAGTCATGGCTTTGTGCCCACACCGTGGTGGCGAACTCAGTCGCTTTTAGGTAAAGCAGTCTATTTGCATCAGCACCCTTACCTGTTTGAGGGTTCAGTCAAATACAACTTAACTTATGCCTTAGCTCAACGGTCGTTATCGTCAGAACAACGAAAAAAACGCATTAGCCAAGCGATTCATATGTCTCAATTAACTGACTTGCTTAACCACCATGCCAGTGACTTATCTGGCGGAGAGCGACAACGCCTTGCCATCGCAAGAGCCTGGATCGCTCAACCAAAACTATTAATGCTCGATGAACCGATTTCGAATATGGATAAACACTCGCAGAGTTTAGTGCTTGCGATGATTAATCAATTAAAACAAGATGGCACAGGACTATTAATCAGTAGCCATCAAACCTGTGGCCTGACGGCGTTATGTCATCAATATTGGCACATCAAACAACATACCATTCATACCAGCATGCATGTTCCTACAGTAGGAGAAGTGCATCAGGCTAATACAACGGAATTACATTATGGCACCACAAATTGACGCAGTAATTTTAGCTGGCGGCATGGCTAGGCGCATGGGTGGCAATGACAAAGGCTTAGTGAGTCTTAATGGCCAAGCCATGATTTGCCATACAATTGATAAGCTAAAAAGCCAAGTCGATGGCATTATGATTAATGCTAACCGTAATCAAGAGCAGTATGAACAATGGGGTTACAAAGTCTTTAGCGACCAAGATAGTGGTTATCTAGGGCCGCTTGCTGGAATGGTCACCGCATTAAAGCAAACTGAAGCAGATTATCTTCTGGTCGTGCCTTGTGATTGCCCAATGTTACCTGATGACTTAGTCGTAAGGTTATTAGCGGCTTTAGAGCAACAGCAGGCCGACCTTGCTGTGGCCAGTGATGGTGAGTATGAACAACCCGTAGTATTACTATTAAAACCTCATCTAGTGACATCGATGCAGGCTTTCTTGGATGCGGGAGAGCGCAAAATTGATTTGTGGTACAAGCAACATAAAGTGGCAGTAGAAAGTTTTGCCGACCAACCCAATGCATTCGTTAACATCAATACACCAGAACAAAAACATCAGTTAGCAAAGCAAATTGCCAAGTAATTTCAGTAGAGGTACTTCATGACAGCATTATTTACCAATCCATTGCCGATCCCCGTTTTAGGTTTTTGTGCATACAGCGGCACTGGGAAAACCACCTTACTGAAACAACTTATTCCGTTATTGAATCAGCGTGGTTTACGTTTGGCAGTCATAAAACATGCTCACCATAATTTTGATGTCGATATTCCAGGTAAAGACAGTTTCGAAATGCGTAAAGCAGGAGCAAAACAAGTCTTAGTGGCGTCGAATATGCGTTGGGCGTTAATGACCGAAGATCCGCTCGATGATGATCCCCAGTTACAACACTTATTGCGTCAAATTGAAGTCGATAAAGTGGATATTGTTTTGGTAGAGGGCTTTAAAAAGTTAGCATTACCTAAAATTGAACTACATCGTGCAGCACATAATAAGCCATTGATCCATATCCATGATGACAATATTGTCGCTATCGCCTGCTGTGATGAGACGACGGTCCCTGCATCTTTAACTCGTTTAGATTTAAACAATGTGGCACAAATTGCTGATTTTGTTCAGCACTACCAACAAAACTGGCAAGCTACAGTCATCAATTTACCGGTTGATGCCAGTAAAGCGGCGAAAATAGACGACACCGCAAACAATAAAAACGGTATTAGTGTATCGCAAGGTGTAGCTGCAGTGTTGGCACAAATTACACCAACGAATCACCCCGAAGTCGTTGACCTGATTGATATCGATAACCATGTGTTAGCACAAGATATTATTTCTGAAATCAATGTGCCGCAGCAAACGAACTCCGCAATGGACGGTTACGCATTTGCCTTCAATAGCATAGCTAACGCCCCCCTCAAAGTTGTCGCTGAAGTGTTAGCAGGACATCACTATCCTAATATTTTACAAGACGGTGAAGCAGTGCGCATTATGACTGGAGCTACCGTGCCACAAGGCGCCGATACGATTCAGGCAATCGAACTGGCAAATGAGCAAAATCAAAAATTAATACTGCTTGAAAAAGACAAGATTATCAAAGGCCAACATGTTCGCCTTGCTGGTGAAGATATAGCTCAAGGTCAAGTCGCTTTAGCTGCTGGTACAAGATTAGGCGCTGCAGAACTGGGATTAATGGCCTCACTCGGTTTCCATCGATTACCGGTATTTAAACGCCCGATTGTCGCGGTATTTTCTACCGGTGATGAAGTGAGTCAGCCTGGCGATCAACTAAAAGCTAACTGCATTTATGACGCTAATCGCTACACGATTTTATCTATGGCGAAAAAGCTCGGTTGTCAGGTCATTGATCTCGGTATCATAGATGACAACGAGCAGACACTGACCAATACCCTCATTGATGCAGGAACCAAAGCAGATATTGTGATCAGTTCTGGCGGCGTATCCGTGGGTAATGCCGATTACATTAAAATGGCTCTCGCGAATGTGGGCAATACCCATTTTTGGCGGATTAATATGCGCCCAGGAAGACCGCTTGCGGTGGGTAATATTAATCAAAGTCTCTTTTTTGGCTTACCGGGTAACCCAGTGGCTGTAATGGTGGCTTTTCTACAATTTGTGCAGCCGGCTATTCGTAAAATGGCAGGCGAAGCAAACTGGCTACCGCAATTTATTCCCGCCATTGCCAGCCAACCACTGCGAAGCAAAACAGGTCGCACAGAGTTTTTACGCGGTATTTATACTCTTGGGCCTGATGGCAAAATTCATGTCAGTACAACGGGAGCACAAGGTTCAGGCATGCTCAGTTCGATGGTCAATGCCAATTGCCTTATCGTCATTGGCGATGACCATGACACCATACCCGCTGGTGGATCTGTATTTATTCAGCCATTTGCCGATTTATTGTAACTGAAACTAAACACGCCCCCGATAGTCATTACACTAATATCATGACGTCATGATATTAGTGTAATGACTATCGGGGAATGCAGTAAAGCAGATAATTCATTGCTCATCGTTAACCTAAAACCCTATCCGCAACCGTATCAATACTACAACAAAGATTAATTTACGGATGACTCCTGAGCCGATTCGTTTTTTATCTCCTGGGTGATACACTCAAAAATCAACAGGGCACAATGCTGCTTTAAGATAAATAACATCATCCGATTAAAGGTAATGACTATGGCGCTTTCTCGTAAAAGTTGGAACTATATTATTATTGGAGCCAGTGTATTTATGATTGCCGTACTGTCTTTCATCAATGATAAAACGGCTAGCGTTCCCGCTGATGCTGTGGCTTTATTTGACTCGCAAATGCCTTTAAAGCAATTACACCTCGATGATATATGGCTAAGTCAACAAGATGGTCAATGGCAATGCCACCAGCAAGTACTCAATTGTCAGCAATGGGCCCAATCATGGCAAAACATTAGTGTGTCACCATTAAAAACCGAACCAGAGCATAGCCTTGCAGAGCAGACGCTCACGATCGCGATTAATCATGTTCACACAGCACAACAATGGCGTTATTTTCCAAATGAAGGTCTATTACAATCGTCTAACCAAAATTGGTATCAAGTACCACCCAGTTTACGCGCCGATTTACAGCCTATTCTTGCCGTTCCTTCTCAATCAAAATAAGAGTTTTTATGCCTGAATTACCGGAAGTTGAAGTAACCCGCCTTGGGATCAGTCCTTATCTCATAGACCAAACTGTCAGTGAGCTCATTGTCCGTAATGGATCATTACGCTGGCCAGTGCCTGACGTGGCACAAAATATTGTCGGCCAACGGATTAATAATGTTCGTCGCCGCGCCAAATATCTATTAATCGACACTGATGCGGGCATCACCATAGTGCATTTAGGTATGTCCGGTAGTTTACGTATTTTGCCGCGTAACACCCCGGTAGAAAAGCACGACCATATTGATTTAATCCTCGATAATGGTCGTATGTTGCGATTTAACGACCCGCGACGCTTTGGCGCCTGGCTATGGTACGAATTACCAGAAGAGGCTCATCCATTGCTATCAAAGCTTGGTCCAGAACCATTAAGCCCGCATTTCACACCATTACAATTGCAAGCTGCACTGGCTGGCAAGAAAAAAGCCATTAAGTTATGCCTAATGGATAATCATATCGTAGTGGGAGCAGGTAATATTTATGCTAATGAAGCACTATTTGCAGCAGGGATCCATCCACAAGCTGCCGCTGGGAGTATTGACCTAGAAAGGTTAACCATTCTTGTGGCGGAAGTTAAACAGATTTTGGCTCATGCTATTGAGCAAGGTGGAACAACATTGAAAGATTTCACTAATGCAGATGGTAAGCCAGGATATTTTGCGCAAAAGTTGCATGTTTATGGCCGCGGCGGCGAAACATGTACCAGCTGTGGCAACTTATTAAGCGAGATAAAACTCGGTCAGCGTACTACAGTATTTTGTGGTTTATGCCAGCAACGGTAAATGTCTAGCCACTGCGCCTAGCATTAACCAATAAAAAAGGGAGCCATTCGGCTCCCTTATATCATCAACCTCAACTCGGTTAATCAACCATAACGCTTAAAACTTATACTCGTAAGTTGAAAAAATAGTCCCTTGACTATCATTGGCTTGCACTTCAAATTTGGAATTTGCCACACTGCCGCCTAAGGTCAACATACCGTTAAACGCTGGCAAGCGATATGACAACTCGAGCATCATAATATCTTCTTTTAATGGTTGCGGCGCCCATTCACCGCCACGATTAGCACCATCTTTATTCAATTGAGCGTAACGAATAATTGAGGTAAAACCATGGCTATTGTCGAACTGACCTATTAACCCGAGAGCATAAACATTGGCATCGCTGTCATAGGTACTGCCAAAAGCACGACCATAATAACGTGAGCCACTCTGGTAAGTTGAATGCTCGTAAAAACAATTAAACTGGTTTTTATCTTCACCGCAATACACCATAGTATCGGTATATTCGATAAACAATTTGTACTGTTGTTTGGCAAAATTGAAACGCGTGTCAGCACCGACCATTTTGCCGCAGTCAACAATTTGCCATGGATCACCTTTAGAATCTTCACAAGTGCGTTCCAGATACAAACCGACAGGCACATTAAACCAGGTATCTGCATAACGGACATCAAAACCCGCCATCTGGTTACCATAGTTTGAACAACCAAATTCATCGACATTATCTGCTCGACAATCGCGCTGACCAGTAATGGATTTAACCGCTGTATTAAAACTACACTCTTGGCCTTCACCACAAAACTGCGTAGTCCAAGACAAGCCTATTTCTAACTGTTTAAATGGCTTAATGGCACCACGGAGGTTCCACAATAGGGTATGCGGAGCATAACGATCTTTCTCTGTAACACTTATACCTCCAGTTAAACTCCAATCGCCCATCCATGACAGCCAAGGCGTTTCGAATGCTTGTGAATTATTACGGCTGACCATCAACGATGGCATGGGTCTGGCATTGTTCGATTTATGCAGCGAGGAGTCAAATCCTGGTCCCCACCACTGGCCAACACTGCCAGCAGTGACAATCCAATTGCCTAACACCACAGCAATATAAGAATCATCTAAACGGATTTCTTCGTCGTCCGCAGGGTTATAATTTGCAGAGGTGGAAATCTTATAAGCGAAACGCTCACCTGTGTATTCGTGTGAGCCTTGTAATTGGCCCTTTTCACGATAATCAGAGCCAAAATGTTGAAAGCGCGCCTCATCAGATGCAGCAGCCACTTTGATACTGGTGTTACCACGATTACCCACAGCATTCTGGTAGTAAAAGTTAACCCGTGCGAAAGCATCCACTAAGTCAGGGGTTAATATCGAAGGCTCAACTTTGGCAAGATCAGCTCCAATACCCGCCCACATCAATGGAAACGTATTAATCGGCGCGCTAATCACACCTGCATCGGCTAAAGCTTGGATATCTGCGCGTAAATAGATATCTGAAGTATCAACCCAGGGCGCAGCTTGAGCATTGGTGTAAACCATCATAGCGCTTAACCCCAATGCGGCGGTAACACTAGCTAAACTAAATCCTTTTATCATGCAATTACTTACCCTTATTCTCAGCTTTAATTTGAGCAACTTTCTGCTTTAATTGTAACGCAATCTGTGGATGAACAAACTGGCTCACATCCCCTCCGTGCAAGGCAACTTCTTTCACTAGCGTAGATGAAATAAATGAATTCTCTTCCGCTGGTGTCAAAAAAACACTTTCAAGATCGGGGCTTAAACGGCGATTCATATTCGCCAATTGGAACTCATATTCAAAATCGGATACCGCACGCAATCCACGCACCAACACGCTCGCATGTTGCTCATTAGCAAAATCAACTAACAGACCAGTAAAGCCGACAACTTCAACATTGTCTAAATGTGCAGTCACCAAATTAACTTGAGCGACACGCTCTTCGAGGCTGAAACGAGGTTGCTTAGAAGGGTTTGAGGCGATACCAATAATCACGTGTTTAAATAGGCGTGCAGCACGTTCGATTAAATCGGCATGACCGTTGGTCACTGGGTCAAAGGTACCCGGATAAATTGCTCTTCTATGCATAATATTTCGCCTTTACATCATCTTTATAGTCGCTAGTTTATCTATTTTTGGGGTCAGAATGAATCACTATTAAGTTTACATATTAGCAAGGTAACATGGCTAAATTACTCTTTTTGTATTCTGGGCAATGGCGGCAATTGTTGTTTATATTTTAATAATTCCAGCTCATATTTCACTTTTTGCCAAATACGCAATAAATGATGACGCTTGGCGTTATTGCGTCGCCCTTGTCGGCTAATATCACTGTCTAAATCGGTCGCGATCACCGGGAAAGGTCTAACAACAAAACAGCGTAATTGTTTTTCATACCAATACTGAATATCAATATCCACAGGACGTGCAATAGGATAGGCCGTAGCTAATAATTTTTCAGCACCAGCCAATGATACGCACTGCCCGCGAGTCGAAGACGGCAGCTTCAAACACGTCGATAAACTAAAACGATCATCAAGCGCTATTGATTGTACAATGCCTTTCTGCTTACGCCCATGACACAGTTTGATGTAATCCCAATCTGTAGATAAATTATCGATATGCTGTATCACAGTCATCAATGCGGGATCTAAGACAGAATCATCTTCGAGAATTAAGGCATAATCTAATTGCTGATCAATAATCATTTGCCAACATTGCACATGACTGAGGTAACAACCAATTTCACCTAAATTCAGTTTTTTATCGTACTTTTGAAGGTTTGCTTGCGGATCATATACTTTGCTAATGTCGGTAGCGTGTAAATCCTTACCATATACGGCAGAAATACGTTGATATTCGATACCTAACTGTTTGAGTTGATCATCCATGAAGGTAAATCGTTCTGTACTGCTATCTAAATTTATTAGAAAAACTTTAAATTTCATATGCTAATAACCCAAACACCTATTTTAATCATGTTCAACTACTGACGATTAACCCAATAATACTCAGTCGTGATGATATCTGCTGAATAAAATGGTCGATGCTTCAGTTAGGTTACTTTTGCCAGTGACATTTGATGTAATCCTTTGAATAAGCTTGAAATAACCGTTATTAAATTAGTGGTTATTTGCGTCCTGTCTCTCACATACATTTCACTATTTTGAGAGTGAGAGGTTTGGGAGTATATCACTAATATTATCGCTTTAGTTTGTTGTCAAAAAACTTCTTCATTGTCACCAGATGAGTTAACAATAACAACCGATATTTACTCACCCTCAATACAATTCCTAATGCAAAACGATGAACAAACGGTCTTGAGTTGATATACTTGGCAAAAGCGTTATACCTCAATCATCATGATGGTTAATAGAATCGTTAAAAGTTACACTATAATGAGCCCCATCATCTGATGGAATTAAGTTAATATTTTTATCTTTCAGACACTAATATGAAAAAAATCTTAGTCATCAAACACGATAAAATTGGCGATTTTGTACTGACATGGCCTGCATTCTATCTACTCAAACAAGCCATTCCAGATGCGACAATTGACGTATTTGTTGCCAAAGTAATTACACCTTTTGCCGAAGCATGTCCCTATATTGATAATGCTATTGCTGATTCTGGTGATGACAAAGCTATCGCAGAACATATTGCCAAGCAAAATTACGATGCTGTCATCGTGGCACATTCTGAAATGAGAATGTATAAGCTCTTAAAAAACATTGATATTCCATACAAGCTAGTGCCGAAACATAATTGGTATCAGTATCTGTATAAACATCGAGCAAACACAGATTACAAAAAAGGTGAAGGTTGTTGGCGTGGCAGCTGTATGTTGATAGAACATTTTTTACACCATCATGGTTATCCTATCCCAAGTTTACCGAAGCAGTATTGGGATATGAGTGAATATAAACCTAAATGGCAGCAATATTATGGCCAACAAGGTGATGAAAAGCTGATTTTTATTCATCCAGGTACCGGTGGTTCTTCGGGCAGTGTTGCAGAAGTCGATCTGGCAAAAATGATCAGCCAAATCAACCGCCTTACCCAAACAGCTTGTCATTTTGTTTTAACCTATAATGGCGATGAATTGGTTTTAGCCCAAAATATTCAAGCGTTACTTGCAGATCAACCTATACGCGTTTCGTTAGCGAAACCATTAAGCAGTTTACGTGATTTTGCCGAGTCGCTAGTTGCCGCAGACATGTTTATTGCCGGTTCAACAGGCCCATTGCACATTGCCGGCTTACATAATGTACCGACTGTCGGTTTTTATGCCGGTAGACGATCAGCACCACATATTAGATGGCAAACGTTAACCGAGCCGAGTAAGCGACTCACTTATACGCCGCCAATTGGTAAGAAAACTGGCCGTAATATGTCGCTAATTGACTTTGATCAAGTGTCCCAAGAAATTGCAGATTTTTTGAATAAGTTATCTTAATCGCAATAGGTTCAGCCTGCTCATCTAGAGCACAAATATTGGAAATATTATTATGATAGTGGTTACAGGCGCAGCAGGGTTTATTGGTAGTAATTTAGTTAAACAACTTAATGCCATGGGACGAAATGACATTATTGCCGTTGACGATTTAACCGACGGTACCCAAATGTTTAATTTAGCCGATTGTGAAATCGCCGACTATCTCGATAAAGATGATTTCATCAAGCAAATTCAAGCGGGTGATTTTGATAACGCACTCGAAGTAATCTTCCATCAAGGTGCTTGCTCATCTACCACAGAGTGGGATGGCAAGTTTATGATGGCTAACAACTACGAGTATTCAAAAACTTTATTACATTATAGCCAAGCCAATAACTGTCAATTTATCTATGCTTCTTCGGCCTCGGTATATGGCGGCAGCGAAAAGTTTATTGAGCAACGTGAACTCGAGAAGCCGCTGAATGTCTACGCTTACTCCAAATTTTTATTCGACCAGTATGTAAGACAACAAAAACTTACCAGCCAGGTAGCTGGTTTACGTTATTTCAATGTCTATGGTCCGCGTGAGCAACATAAAGGCGGTATGGCCAGTGTGGCTTTCCACTTTAATAACCAAATTAATCATAATGGTGTATGTCGTTTATTTGAAGGCGTGGATGGTTATGACAATGGCCAGCAACTTCGTGACTTTGTGTTTGTCGAGGATGTCGTTAAGGTTAATTTATGGCTCTGGCAGAATCCATCAGTATCGGGCATTTATAACTGTGGTACTGGCCAAGCACAAAGCTTCAATGATGTTGCTAACGCTGTGATTGCGTATCATGGTAAAGGACACATTGAGTACATTCCTTTCCCTGATAAGCTTAAAGGTGCCTATCAGAGTTACACTCAGGCTGATTTAACTCAACTAAGGGCCGCCGGTTATCACGCCGAATTTAAAACGGTCGAACAAGCGGTACCAGAGTATTTAAATTGGCTTAAGAGCCAGCACTTTATTGGTCAATAATGACGAGCAACCGTTAAGCTAACTCTTACTTTACTTGGATACAATAATGAAAAAAGCTATCTTCACGCTTGCGATTGGTGATGAAAATCCGATGTACCGAGCGGCACTGCTCAGCTTTGAGCAATATGCACAAAAAGTTGGCGCGGATCTCATTGTATCTAAAGAATTTCATTATCCAATCACGATTACAGATCCTCAACATACTGCCAGCCCTGCATGGACTGAAAAACTGTATATTAAAGAAATTCTGAAACAATATGATCGCGTATTGTATGTCGATGCTGACATTATTATTCAACCCGATGCAGAGAATATCTTTGAGGTTTACGATGACCTGAACACGGTTTATTTGTTTAATGAAGGCGAGCACTTAGCGCGCTAAAGTGTAATTGATAAAATAACCTCAATTATGGGGCCTGTCGATAACTGGCCTGTGGTCAACAATCGCCCAGTGTATTACAACTTAGGTTGTATGCTTATTTCGAAGCAAAACCGATTGTTTGATATTGCTAAACTCGACGATCTGCAACAGCTATGTAACCATATCAAGTATTACGAACAAACATATGTAAACTACTTATTGCACCGAGACGGTCTAAAGCATCAGAATATTTCGCCTAAATTTAATCGCATGGACTTTATGGGGCCAGAGCATTATCGCGATGCCAGTTTTATTCACTACGCTGGCCGAGGCTACAGTAATTCATCGCTCAAGCGAGAAGTAAGATTTGTAAATGACTTTTGCGAGCTATTCAAAGGTCACATCGATGACAACACATTAGATGAAATTAAACAAAGTGGTTGGGATCTGTTTATCAATAAAGCCCAACAACGCTATAAATTACCCAAACCGATTATCAATGCGATAGCAAAGCGTTTTATCACTATTTAATAAAGGGTTATTGACCCTATTTTTAGCGTAATAGGCATTGAGATTTAACCCGTTTAGCAACAAAGTATTCCGTGAAAAAGGCTTAATTATTCATGTTAAAGTACAAAGTGTTTGTTATTAATTTGGCTCGTTCGCAAGAGCGGCTAGCACAAATTGCAGCGCAACTTGCGGCGGTTAACATTCCGTTTGAACGCATTGACGCTGTTGAAGGTAAATTGCTATCAAGCGAAGAAATCGAAGCCGTATCCCCCGCACGTTTAGCCAGACAACATTATTATCGCGATCTCAGTGCTGGTGAAATCGGCTGTAGCTTAAGCCACAAACGAGCGTGGCAAAAAATTATCGACGACGATTTAGACTTAGCCTTTGTATTTGAAGATGATATTCACCTTGAGGCTAACTTTGCCGATACAATCAACATGATCCTCAATCTGCCCACCATGGATTGGGACTTTATTAAGCTATATCCATTGACACGAAAAAGTCGTAAAAATATTCAGTCGTCGATGCACTATGGTGAATTTGAATTTGTGACCTATAAAAAATTTCCACTTGGGGCAATGGCCCAAGCCATTAGTCGTCGTGGTGCAGAGTCACTGATTAAACATATGCCTTATATTGTTCAACCAGTAGATGGTCATTTAAAATCTTGGTGGAGCCTAGGAATAACGCCTTTTGGCTTGCTGCCTTACTGTATTTCTGTCGACATAGAAGGTCCGTCAGATATTAATCCTGACGGTAACTTAGAAAGAGCACCTCAACGACGTGTGACAAAGTTAATGTTAAATTGGAGCCGGGCATTGATGCGATTTATCGCAACACCTCAGCTGGAAAAACAATTTCGTCAATTCACTCAAGCGTTAAAAAAGGATTAATGTGTCTTCATTAATTAGCCATACACAATTACAAAATGCCCAGCGTATTTTGTATATGACCCACTTAGCCATTGGTGATTTTGTTTACCAGAGTGTCTGGTTAAAAGCCCTAAAAGCTAAGTATCCACATTTGGTTATTGATGTGTGGTTTGATGATTGTCGTAGTCGTCCACAATCGTGGGCAACAGGCCGCAATAAAGTCCTCAATGAATGGATAGACTCACTGGGTATTATCGATAACACCTACCCCATTGTTGGCGATCTCGCCCAAAGACAAGGCTATATCAGCCAAGCACAATCGCTCAATTATGATTTAATTGTATTTATTGGTAAGAATCGCAGTGAGCAGTTCGCAAAAATTGCTCGAAAAATATCAACTTCAGCCTTTGTCGTCGCCTCTAAAAGTAAACCATTGAGTAACCCGATAGCAAAATGGCTGTATTTTAATAATATAAATGCCTACTTCAGCTACGATGACATGGTTAAGAGCAGTCAACATATTACCGATTTATATGGCCAATGTTTCGAGCGGGCGTTAGGTCTTACTTGTGGCGATTTAGTCGATGGTCAAAAGCAGTTAGTGTTTCATGTTGATGCTATTTATCAACAACAAGCTTGTACACTGATTAACAAGTTAACCGCAAATGACACCAATAAACTGGTGGTGTTTGTAAACCATTTATCCACCGCCGATAAACGTGATTATCCTTTTGCTCAACTTAAACAAGTGATTTTAACTCTCGAACTTCAATATCAAAATCTGGTGTATATTTTCAACTGTCCACCAGATAAATTGAATGAAGTGACCACTCAAGTTGCTGAAGATAGCGAGCTAAACCATTTAGCGATTACCACATTTACCGCCAAGCAAAACTTTTTTCAATTGCCCGCCTTAATTGCACAAAGCGATATCGTCATTAGCGCTGAAACCGCTACGGCACACTTAGCTGTATGCATGGATAAACCACAAGTGACCATAATGTCGAATGATTTAACCCTATGGCAACCTAAGGGCGACAGTATTATTTTAACCGGTAGCGGCCAAGCGAAATCAATTACACCGCAGCAAATTGTTGATGCATTCACCCAACAGCTAAAGCAACATTATAGTGGCACGCCCAAGCTAGCTGAACGGCTATAATTGGAGTCAATAAAAAAGGCCGAATAGGCCTTTTTTATTGAAACGGTTAACCGTGAATGATGCGAGTTATGACATCAATTCGGTAACAGGCAGTAAATCTAATAAACTCTGGGTAGCATAAGGTGCAGCCTGATTTAAATATTCACCGTTAAGCACCTTGTCGTACATGGCTTGATATTGCTGCGCCATCACATCTGCATTAAACACATCCCTTGCCACTTGGTGACACACTTTACGATCAAAACGATCTAGGTGCTTCAGTGCATCCACCATCTCATTATAATCTGTCGTCAGCAGTCCCATTTCAGGTTGGGTGATAATCTCAGGTAAAGACCCAAAGGGTGTTCCAATAACTGGCGTACCTAAAAACAGGCTTTCGGTTATCGCCAAGCCAAAGGGTTCATGCCATCTCACTGGAAATAATAACGCTTGTGATTGCTTAATAATCGTAAATTTATCATCGCCACCCACCATGCCTTTAAAGTCGATGTTCATATCAAGGTTAAAGTAGCCTTTTTTACCAAACTCAAATCGTTTACCGCCCAATACCGCTAATTTATGACCCGCTTTTTTGGCAATCTTAGCAGCGCCAGTCATGTTTTTATGACGAACCGTCGCTTTACCCAAAAAGTGAACATAGTTACTGTTAGATTCAAAGCTAGGTTGGCCATACTCAGACCAATCTAGGCCATTGTAAACATAGCAATCGCTGTGATGATTATTAGCATGGCGCTGAGAGATAAAAATAGTGTTGCGATCATATTGTTTCGCTTTATCTGCATTGGCGTGTTCAGTACACACAAACGGCTTATCTAATTCGCCAGTAAAGGCGCAATGAAAATGCACCACATCAGGCCAATCAGTAATCTGTTGATTAAATGATTTTCTCTTATCGTACAACAAGGTTCCTTCAGGCCTAATATCATGTGGGCGCATCAAAAACTTAACTTCGTGACCTTGCTGTTTTTGAGCGGTAGCCAATGACCATACCACGCGCTCAGTACCGCCAAACTTAAACGCCGGAAACGGTCCTCGGCAAAGTAGTACATGTAAGATTTTCATTTAACCTTTCCATATTGAATATGTCACCGAACAGAATAATCGCTGATCTTCTATCAGCGTAAACCAGCAGCTGAAACTGTGTATTGCTCTGCGCAAAACTGTTTGAAGGAGGCAATAACCTCATCAACCTCTATTATTGCCATTAAATGCTCACCTTTAGCGCGCGTGCCCCACTTCACTGGTGCATCAAATTGTTTTGCTATTACTTGCGGGTATACACTCACAGTGTATTGGCGAGAAAAATAGGGACCAGTTCGCCCGGGATTAGAATGAGCATATAAACCAATAACCGGAGTACCTTGAGTCACCGCCATATGTAATGGCCCGGTATCTGGTGCAAGCACTATTGTCGCTTGCTTTAACACCGCAAGCAGTTGCGTAAGCGATGTCTTGCCCACTTGATTATCAAAGGGCTGCTGACTATGAGATTGAATCACATCTGCTAAGGTTTGTTCTAGCGCGCTTGGGCCGCCACACAGCATCACTCGGTAACCTTGATCAATGGCGTAATCGGCTACGGCAGCGTAACGCTCTGGCAGCCAATTACGCTCTGCTTTACTGGCAGCAGCACAAATCACCAACACCTTATCATCACCCACGAGCCGTTTAGCAAAATCAGTATCGGCTTGCGGTACCGGAATATTCCAGCTTGGGGTTAAGTCTTCTACGCCAATGGCATTAGCAAAGCCCATAAAACCATCTAATACATGCGGCGTGGCCAAGGGCTCAACGGCATGATTGGTAACCAACCATTGACCTTCTTTGGCTCTTGCTTTATCAAATCCGACCCGCACTCGGGCCTTAATCATTAACGATGCTATGGTTGCGCGCAAGGCAACTTGCATGTGCAGCAACACATCAAAACGCTGACCATGTAAATCACGACGTAACTGAACATAACTACGCCAGCCCTTAGACTTATCGAAAATAACAAACTCAATGCCAGGTAAGTGTTTAAGTAACTGATATTCGATCTTGCCAATAACCCAAGTGATACTCAGATCGGGATACTGTTTTTGAATAGCCTGTACCATAGCTACAGCGTGGCAAACATCACCAATAGCAGATAAACGCAGTAAACATAATGAACGTATCGCACTAAAGTCAGCTTTCATTGATTATCCAATATGCTTAAATGAAGAAGTAAGACGGTGGAGGCAAGTAAGTGATCTTAAGGTATAATGTTATTTCGATCCACAATCTCGCCAATGCTATTGATAATTAGATGCAAATAAAAACCACTCAACTTGGCCATATTGCCTGGTGTGAAACTACAGCCCAACAACTGGAACCTCACGACTTTGCCGTAGAGGCTTGGCAACAAAGAAATGCCATTGTCGGTCAATCTAAGGGGCGTTATACCACCTGGTTTGTCAAAACCGATAACTCGGATTCGCCGCAAACATGGGTGTTACGTCATTACTGGCGTGGTGGGATGATGGAAAAGTTGAGCCGTGATGCCTATCTTTATACTGGCCTACAACATACTCGCGCTGTGGCTGAATTAGCCATACTGGAAACCTTATATCAAGAAGGCTTTGCTGTTCCACGTCCAATAGCAGCGAATGTTGAGCGCTTTGGTTTATGGTATCGGGCCGACATCATCATTGAACATGTCGCGGGATCAAACGATTTAGTGGCGCATTTACGCCATAAGCCAATGACAGAAGCACAATGGTATTTACTCGGTGAGACCATTGCCAAATTTCATCTGCGTGGGGTGTATCACGCAGATCTAAATGCTAAAAATATCCTACTGGCTCAAGGGAAATTCTATCTCATTGATTTTGATAGAGGTGAATTACGTCAACCACAAGCCAGCTGGCAACAAGCCAATCTGCAGCGGTTACTACGTTCTTTTAAAAAAGAACTCGCCAAACTCGCTACGCTGCAATTTAATCAACAGCACTGGCAGCAATTACTCAACGGTTATCAAAGCGTTAATCCTATCTAATCAAGTCATCGTCTGGCCTTGTCATACGATTAACCATTCAAGATTAAACGATAAGTTGATTGATCAATGTAAACTGCTTTAATAACGCACCACGATTTTGCTCAACCACTGCAAGAGCGGCAAAAGACGCCGATTGATATAGGAGGTTATCTGCGAACTTATTTTGTAACTCTTGGGCTAATTGTTCTGCAGAAGTAATGCAGCTTAATGCTCCGGCATCTGCGAGTAATTGCGTAATCTCAGCAAAATCCCAATGATTGGGACCGACATACACAGGTAGCCCCATGGCAGCAGGTTCAAGCGGGTTATGACCACCATTATTAATCAGTGTCCCGCCAACAAATGCCTGATCAGCTGTACCATATAGCATAACCAGTTCCCCCATAGTGTCACCAAGTAACACTTGAGTTTGCCCATTAACTTCATCATGCATACTGCGTCTAGCTAAGGTCAATCCAGACTGAGTAATCGTAATCGCGGCTAAGTTGAATTGCTCAGGATGTCGGGGTGCCATGATCAATAATGCATCTGGAAAATAACTCAGTAGCTGCTTATGGGCACTTAACATTGCCTCAAACTCGCCAGGATGAACACTTCCGGCAACCCAAATAGGTGAATTAACACGATGCCATTGATCTCGAAGCGTATTGGCTTGCTGTTTTTTAATGGGATCAATCGTGAGATCAAACTTCAAACTGCCACACACCTGTAGGCGTTCAGCTTCCACCCCCAGATGAATAAACCGCTCTGCTTCAACCTGAGTTTGAACAGTAATCAACTTGAGTTTATTTAACATAGGTACTGCTAAACGACGCTTTTTAGCGTATTTATCGGCTGATTTTTGCGACAACCGTGCATTGGCTAAAATAACAGTCACTTGTTGCCGCGCGGCAAAGTGGACTAAGTTAGGCCATAACTCGGTCTCCATGATAATGCATACTTTGGGCTGTAATTGGCGGAGAAATTTTTTAATAGCATAAGAAAAATCAAATGGTAGATAACAATGCTGTACCTTATCGCCAAATGCTTTTACCACCTCTGCAGACCCTGTTGGGCTAGTAGTGGTGACGGTAAATAAATAATCTGGGTGCGCAGCCATAAGCTGCTTAATCAAGGGAATCGCCGCCAGGGTTTCCCCCATCGACACGCTGTGGATCAATACATCAGTTTGCTCTAGTTTGGCCAAGCCAAAACGTTCAGACCAACGACGACGGTAATCGACACTTTTTATTGCCCGAAATGCAAGATAGAGCACCACCAGCGGAAACAATAAATACAGAAATAAAGAGTAAAAAATACGGTTCATGGAAGAAGAGTCATCGATTTTTGCTTGTCAGATGAGCACAATGTTAACATACTCATACTAAGTCGGCTTAAGCAATTATTTGACCGATAATAAGCTAATAATGAATATGGAAATCAAATGAAAACCCGCGATAAAATTATTTTTGCCAGCTTAGAGTTATTTAATGAACATGGTGAGCGTAGCATTACGACTAACCATATTGCCGCTCACTTAAGTATTAGTCCGGGTAATTTGTATTATCACTTCCGCAATAAAGAAGACATTATCAATTCGATTTTTAGTTTATATGAAAGTCATTTAGAGTCAGGCTTTAAGCCTTATGATGATGTGCCTATTACGATTGAGTTATTAATGGGTTACTTTGATGCCATGTTCTACACCTTGTGGCAGTTCAGGTTTATGTATGCCAACCTAGCTGATATTTTAAGCCGTGATGAAGCACTTAAAAAACGCTATTTACATGCTCAACAACAAGTGCTTAATCGTTCAAGCGATGTGCTTCGCAAACTCAAAAAAGACGGTTTCCTCGATGTCGATGATAATAAAGTCACTGCGCTTGCCGATACCATTAAAATGATGGTCAGCTTCTGGATCAGCTATCAATTAACCCAATCCAGCACATCAACTATCACTAAAGCCACTCTGTATGATGGACTATTGCGAGTTTTGATGATTTTTCAGGCTTATTCTACGCCTACGTCAAGTGCAACATTTTGCCGTTTAGAACAACATTATTTAGATATAGCCAGCCAAGAGCGCCATAACGCTGCGTAACCAAATACTGACATTCTCGCTTATCTCATATCCATAACATACCTTCCAATCCGCAAGTAACCGACTACAATTGAGTCGGTTACTTGCGGATGATGTTGGACGGATGCATCCACTTCCCCAACATCGTAATCAATCATGTTAATGATTAGTTTTTTTAATGTGAATATATCAGTAGCCCTAAACTAACTCATGTTGGTCTGACGACTAAAAAAAACGCTGTAGAGCGGCAAAAATAAAGGTTAGAATGCCAACAACTCCAGAACACCCTGTCATTTATCGCGGTGTTTACTGCGTGATTTGGATAAGCATAATAACCATATTTAGGAGAACACAGGTGGCATCTACCTCTTTTTACGACCGAATTAATCAGCAAATTATCGATGTAAAAGCCGATGGTTTATACAAGAATGAACGCGTCATTGCTTCTGCTCAACAAACTGCCATCCAAGTTAATAGTGAAGAAGTGATTAACTTCTGCGCCAATAACTATTTAGGTCTAGCCAATCACCCCGATCTTATTGCAGCAGCAAAAGCAGGTTTAGACAGTCATGGTTTTGGTATGGCTTCGGTACGATTCATTTGCGGTACTCAAGATATTCATAAGCAATTAGAAGCTAGCCTAAGTGAATTTTTAGGCATGGAAGACACTATTTTATATTCATCTTGCTTCGATGCTAACGCGGGTTTATTTGAAACCCTATTAGATGCAGAAGATGCGATTATATCTGATGCGCTTAACCATGCTTCAATCATTGATGGCGTGCGTTTGTGTAAGGCTAAGCGTTTTCGTTACGCCAACAACGATATGGCCGACTTAGAAACTCAGCTTATTGCCGCCCAAGCTGCTGGTGCACGCAACATTTTGATCGCCACTGACGGTGTATTCTCAATGGATGGCGTAATCGCTAACCTTCAAGGTGTGTGTGATCTAGCCGATAAGTATGGCGCATTGGTGATGGTCGATGACTCTCATGCCGTAGGCTTTATCGGTCAAAATGGCCGTGGAACCCATGAATACTGTAATGTTATGGATCGTGTCGACATTATTACCGGTACATTAGGTAAAGCCTTAGGTGGTGCATCGGGTGGTTTTACTGCAGCGAAGAAAGAAGTGGTTGAATGGTTACGTCAACGCTCGCGCCCTTACCTGTTTTCAAACTCATTAGCGCCTTCTATTGTTAGTGCATCAATTTGTGTGCTTGAAATGCTAAAAACCGGTCAAGACTTGCGTGAAGCCGTATGGGAAAACAGTCGTTATTTCCGTGAGCAAATGTCAGCAGCAGGTTTTACCTTAGGTGGTGCAGACCATGCCATTATTCCGGTTATGATTGGCGATGCGAAATTGGCAGGTGACTTTTCAAACCGTTTGTTGCAAGAACACATTTACGTGGTTGGATTCTCGTTTCCTGTAGTGCCTAAAGGCCAAGCGCGTATTCGCACCCAAATGTCTGCGGCACACACCCGCGAGCAACTTGATCATGCAATTGGTGCCTTTACCCGTATTGGTAAAGAAATGGGCATTATCTAATTCCAGACAACATAGGTCATTAACATGAAAGCATTAAGTAAGTTAAAGCCTGAAGAAGGCATCTGGATGGTCGATGCACCAAAACCAGAAATGGGTCACAACGACCTACTGATTAAAATTCGTAAAACGGCTATTTGTGGCACTGACGTCCATATCTACAACTGGGATGAATGGTCACAAAAAACCATTCCTGTACCTATGATTGCTGGCCATGAATATGTCGGTGAAGTTGTCAGTATGGGTCAGGAAGTTCGTGGTTTCAGTATTGGCGATCGCGTTTCGGGTGAAGGTCATATTACTTGTGGCCATTGCCGTAACTGTCGTGCTGGCCGTACTCACTTATGCCGTAACACTTCAGGTGTGGGTGTGAACCGTGACGGTGCATTTGCCGAATACTTAGTGCTACCTGCATTTAACGCTTTCAAGATCCCGGCTGATATTCCAGATGATTTAGCGGCTATATTCGATCCTTTCGGTAACGCTGTACATACCGCATTATCATTTGATTTAGTCGGTGAGGACGTATTAATTACCGGCGCTGGTCCTATTGGTATTATGGCTGCTGCTGTGTGTAAACATGTCGGAGCACGTCATGTCGTGATCACTGATGTAAACGAATACCGACTTGATCTTGCTCGTAAAATGGGTGCTACCCGCGCAGTGAATGTCGCCACAGAAAGTCTTAAAGATGTGATGAAAGAGCTTGGCATGACAGAAGGCTTTGACGTCGGTTTAGAAATGTCAGGTGTGCCATCGGCATTCCATGCCATGTTAGACACGATGAACCATGGTGGTAAAATTGCCATGCTAGGTATTCCTGGTGGCGAAATGGCTATTGATTGGAGCAAAATCATTTTTAAAGGTTTGATCATCAAAGGCATTTATGGCCGTGAAATGTTCGAAACTTGGTATAAAATGGCCAGTTTAATCCAATCTGGCTTAGATTTATCTCCGATCATTACTCATCACTTTAATATTGATGATTTCCAGAAAGGCTTTGATGCAATGCGCTCAGGTCAGTCTGGCAAGGTTATCCTGAGCTGGGATTAATTATTATTAACATCTAGCATATCCACACTAACAAGGGGTTGTATTTATACAACCCCTTGTTGCAGACTGATACTAAGTCAAACGCTATGCGTACATTTTTATAGGTAATAACATGTCTGGTTTTAAACATCTGTCGATTAATGAGCTTATCCATATGTCCTCCGAATCTAACGACATACAAGTTGTTGATATTCGTGATGCTGCTAGTTTTACCGCTGCTCACATTGAAGGTTCAACCAATCTAACCAATGAAAATCTAGCAACCTTTATTGCCGATGCTGATATGGACAAACCTTTGGTCGTAGTGTGCTATCACGGCATGAGTAGCCAAAGTGCGGCCAACTACTTAAATGAGCAAGGTTTTGATGATGTTTACAGCCTAGATGGCGGCTTCAGCGCTTGGAGCTTAGCTCACTCATGATAGAAATTGGCCAACTTCCTAATGCACGTGCAGCACAAGCATTTATTGACTACCTTAAAGGGTTAAATATTCAATGCCATGCTGTTTCTCATGCTGAGGGTGTTGGCCTAGCGATCACCAACCCTGCTGATGAAGTTCAAGCCCGCGCCGAGTTACTTGAGTTTGCTAAAAACCCTCACGACAGCAAGTATTTGCAGGCATCTTGGGATAACGGCGCTACCGATACTAAATTTGACTACGGCCCGGGAGCTAAAGGCCTCATTCAACAGTTTATGACAGGTGCAGGCCCACTCACATTAGTATGTTTTTTTGCATGTGTGGCTGTTTTTGCTGCTATGAACCTTGGTTTTGCTAATGATATTTTTACTAAATTATCTTTTTTCGGCGCCGTAGCTGATAGTGATTTAAGCCAAATATGGCGAGTCTTCACCCCTAGCCTAATGCACTTTTCTGCTATGCATATTATCTTTAATTTACTTTGGTGGTGGTATTTAGGCGGTAAAATTGAGACCAATTTAGGTACTCGACCATTATTATTTTTATTAATCGTCGCGGGTACGTTACCCAATATTGTGCAGTTTTACATGACAGGGCCTAATTTTGGCGGGCTGTCTGGCGTCGTTTATGCTGTGGTGGGTTACACTTGGTTAATGGGGATCCGTAAACCCACTTGTGGTATTAATTTACCGCAATCTTATATGGGGTTTATGATGGTTTGGCTCGTTCTTGGCTTTACGGATGTGCTGGGAATGCCTATTGCAAATGGTGCCCATATTGCAGGGCTTTGTGTTGGTTTGGCTCAAGCATTATTTGATAGCAAAAAATCACCTGCCGCGAAAACGAACTAACACTCTTGCAGGATGAATAAAAAATGCCACCAAGGGTTAATGCCGATCAGTTAAGCGGTAAAACGAGAAAATTTAACTGATCGGTTGACCGA
>NZ_JBGOOV010000008.1:0-177159 GCF_041439795.1 Shewanella sp. 5S214
TACTGTCTTGTTCATAACATAGAAAAGTTGCAACAAGCGATGCACTAAGAAGGGGGAAGCCCTTTTTACCTCGAAAAACGCTACAAACCGGCCTCAATACCCCCTAAAGCGCACTAAAAAACCAACAAAACTGCATGCTAAATAATAATCTAAGTACCACTAAATAATTGAATCAAAATATAAACTCAGATATTGTTTATTCATTAATCAAAATAAATTTAAAAACGAGTAATTCTACAGGCTCGTTATACGAGTCGAGTATGAGCAAGAATGAAATAAAGAAGAATATCGAAGGGTACGGGTGGCATTTTCTCTTTGTATTCGATCCAAACGGCGAGCATGAAGATTTCTCGTACTCAGTCGGTTTAGAAGAAACATTCGATCACCCAGAAATAGTTATCTTTGGGCTTAAAAAAGATTCGGCTCACGCGATAATCGCGGACATCCTCGAAGACATAAAGTCTGGCGTGAAAATGGAGCCTAATAAAAAACTTGGCAATATAATCGGCGGAGATTTTGAGGTGATGTTCAAGCCCATTATCAGTTCCGCTTACAAAGAATACCTAGGCACTGCCGTGGACTATTACGGAAAGGAATTTAGGGCGCTGGTAATGTTTTGGCCAGACAAGTCAAATCTCCTGCCAACTGAAAAAGGGTGCGAGGTAACTGTTCAAGATGAAGCGCTTGCAATCGTATAACAAGGCAATGAAAAATCGCCCACAAAAAACGTGGGCTGGACTCGCTAACGCTCGCCTTTTATTGCGGCGTTAGAGCACCAGTAATCAAGCATGGATGAACATATGAAGTTTGGTGAAATTTGGGACAAATTCGAATTATACATAATGTCACTTTGGTTTCTTTTTTTCTTAATCATTGTGATCACAGTAGATATTCCTATGTGTTTTGGAGAAAACTGCCAATTCATTGGGTTTTTGGACGTTATTAAAAAGAACATAGTTCCTGCTATTTCTTTGCTGTTGCTTTTATTTGGGGTTATTTTTTATTACCGCTTTGATTACAGGGTTTCAGGTAGTAAGAAATTACCTGTTGAAATTACAGATATTGAAGACCTAAATTACGAGCACCTTACATTTCTAACTACTTATATAATCCCCTTAATCTGCTTTAACCTGACAAGTACAAGATATTTGATAGCTTTAGCGTTTTTGTTAATTGTCATCGGTATTATTTATGTAAAAACAGATAAATTTTATGCCAACCCGACTCTTGCTGTTTTAGGATTTAGATTATACAAAGTAACGGTTAAGACAAGAACCGGTATAAAAGAAAATATTGTTGTAATAACAAAAGACAGGTTAAGTGAACTTGATCAATTAAAAACCTTAGATTTAGATAACAAAGTATATTTTGCGAGGAAAGTCGAATGACTATTGAAAACTTAAAGGAAGAAATTTCATCGGTTATAACAGCGAAAGGATGTTCTGCTGAATTTTTCTTTCTTTTAGATGGCGATGAAGGCATGTGTGTTAAATCTGTTGATATTAATGAAGCAGATCAGACAAAATTGGCAGAAATGTTTACGGAGTCATTGAGTCGTAATATTCTCCTTAATGATGATCTGTCACTTATTCCAATATCAAGTGCAGATGATCGGAAAAATGCTTTATACGAATATGATTTAGATGATATTCCAGATGAACTGTCGAACTTAAAAAAAATCATTGAAAGTGAAAAATTTGATCCTTTCTCATTTAGTGACGACTCATTAAAGCAACTTGAAGGTGTACTTATTCTAATTGGTAATCAAGACGTTCAACTTGCCATTTATAAGCACCACTACCCAATAACATTATTACAAAAAGATAGTGGCTTTAGCCTTACTAAAATGCGAGGCTCAAATAGGTTTCATAAACTAGATCAAGATATTCTTAAAATTGATCCCAAGTTTCAGTTTATCAAATCGAATGGTAAATATTATATCCTCGACATTAAAGCATTAGAGAGGTTTTTCGGTTTCCATGATGCCATTAAAAATATTGCTAAACAGGGTGTAGAGAATATTAAATCATCTGATTTAGTAATGGATTGTGGTGTATTTGACTCTCGTCTTGATGATATAACCTTTTCAAGAAAGTTGGTTAAATCGGCTAGTCAATCACCTGTTTTATCAGTAATACCTAATCGTGAAATATTATCTTTTACAAATACTCACCCTGCATTAAAAGGTAAGTTTAAATATAGTTCCGATGGCTCTCAATTCGATTTGAAAACTAAAAAATCTCAAAGCTTATTCCTTAAACTATTAAACGACGATTTCTTACAATCTGAATTAACTAAGAAATATTATGAGAGTGTAGCAAAGGATAATATTGAAGAAGAAGCTGCTGAAAATGTGGCGTAATGGTGCTCTAACAAGTTGCTTAAACGGACAAAAAACAGCTGGCTTTTGCTCGTTCCCCGCTAATTTTAGCCAGCTATTTTATTGCCGCTTAGCAAAGCGTTAGCTAGTTTACATATCAACTTATATCTCAAGGAATGTGAATATTGAGTACAAAGTTTAAACATGAAAAGTCAGTTGAAAATATATTCAAAGACAACTTTGAAGAAGCCGCTCGTGAAAAAGGTTATATATACACATCCGCCTCATTAGATGGGCAGGATAGATTGGTCGGAGCTGACTATCTATTCACGAATCATGCTTCATTTTCAATAGTAGAATTCAAGTACAGAGAGGGTGACTTACTGTCAGAAGTTAAGAAGGAAAAGAGGCTTCAACTATGCAAGGCACTGCACGAGAACACAAAAATACGTCCCTTGCATAATAAATGTCATTTTGCTGCATGGAGCGATAACAAAGAAGAAATAACGATTGAAGCTAATATTTACTACAACGAAGTGTGTAATAAGGAATTTTGGGGTGATAGCTTCAGTCATATTGAATCGCCAACTATAAATACTCGACAAAGTGAAAATGACTTCATAGACTCCTTCCTCGTAGGGAAAGAAGGAGCGAGCTTCAAGGTTTTTAATGAGTATATGCAATGGCTACTTAATTTAGGTGATGAAACTAATACCAACGGGTATCTAGAGCTGTTAGTTTCTAACCCGTTTAATCGAAGAGCCGCAGGAGTACCATTTACTAGCGTAGAAATGATGCAAAAGTGGGTTGCTGACAACGCGAAAAAATTAGCGCAAGCAAATACTCGCCGAAATGGAAGAAGCGGCCCAGGCGGTTCGGGTGGTCGATTTGGCTAACAAAGCCAGCCATAGGGACCCAAAACCGCCGCTTCGCTTTGGTTTTTCGGCCCCTGCTGGCAGCGTTAAGTGGCAAGTATGAAATCGAGAGAGGAGCTAGTCTTAGCACTTATTGAATTTCGGGGATCTACACCTGATCTGGTGAAAGAATTGAGATTCTATGGTTGGGACTCAGAAAATGAATTGGTTACATTAACACCACAGCATATTATAAATGTTCTAAATCAATACACATCCGGTGAAGTTTCTAATGCCGAGGTACAAGATTGGGCAAATGCTATTGAACAAAGAGATGATATTGGGCTGTTGGAAACCCATAAAGAAACACTGGATGAGATGGTGTTTTGGCTCGCTAATCCAGTTATTAATTATCCAATCACACTTGAATTAACAGAGCGTGTAATTGACAACCTACATACAAATGCTGTGCAGTAAGCACTTAACAAAGTTGTCATGTGCGACCTCCGTTCCGTTGGCCTTTTTGGTGGCGAATGCCACAAAAAAGGCCAACGGAACGGAGGCGCCATACAACGGCGTTACCCATAGAAAATTTAACCTGAAACTCATGAATTAGAATTAATGGTCTAACTCGAAAATGTCCATTTTCAAGTTAGCGTGGCCGTTATACAGAAAACAGCCAACTTAATATCGACAACAACCGTGTAGAGCGGGCTGTGAAACCGTTTGTGATAGGGCGCAAAAACTGGCTGTTTAACCACAACCACCGTGGCGCAGAGGCGAGTGCCATTTTGTACCGTATCATAGAAACGGCCAAAGCGAATAAACTCACCCCCGTTCGATTACATCGAACACTGCTTAGAGCAATTATCAAACCCTAATTGTGACCTCAACAGCCTCTTACCCTGGCAGGTCAAACTAGGCAAGGCGTAGTTTGCCGGACGCTTGAAGTGAAGGTTTTAAATCGTTAGATGAAGCGCGTAAATGGGTTAATGTATTTGTTTATTGGTACAACAACGAGCATCGCCATAGCAGGATTAAGTTTGTGACACCAAACCAGAGGCATGATGGTCTTGATGTTGGAATACTGGCGAAGCGAAAAGCGTTGTATCAGACAAAAAGAAATGAACATCCAGAGCGATGGTCAAAAGAAGAGCGAAACTGGCAGTCAATAGGCGCTGCGGCGTTAAATCCAGAGCAACATAAAGAAGCTGCCTAACAATTTAGGCGACAACTGTCTTGAAAAACGCCGTTAACCGCATAAGATAATGCTCTGCTAATTCTGGTCTAGAAAAATTCCAATCACTCATTGTTACCTCTAATTACACGCAATTATCTAACTCATGTATAATTATACGCAAGACAGGTAAATATGTGTAATTTGACTTACGGGTTTATTCCTATTCAATTCGAAGATTCCACGCCTGATTAACCGATCAAATAACCAATCTCGCTGCATTTTCTTTTAGCCATAGCTTGTATTCCATGTAGTCAGGCATTACTCGTTCGACTTCTCGCCAAAATAGGGGAGAGTGGTCAAGTTGTTTTAAATGGCTCAGCTCATGGATAACGACGTAATCAACAACACGGTTAGGAGCCATCATAATTACCCAGTTAAAGTCTAAATCTCCCTTTGGGTTACAACTTCCCCAGCGACTTTTGAAGGTTTTGATATTGACGGATTTAGGCGAAACGTTCATTACTTTTGCATATCGACGTACTTTTTCTTTTAGTTTGAGTAGTGCATGGCGTTTATACCACCCCACAAGCGCTTCTCTCACCAAATTAGGCCGTGCCGACCCCGTAGGGACGGTAACGACCAAACGTCCCTGTACAAGCTTAACAGGCTCGAAATTACCAGCATGAACTTTTAAGCGATAATGCCGGCCGAGGTAAGGCATAGCTTCACCCGATATAAACTCTTTATCACCAGACGTTGTTAGTTCGTCATGCAGGGCTATTTTATCCATAACCCATTGGTGTTTATCTTTTAAAATCTGTTCAATGCGTTCAGTGGCTAATAGCTTAGGCACAGTGACTGTAACCATGCCTTTTTCTACGGTAATTGATGCCGTTTTTGCTCTAGCCGTTCTGGATATTTGAGCTATAAAGCCATTGGCTTCAATCAGTTCTTGTTTTTTCATCGCCCTAATCATTACTTGTTAAACTTGTGCTGAGCTAATTCCATAAACCTATCTTGTAGATTGGTGATTAAGATTGGGTTGCTGAATGAGGCGTCAATCACCGCTCTCTTTATCTCTTTTTTTAGACGCTTAACTTCATCATCTTTATCAAAAAAATCGACTATCTGGGTCGCATCATCAAACATGGCCACAAGATTTTGTGTAATCGTTTTAATCTCTATTAGTTGATGTTCATCGATGATTTCTATGTCGCTAGTTTGCGTGACTTCAGCGGTTAAAATGTTATAAAAAGCATATTCAGTTTCAGATAACCCCGCATTTTTAGCTGCTTTTCTACGATCAATTTCAATCGTGTCTATCATCGACAACAACAGTTCTAATTGTTGATCCCACTGGCCAGCATTCTTTTCAATAATGTCCCTTAATCGCAGACTCAGAGACTTGTAATACTCTGGATCATCTTCCAGTTTTATGGTGATGTGATGCTTAATCGCACTCTCGATTTCAGATGCTTTAGACTCAGCTGATTTCTCTGGTCGAATACTCTCTTTAAAGTTAGCTGCTAACAGATCTACAGGCGGAATTTTAGGGTCTACGCCGGTACTTAAAATATGCTCGTCTACAAGCTTACGCACTTTTGCGCCTATGTCAGACATATCAAGACCTGTATCGCGGTACTGATTACGTGCCGCGTTATGTACTTTACCCAGTAACTTCATATCAGCTAAAAATGGCGCAGCAGCTACATCGGGTAAAATGATATTCATCTGTTTAGCAAATCGCTTAAAGGCCATATCAAACTGCGAACGGACTGCTTCTTCTTTCAACGCGAGTACGTAATGATCGACATCTTTAACTTTAATGTGTCTAAAAAAAGAAATCGCTAAGGTGTGAGTGGCTTTAAGTTTAGGTATCTCATCCTTTAGACTCTGGTAAGTTCCTTCAACATCATCACTACTAAACATCTCCATCGCATCGACTAAATGTTTTGATAACCCAAAATAATCGACCACATAACCGCAAGTTTTGCCTTTGTAAGTTCTGTTAACCCTCGCTATGGCTTGCATCAAGGTGTGGTCTTGCAGCTTACGATCTATATACATCACCTGAGCTATCGGCGCATCAAACCCTGTCAGTAACATGTCTTTCACGATCAAAAATGCGGTCGGATTTTCAGATAATGGTTTGGTGAAGTCTTGGATGATTTTCTTTTGTTTTACTTTGTCAGTATGTTCGGCAATGTATTGTTCATCGTTGTGATCACCAGAAATAATCACTTCAGCAGGTGGTGAACCTAATTCATCTAAGGTTTTTTTAAAGATAACAGCGGCATGACGACTGCCAACCACTATCATGGCTTTAAAGCCATCAGGCTGAATGTGTTGCCTGTAGTGAGACAGCAAATCAATACATACCCAGCGAATTCGGGCAGGGGCTTCACGAACAGCTCGTTCTATGCCGTATTTTTGTTTAATTTCACGCTGTTCTTCTTTGGTGTAATGACCAAAATAAGCTTCAAATAGTTTGTCTAATGATTCGCCTGCTACTTCAGTTTGTACCTGGCGACCTTCATATAAAATGCGCACAGTTGCACCATCATCAACTGCCTGGTTAATTTTATATTCATCAATGTAACCACCAAAAGCTTTGCCCATTTTCTGGGATTTCAGTAACGGTGTGCCAGTAAATCCAATTTTAGGTGCATTGGGTAGAGCAGCATTAATGGTCATGGCAAGACCACCAAACTGGGTTCTGTGGGCTTCATCGGCAAGCACAATGATTTTATCGGAGGGGTTTAGGTTACTAAAACCTTCAGCGTCATTATCGGTACTGAGCTCTTTTTCTAAATCTAAGAATTTTTGTACCATTGCAGTGACTAAATCAGAGCTGTCTTTTTTGAGTAAGGTTTTTAGTTCTGTAACAGAGCCAGCGTTATAAATGGTTTCGCCTTGCGCAGCACGGAAGGTGCTCGATAACTGTTCATCTAGCTGAGTACGGTCAGTAATAAACACCAGTTTGTATTGTTTAAGGATGGGGTCGCGGCGCATTTTAATGGCAAGCATGACCATGGTGAGTGATTTACCACTGCCTTGTGTATGCCACACTACACCAGATTTCTCTTTACGATCTTTGCCTGTTTTGAGGCGTTCAATCACTTTGTTAACAGCGCGATATTGCTGATAGCGCGCTACTTTCTTAATCAATTTGCCTTCAACAGGCTCAAACAGAATAAAGTTTTGCAAAAGGTCGAGAAAGTTTACTCGGTTAAACATCCCCGCAATCAGCCTTTGCTGCGCAGTAATCCCTGCTATTGATTCATATTGTGAGCTCGTTGCGCTGTAAAGGGCTGGGTTGTCGTGAATCTGTATATCTTCTTTTGCGCTAAATATAGCTGTATTACTGCCAGTTATTGCCAGACTTAAGTTTTGTGCCGAAAGTGCATCGTCGGTAAAAGGGTAAGCGTCTTTCCAATCTGCATAGTGGGATGAATTCGAGCTAATTGTGCCGACTTTTGCCCTATCGCGGCAGCTTGATACCATGAGTTGGTTGTACCAAAAAAGGCGTTGTGCGCCCTCATCATCGGCACTATTACGCAAATTAGCATAACGGCGTAGTTGATTAATGCCTTCGTTGATAGGGTCAGAAATATAGGGGGATTTGCATTCAATGACCGCCAGTGGCAAACCATTAATAAAGCATACAATATCAGGGATAATATTCTGGTTTACCCCTTCAATTTTAAATTGTGAAGTACAGATAAACTCATTGGTTTCAATATTATCAAAATCAATTAACTTAACGGTTTGGCCCTTACGGCCTTTACCTAGGTCTTGTTCAACAGAAAGGTAGTTTACTAACGTTTGATGGATAGCCTGATTGTATTCCATCAAGCCAACAAAATTAGGATGGGTTATCTCACGGCAAACCTTACGAAGGTTCTCATCATTGATCCAGGGATTGATGCGCTTTATGGCTGATTCAAGGCGACCAACTAACACAACATCACGAAGATAAGGCCGTTCGTTCTGCTCAGGCGTGAGCTTTGCACCAGCGATAAATTGCCAGCCTAGTAGTTGTAATTGACTGATAGCAGGCAATTCAACCTTGTTTAGTTCATCCTGATCCATAACGATTCCAATTCAAAAAGGTTTTACTTAGTACCTAGTTTCACCACAGGTATTCAATCTAAGGTGCTAGATAAATTGAATAAATAACTAATTACGTTGTCGGATCAATGACATAATCTCTTGTAGCTTAGACATTATATAATCGGCATACATCTGACGATTACTTTCCAATGATAGATAGGTGAGCTCATCAGAGTTTAAATTTTTAAAGTTGATTCTGGGTTCCACATAAAATGCGACAGGCATGTTGTCCCAAGCTTCAGCATTTGCAAGGCCTTCCACTGCCAGTCTGATACGCTTATATTCGTTCGAATTCTTACCATCGTCACAAAAAATACCGAAATAAATACGATGATCTTGCTCGATATAAATATACGAATTTTCATAATCTTCAAGTTTAGAACTAACCTCTAAATATTTAGAGTTTCGCCTATTATCAACATAATCTTTTACTAGCTGCCGGGGGGCCTCTTGTTCAGTAATAGAATCTTCAAATAAAGGACCAAATTCACGAGTGACTCCATCAGCTATTTTATGCCAAATATCCAATTGATAATCGACTAACACTTCATTATAGGCAGACATCAAGTCCGGTATTTGGGAGATGTTATCACCAGATTTTAAAAGGTTTTTGAGTTCTTCCATGTGTTCTTTATTCTCAAGTTTATCAGTTAAATTAGAAATGATGTCTAAATATTGGATAAGCGCTTCACGCAAAGACGCTTCTGTGGCCGACAATTCTATATAGCGTTCAATGAGCTCATAAATATCTTGTACATAGCTTGCATTAATCAGGTTGTTATCAATGAAGTCTTGAGTCAGATTGGCAGTGCTGTCATCACTCGCAGGGTAAGCGGTTAGTGTGAGGTAGATGATTGTTATATGGTTAAAACCCTCGCGTTTCATTGTTTCATAATAACGTGAGAGCTGTTCTTTCTGATCGCCCGCATAGATTTTGTTTTCAACAATAACCGCAGTGTCATTGTACCTAATGAGTATATCGATATTTTTATATTCAACATTGACCAGTGCCGTGGTTTCATTTGGAATAGCTAAGTTAAATTTATCTAGAAATAACCGCAGTAGTTTATCGCCATGATGATGGCCACCACTTGGGTTCAGTAAATCCGCAAGAAAACGAGAATGAAGCCTGACCTCATCAGATTCAGACCTAAGCACCCTAAATAAATTGTATTGAGGTTTTTTAAAGTACTTCTGCTCCAATAGCGTCACGTAACTAAAAAACTGTTCGTTTATCATGCACATTCATCCGTGTAATTTGTATCAGTGGCTCATGTCCTATTATTTTTATCCTACATCTGCCTCAATTAATTTGCAGCTATTAACAACCAATATTCGTAAAAGATTTCAAATAATTGCAATTTGGACAGTTTCCCCCCCATCCAAGCAATAAAAGACTCGGATATTATTCTTGGCGTTGGCAGAGGCTTCTACCAACATAACCTAATCTTGGAGATACAAAAATGAGTAATAACAAAACACCAATGACACCAAAAGCGGCCGCTCGTATTCAAAGTACAACGGCAAAGCAAAACGGTGGCACAGTCGCTAAAGGTAGCTTTGCTGCTAAGGCAACAAGTGCAGCAGCAAAGAATTCAGTTAGCGGCAAACAGGGAGGTCAGTAACCATGTCTAAACATGACGATGATAATCGTTCACAGCAACTCAACCCTGAGCACGATGCCTATTGGGAAAGTCGTGGCGAAGACGGACGCCCTGATGATTGGCAAGAGCAGCTAGACGATTAGGTTTTATGTGTAAATAAAGCGCACATGCAACATCATGTTGTTTGTGCGTTTTTATTAATATAAACCTGCTTAAAATGTTCAAAATACTTAGGGTAGCACTCTAATACTTCAGCAATAATCACAAGGGATCTTTGATCATTTGTCTCTTTAAATAACCTTTCGACTAAGGTATCGATAGCGTTAGCTATACGTAAATAGATTAACGTCGACTCAATTTCGTAATCCCCTAAGTCATTTACAAAATGAGTAATAAACTGTCGTAGCTTCTTATCTGAAGGCATACTTTTACGATTACGCCAATCTCTAATCTGCCCATACTGCTTGTCGTTTAAAGTATCTTCTCTGTTACCAGACTCTTCAATATCAATGTAAGAAGCTAATGCTCGCCAACCAGAATTGAGGCCATGGCGTTTTAATGTATTTCTTAATTCCATTAACATAGCACCAAAGCAAGTGCAGTCTTCATCAGATACTGCGTAAGTATTGATGACCGAAGAAAATACACCGTCATTAGACTCTATTTCAATCTCCGACATTTGCCTCGAGGCATAAAGTAAAAGACCGACCTCGTAACTCGCAATTGCAGATAAATAAAAATCAAATATTAGGTGATATTGTGCTTTCTTTACTGCTATAGCATTGGCTTCAACGCTAAATATGGGGTCATTAATGTTGTGAAAGAAATGGGATAAACACGCTAGTTGCTCTGCTGGCACCATACTGTGCCTTGTCCATGTATCAAGTTGAGCTTGCCAAATCGCATTGGTATCAGTCTTGTCTAATTTTTTATTCTCAATTTGATGATTGAGTGTCTTTAGCATTTGATAGTCAGCTTCGGCTCTGACATCAATAAAATCGAATAAAGTAATAAACTCACTATCATAAGGTGAAAGCTTTAAACCATGGGATGATGATTTCCACATCCCTGCATTTGAGCCGACACGCATTGCTCGATACGTTTTTAACATTAACGGAATATCAATTAATTGTTTAAATGGAATGGGTAACTTATTCATCCAACCAGCTAACTTACTCATCGTAGGTTTTGCTACGCCATTGTTTGTCATTTCTGCCCGAGAGCTTCTTCCTACATTTAATGGTATTCCGTGATGATCTTCGGCAAAGGGGATCATTTTTATAATGTTAGCGGGAAGACCGAGCAACTCAGCAACATCTGATGGGGACGGTAAAAAAGTACTCTTATAGCTTGGTGATGCTATTACATACTTGCCTTGTTTATTAGGCTTCATTTTGCACCGTCTTGCTGAGTTCAGCTTCAATGCAGCGCAAATAATAGCTAGAGTATTGAGCGAGTACCTTTCGACATACAACATCAAAATCGTCATCAGAAAAAGCTTTATCTTTGTGTTGTGCTTTTAACTGAGTCAACAGCTTATCTAGTCCAAGCGATATACGAGCATAAGAACAAATCATCACTAAAAAATCTAATTCTTCAGTACCTACTAAATTAACAAAAAAACTCTGAAGCTTGGCATTCGATATAGCGCCGTCACCGTTTCGCCATTTCTTTAAACGTGCATATTGTTTCTCTTCAAGCGAATATCCAGAAGCAGCGTTTTCATCTTCATCAATTTCAATATACCGAGCGAGTTGTCGCCAACTTACCTTGCCCAACTTAATGGTATAAGCACGTTTCAATTCATGTAAAAAGCCATCAAAACAATTTTTAACTTTGCCATTGGCATAAAAAAGCAAACCACGCGTTAAAACACCATTCGGCTTGGTTAATTCACTTTTGTCAGCATGCATTGTTAGCATACAACCCACTTCATAGTGCGCAATCGCTTCTAAATAAAAATCTAACTGTAAAGACACCATGTACTTTGCTACTTCAAGGATCTGCTGTTTATCTTTAAGCTTGCTTGTAGCATTCTCAATAAGCAACGCAGTGAATTTGAGCCAAACAGTATTATCAAGATTAGAATGGGTTAGCCAAAGAGTGTCTTGTAACGACAGCCGGCAAGCTAAGTTTTCGTTATCAAACTCTTTGCTCAATAGTGTTTTATTTACTTGCTGTTGCATAACAATGTCGTCTTCGCAGCGCGCCATTAAAAACCGAAGAAGCGGCTTAAATTGCGTCATGCTTTCGCCACGGCTAGCTTCACAAAGGTCTTCAGAGTGATTGATTACTGAATACCAAGCATTTGCGTTAGAGTTAACTTGAAAGGCCTCAGACATTGTGCTTTCTGAAATAACAGATTCTGCACTAAATGTTTGATCAAGCACTTTACTTAGCCATGCTATAAACTTTTTTGAAGAAGGAAATCCCACACCTGTCGATGTGAGTTTATGCCGGCTGCTTCGCTTTATATCCAGAGGTAACGCATAAATGTCTTCAGATGCTGCAATACCTGTGAGTAAAGGGTTACTCACACCAAGCATTTTCATTGTGGTATTGATGGTAGGTAAAAATAAGTTATTTTCAAACCCTGAACCAAGCACGAAAGGCTTCCCAACTTGAGATTCAGTTTTAGCTTGTTCAAATGATGCATTTAACAATGCAGAAAACGATTTTTGCAGCGAAGCATCCTTGCTCATGATTATCCTTTTGTTTAATTAGTGTCTGGCCAGTTCAGTTATATGGTGCTGCTGAAAAGCTGATTTGGGTTGAGTACACTATTTAGTTGGCCGTGCAGTGGGTCAAGTTCATCAAGGAGTTCAACATTGTTCAAGGCGTTATCTCCTATATGGGAGATTAACTTGAACGTTGGCTTGTGGCTCATCAGCTTGCCTCCATATTAACGCGAACTTTACCCGTAAGAAGATCTTGCATCAGTGCTTTTTTAGTGTTTTGTTGTGCTAACAATTTTCTTTCTTTAAGTGTGATACTCATATCAAGTGATGTTATAACGCTAGAAATCTTATTTTGCTCTTCTAAAGGTGGTTTCAATACAGGAAGGGTTGCAAGTATTGAAGTATTTAGATTTAGCATTGTTTGACCAACGGAGTTATTAATCAACCATTCAACAACATATTCTAAAGTTAAATATGCAGCAAAAAAACTCGAACTCATCGAATCATTAAGCCTAGCCTTCAGACAGCCAGTACCACATATCGAACCTTCATTAACATCCTCAACCAAAGCAAAACGGCCAATATCCCCCCTCCGACTAAATAGGATGTCACCAGATAACACTTTATGTTTGCTTAAAGTCGCCGCTTTTTCCGCTGTAATCTGTGCTATGCCTTTGCAACTTACTCTATTTGACTTCATATTTTTGGGCATAACTACAGGTACGCCATTTTCAACGTATTCGTGTGCATGTAACTGGCTACCAAATGGTCCAGTCTGTAAACCTTTGGCTATTACGACATCACGTAATGTAACAACCGCCCAGCTCTTCGGGATTCTGCCGACGGGTGAGTCTTTGAACTCGGTGTGGGGGATGTAACTTTCTCTACAAGCAGTGCTATTGTTAAGAGCCGCACCGGCTGAGGCTTGCTTGGTGCCAACACCATCCGTTAGCAGCTCTTGCATCATGGCGGTTTTGAGATCTTTAAGCTTATCGATTTGCGCCTGTGTCTTTTCAATCACCTCATCCACTGACGTCAAAATCGCAGCAATCTTTTGCTGTTCTGGAAGTGGGGGGAATGGAACTTTTAAGGATACCATATCCCTTTGAAATATATGAGGCACAGAGCTTCCTGATACCTTTTCTTTCACTAACGTTTGAAAACTATCACCTTGTAAATAGTAATAAATGAATTTAGAAAAGAAATAATCATTAGGACGAACCAACATCATTGTACCGTTAATTGTTGCCGGGCCGGGCATATTTTCTATGAAGCCTAGCCGCCCAATTGTTCCGTCTTTAGATATCACAACATCCATTTCTTGAAGCTGAATCTCTGGAGACTCATCATATCGATACTCTGAAATATGGTCACAATTACCCCAGTCAACCGATAATCCTTTGATATGTGTTCCAGCAATCAAATATGGACCTTTTTCAGTATATTCAGAACTGCTCAGCCCTCTCCAGCCTATTCTCGCTTTAATATAAGCATATTCCCCAAGTATCACTTCAGCCCAACGGCTAGGATAAAAATCACTCATAACCCAGCTCCTTCAGGTACCCTTGCATCACTTGCTCCGCGTTCGCTACTTCCGCATCAAGCTTATGCAGTGATACTTGGTACTTGTCCCACCAGCGCTCTAGTTGTCCGACTAATACAAGAACCGTCGCAGCCGCACTATTATCCTGCTCAAGGCTGCTTTCTACATTTTTCTCAACACTCTTTTCTACAAGCGGGCGGATCTGTTCTTTGGTTTCGATTTCGGCTTTAAATTCGTAATAGCCATCATTAGCTTTATCGAACACAGCCGAGACATCGAAGCCTTTTAGAATTTCTTGTTGAATGTATTCATCTTCCACTTCACGTACTGGAATGCCGCCATGCAAAATTGCACGCACATCGAATATTTCAGCCGGTGGTGAAGTGTCGGCATAACGGCGAATGTTAAGGTTGTAATCGTTATCGGCTATGTCGCTTAAATCAACCACTTTTGAGTAGCGTGAATGTGCGGTGTAGTTATCGAATGTTTCGACGATTTTGGCAATATCTTGTGGGCGCAGACTGTTTTGGTTTTTGCCTTCTTGGTACTCAAGCTCGGCATTAATAAACAATACTTTACCTTGGCGTTCGGTTGGCTTTTGTTTATTGATGATAAGTAAGCTGGCAGGAATACCTGTACCGTAAAATAAGCCGGATGGTAGGCCGATAACCGCTTCGAGCAAGTCATCTTCTAATATGCCTTTACGTATTTCTTTCTCGCTTGAACCACGAAACAGCACGCCATGGGGCATCACTACGCCTACCATGCCATCGCTATTGGTGCTGGCTATCATGTGCTGCACAAAAGCGAGATCGCCGGAGTCTTTTGGCGGTGTTCCATAAGGGAAACGGCCAAAAGCATCTTTTTCGCAGTCTTCTTTACCCCATTTAGATAAAGAGAACGGCGGGTTAGCAATGACTCGATCGAACGTCATTAGGCTGCCATCATGGGTGTGCTTAGGTTCGCGCAAGGTATCGCCTTTGCGGATATCGGCACTTTGCACCCCATGCAGAAACATGTTCATTTTACAGATAGCCCAGGTATTGAGGTTCATCTCCTGGCCGTATAACGATAGGTTTGCCGCATTTTCACCATGGCTAGCAAGGTGATTACGCATTTGGATCAGCATACCGCCAGAGCCAGCAGTTGGATCGTAAATCCGCATACCTGCATGGGGCTTTAATAGCGCCACCAATAATTGCACCACTTCGCTTGGGGTATAAAACTCACCGCCTTTTTTACCCGCGCTGTCGGCAAACATCTTGATAAGATATTCATAAGCGGTGCCAAGTAAGTCAGGACGTTCAAAGTCGCAGTTACGCAGACGGTATTTGCTGAAATGGCTAAGTAAGTCGCGCAATTTACTGTCGGACAGTTTGTTTTTAATGTTGAAGTCGATAGTGACTAACACACCCTCCAGGCTTTTATTGTGTTCTTCAATCGCTTCTGTGGCCGAGTTGAGCTTAGAGCCAATGTCATGCTTTAAATCTTTAAGGTTATTCCAGCGGGCAATATCAGGAATATAGAAGGTACTGTCGTATTCATCATGGTCTTCAGCATAAGCCTCAGCTTCTGCCTGGGTTTTACCTTTGGCAAGGTAGTATGCCACCACGCTTTCGCGGGCTTCGTCGAATGAGTCTGACAAACGTTTAAGAAACATCATGCCGAAGATATAGTCTTTGAATTCTGACGCATCCATGTTGCCACGAAGAATGTCAGCCGTTTCCCACAGGAAGGACTCTAATTGCTGGAGTGTGATTTGATTAGTCACTTTGCTTCTCTTATTAATTCAGTTAGCACAGGGGTTTAGCTTGGAGAGAATAGCACTGCGCCTTGGTAAAAGAAGTGTACTGATAAGCGGCGGGGGGCACAAGATTATAGAGACACTTAACGAATCGATAAGAACCTTACTTAACCGTGAGCTGTTACTCATTGTTAATAAAACTGCCTCACCCTAGATTAAGTTGTTCTGAAGAGGCTTGAATTGATGGCGTTGTACATCTGACTTGGTATGAAACTAGAGGATATGGATAAGTATTTATATCTTGGGATGTTGTTTGTAGTCACAATAGTTAACAACGTTTGCATTATCAGTTATGTTACACTTATCTTGCGCAACACTATGTGCTGTTTTTTTATTTGCGCGTAATTATTTTGTGACATTATATGGTGTAATTTTTGTCTTTTATGACATCATATGGTGTAATTTGTGGTTTTTTCGGTCACTAAAGATTACTGTGTTTTTAATATGGTTTTTCATAGTAATATGTAGGTGCATAAAGCTATTGAGCCGGTTTATGCAAGAATGCGAATGTGATTACTTTTATGACAGCTTATGCAGTAATCAACATTAGTCGTGTTTCTTAATGCCAATAATAAATAACATAAGGCGAAAGATAATTAACATGCATTATATTAGATTACGCTCTTACTCCAATTTTAGTGGGCGGTTAGCCTTCATTGGGGTGCTATTTTTCACCCTATTTTCTACTGCTGCCTCTGCGGCACAATCGGTAATGATCACAGTCACTAAGGGCTTTGGTTTAAGTCTATATGCTTCTGATTTAGGTGATATTAAACAATTAACTGTCGGCGATGAAGGTACTCTTTTTGTCGGTTCGCAAAAAAGTGGCACCGTGTATGCACTAGTTGATAGTGACCAAAATGGCCAAGTGGATAAACGTTATTTGATTGCCAGAGGTTTGGACTATCCGGAAGCATTAGCCTTTCATGATGGTGCGCTTTATGTCACAGAAGACGATCGCATTATTCGCTTTGAAGAAATTGAATCTCGTTTGCGCCGTCCGAGCCGTGCGCGTGAAGTGTATGCGAATTTGCCAAGCTTAGATAAAAAGTATTCTCGCTCAATGCATTTTGGACCCGATGGACGTTTATATATATCCATTGGTTCGCCATGCAATGTGTGTGAAGCCGCTTCACCCTTTGGCAGTATTTTGGCGATTAATGTCGATACCGGAGCCAGTGAACAAATTGCTTCTGGTCTTCGCAGTGTTATTGGTTTTGATTGGTCACCCGATACCAACAAATTATGGTTTGCCGATTTAGGTCGAGATTGGATGGGTGATAATCTTCCTGCTGATGAGATAAACCGTTTAGACGTTAAAGGCAGCCATTTTGGTTTTCCTTATTTACATGGCTCAGATGTAGTTGAACCCGCCTATGACAAGCCGGAAAATTTAAATATCACCTTGCCAGTATTTGAATTACCCGCTCACGTAGCGGCAACCGGATTAAGTTTTTACCGCGGCAAGCAATTCCCTCCGCGCTATCGTAATCAGCTGTTTGTTGCTGAAAATGGTTCGTGGAATCGGTCAAGTAAAGTCGGTTATCAAATTGTGATGCTTGATATTACAGATGGCAAAGTCAGTAAACGTGAAACCGTGGTGAGTTTTTTGGATGGAGAATTTCCGGTGGCACGTCCATTTGATGTAATTAATGCGCCCGATGGTGCCATGTACATTTCAGATGATCTAAAAGGTAATATTTACCGCTTGTTTTATAACGCACCCGAACAATCACAGGAAATGAAATAATGAGTGATGCGATTGAATTAAGCCTTGATGGTGTAGAGCAGATGCCGCTGAGGCGCTTTACTGAAGGGGCTTATTTAAATTATTCCATGTACGTGATTATGGATCGCGCCTTGCCGCATATTGGTGATGGTCTCAAGCCTGTACAGCGTCGTATTATTTATGCGATGAGCGAATTAGGATTATCAGCGCAATCTAAACACAAAAAATCAGCCCGTACTGTGGGTGACGTTTTAGGTAAGTATCATCCCCATGGTGATAGTGCGTGTTACGAAGCAATGGTGTTAATGGCTCAGCCATTTTCGTATCGATATCCATTGGTTGATGGTCAAGGTAACTGGGGTGCGCCAGATGACCCTAAGTCATTTGCTGCAATGCGTTATACCGAAGCCAGATTATCAAAGTTTTCTGAAGTATTATTGTCGGAGTTAGGTCAAGGTACTGTCGAATGGGGGGCTAACTTTGATGGCACCATGAAAGAGCCATTAACCTTACCAGCTCGATTACCGCATATATTATTAAATGGTATTACCGGTATTGCTGTGGGCATGGCAACCGATATTCCGCCGCACAACGTGCGCGAATTAGTCGCAGCTTGTATTGAGCTTATCGATAACCCTAAAACCGAATTAGCACGGTTAATGGAGTTAGTCCCTGGTCCTGATTATCCAACCGAAGCTGAAATTATCACTCCTAGAGCGGATATTGAGCGGATTTATGACACGGGCCGTGGTTCAATTAGAGCGCGTGCGGTTTACAGTGAAGAGCAGGGCGAGATTGTCATTACTTCATTGCCGCATCAAGCCAGTAGTGGCAAGATTTTAGAACAAATCGCTAATCAAATGCAGGCGAAAAAGTTGCCTATGGTGTCTGATTTGCGTGATGAGTCTGATCATGAAAACCCAGTGCGATTAATTATTGTACCGCGTTCAAATCGTGTCGACTGCGATCAGTTAATGACCCATTTATTTGCGACTACGGATCTGGAGAAAAGCTTCCGAGTTAACTTAAATGTGTTGGGGCTCGATGGCCGTCCTAAAGTGAAAGGGTTAAAAACGCTGTTAACGGAATGGTTAGAGTTCCGTATTACCACAGTTACCCGCCGCTTACAGTATCGTCTCGATAAAGTATTAGCGCGCTTGCACATTTTAGAAGCGTTAATGATTGCGTTTTTAAACATTGACGAAGTGATCGAGATTATTCGTTTTAACGATGAACCTAAAGCTGAGCTGATGTCTCGCTTTAGCTTGTCAGATAAACAAGCCGAATCAATTTTAGAATTAAAGTTACGCCATTTAGCCAAGCTTGAAGAATTTAAAATCACTGCAGAGCAAAACGAACTGGCAGCAGAACGCGATAAGTTAGAGTTATTGCTAAGCTCAGATCGTCGTTTAAAAACCTTAGTGAAAAAAGAGTTAGTTCAAGATGGTGAGACTTATGGTGACAATCGTCGTTCACCAATTATTGAGCGTATTGATGCCAAAGCACTAACTGAACAGGAGTTAACCCCAACAGAGTCGGTGACCGTTGTCTTGTCTGATAAAGGCTGGGTACGTTGTGCTAAAGGCCATGACGTCGATGTAGAAGGTTTATCGTATAAGTCTGGCGACAGTTACCTGTGTAGTGTGATGGGTAAGAGTAATCAAGCGGCGGTATTTATTGATTCTACCGGTCGCGCATTTGCTACCGACAGTCATACGTTGCCGTCAGCCCGTAGCCAAGGAGAACCGATTACGACGCGCTTTAATATGGCACCGAGTGCGACAATGCGGCATGTATTGATGGGCGAGGATGAACAATTTTTCTTATTAGCAAGTGATGCCGGTTACGGCTTTATTTGCGCCTATCCAGATTTAGTCAGTCGTAATAAGGCCGGTAAGGCACTGCTAAGCCTGCCATCAAATGCGTGCGTTATGCAGCCAAAGTTAATTAATAAATCTGGCGATCAATCTTTGTTAGCGATTACCTCTGAAGGTCGGATGCTGATGTTTAGCTTGGATGCTTTACCGCAGTTATCAAAAGGTAAAGGCAATAAAATTATTGGTATTCCTAGCGATCGTGCTAAAAATCGCGAAGAGTTACTCTTGCATCTTGATGTAGTACCACATGATAAGGCTGTGACCTTATGGGCTGGTAAGCGCAAGCTAACCTTGAAGCCAAGTGATTTAGAGCATTATCGTGGTGAGCGTGGCCGTCGCGGGGCTAAATTACCACGAGGATTACAGCGCGTAGACAGTGTTGAAGTCGAGATGGGACCGCTTGACGAGAGTGCTCAAGACGATAATCTGGGCATATAAGCTTAATCGGGGATGAAAGCATTAAGCCGCTCCCCGGTTAATAAATTACCCCGTTTAAGCATAAAAAAAATGCTGCTCATATGAGCAGCATTTTTTTTATACAAAAGTGGACGGGGGATTAGGCCACTTCATAAAAATTAGGTTCGTACTCTAGTTGAGTCTGAATAATTTGAGTTGCCATACGGGCACATTTGCCACATTGGTCTGCAACGCCAAGACGTTTCTTTACGTCAGCCAGTGAACTGTCACCTAAGCTAACGGCAGCTTTAATTTGAGTATCTGTAATGGCATGACAAAGACAAACGTACATAGAGAAAGCCTCTTCATTCAAAATGGACCAGGGCTAAGAAAGTAATCTAATTCTAAATGAAAACAGTTATCATTGGCAATAACTTTTTTCACAAAGAATGATTATTTTTAATACAGTTTGATCTGCTTCACTTTTTTATCAAAATGGCACGCTGTGATGAGATATTGAGATGGCATGAGAAAAATATGCTTGAATATTAATTAAATCAATTATCTAGGGTTTTGATGATTGTTGCTCAAGGTGTATTAATGTCATTATTAAGTGCGATCAAGTGGCGGGAATTTAAGTTACTTAGTCGAACTGGAATGATGATTTGATCTTTGACTCACAGAGCAAAGATCAAATCATGATAACTCGGCTATTTTTAATAGCCTTGATTAGCGTCGACGATATATTGTAATGGTTTAGATTGCTGCCAAAGACAATAATTTTCGGTGAATATTTGTACCACTTGTTGAGGAAAGCTTGGTGCAGCAATATGTGGTGTAATGGTGACGTTATCGCAATGCCACAGGGGATGATTAGCTGGTAAAGGCTCTTGCTCGAATACATCGACAATCGCGCGTCGCTGAGGGCATAGTGTTAACTCAGTTTGCAACGCTGCCAAATCAATTGCGTTGCCTCGGCCAATATTAAATAGCATGGCATCTGGTTTTAATAAACACAGATTAGCAGCATTTAATACATGTGTGGTGTGTGGGGTATTGGGCAATACACTCACAATCACATCAGCGGCAGGTATGTAATCTGCTAATTTATCTATGGTATCGATACGATCAAAGTCATTAACGAGCGCGCCTTGGCGATTGAGGCCGCTGACAATCATACCGAAATGATGAGCGGTTCGAGCAAGGTGTTGAGCGATAGAACCTGTACCAAGTATCAGCAGTTGTAATCCTTGTAAAGTGCGGTATTGAGCTGGCTGCCAAAGTTGCTGATGTTGCTGTTGAGTATACTGGGCGTGCTGTCGATAATGGCTTAATAGGTAACCAAAAACATATTCACTCATTAATGGGCCAAATACACCGCGAATATTAGTAAGTAAATAATCATGTGGTAACGAAGGCTTCATCAAGGCATCGACACCTGCAAAAGTAGATTGTATCCATTTAAGTTTAGTTGCATGCGGCAGCATAGCAGCCGCTAAATGGGGTTCAGCTAACCAAATATCTGCCTGATGAATGTTATCTGAAATACTGTTATCAGGGCGATCACCAATGTGATCTGTTATGTCTTCGACAATCTCTAGATCGAATAATGATTGTTGTGCCAGCAATTGCCGATATTTATCATTCTCTCTGGTGAGCAATAATAGTTTATGTGCCACATTCCCCCCGTTAGCATGCATTGAAGAACAGGTTACTTACTCAAACCATCCAGTGTAATCCATTGTTATCGGCATCATGGTTGCTGCAATGGCTTTGTCTGGGTAATTACTGAAAACACCATCTACTCCCATGGCTTTTAACGCTTGAATATCATTTGGGTTATCCACGGTATAAACAAACACTTTGCCACCACGCTGGTGGGCATCATCAACAATGGCTTGACTAACAAAACTCAGATCTAGGTTGATCGAGTAGGCATTGAGAGTGGTCATTATTTTCGCCAAGTCGAGCGGGATCCCGCCGAGTAATGGCGCGATAATCGCGTGTGGAAAGGCGTGTTTTATCGCCGCTAAATACGGGTGATTAAATGATGAGATTAATAGCTGCTCTGGAGCATACTTCAACTGTTTAAGGAGTTGCGGATATAAGGCAATAAAGGGTTGTACGCAGCCAACACCTTTTAATTCGATGTTAACACTGCACAAGCCATTGCTTTTAACACTGACTCGTTCGAGAACTTGCCATAGGGTGGGAATAGCTTGCCCGCTAACGGTAAACTGAGCCAGTGCTGCTTTTGTTGTTAAGTGGATAAGCCCAGTTCCGGTTGATTTGCCCTCTAAGCGGCGATCATGGAACACGACTAATTCTCCCTCAACGCAATGCACATCTAATTCAATGGCTTTGGCACCCAAGTCGAGTGCTTTATCCATCGCAACTAAGGTGTTTTCAGGTTCATAACCGCTAGCGCCGCGGTGAGCAAAAACGAGCATAGCACTCCTTAATCAATAGCTAGCTTAGCCTTTATATAATCCAGTAGATTCTTTAGGGGTATGATTAATATGAACTTCCATTTGTGGGTAGGCAAGTTCAACATTGTTTTCTTTGAGCTTTTTATTAATCAGTTTATGCAGGCTATGGCGTAGTGGCCACCGAGCCGACATGTCTTTAGCATAAGAGCGAATTTCGTAATCTTGAGTGTGCTGACCAAAACCGGCAAACCATACTTCTGGTTCTGGCATGGTTAGCGATAATTCACATTCTCGAACCGCTTGATGCAGTAGCATTTCCACTTTGGTTGGGTCGGCATCACGAGATACCGATACCGTGACGATGACACGAGTTATCGGGTTGGATAGCGACCAGTTAACCAGTTGTTCAGTAATAAAGGCTTTGTTGGGCACAATAATTTCTTTGTGATCCCAGTCGACAATCGTGGTGGCTCGGATTTGAATTTTACTGACCGTTCCGGACAGGTCGCGAATCGTGACGGTATCGCCAATTCGAATGGGTTTTTCAAATAGGATGATCAAACCAGAAATAAAGTTAGCAAAAATTTCTTGCAGGCCAAAACCTAAACCCACTGATAATGCGGCAACTAGCCACTGTAATTTAGACCACTCCATTCCAAGAGTTGAAAAGCCAAACAGTATGCCAAAAAATACCACCAAATAACTGCTCACAGTGGTAATAGCAAAGCCGGTTCCTGGCGATAAATCTAATCTTTGCAATAACGTCAGTTCCATTAATCCTGGGAGGTTTTTAGCAATCACCACCGAGAAGCCCACTAACATGATGCCGAATGAAATTGATTTTAATGTGATTGGCACTTGCTGCTCAATGCCATTCACATTGCTGTTGGTGGTCCATAAGGTGATGCCATCTAAAAATGAGAATACAGCGGTATGAGTCTGCGACAAAATACCCAATAAACTGGCAAAAAAAGCTAAAAATAAAATCGATCGCACTAAGCCGAGCGACTGACTGGAGATGGTTTCTAAATCAACAATTGGTTCTTCATAGGTTTCTATTGGCTCATTGTTTTGCAACTCGCCTCTTTCACGTTGCGCAAGTCGCTCTGCACGTTTGGCTTTAGCGCGATCGAATGCGATTAAACGGCGCTCAATCAGCATCCAGCGTTTAATGAGCTGGTAAGTTAGTAAAAAGCCTAAGCCTAATAATACTGATATTTGCAGTTGTAACAGAAGCTGGAAAGCCGTGAAGTAGTAGCCGACCGCAGCCAAGATGGCGCTAAAAATAGGCGTAACAATTAAGATGGCCCATAGGGCTTTGTGAATGATCGCCATATTCGTCGCGCTAGGCTTATTTTGGCGATATTGGCCAATCAATAACATGACATCTTTGTACAGGAGAAACAGCACAACACAGAAAACGATAAACGCCCCACGGCCAAGACTGTTACGTACTAATGAAGTATCTAATGCTTCAGTGAAGCCCATTAAGCCAATTAAGGGTGCGGAAATGATCACAAATGAAGCCAAGGTTTGCTGCGCTTGTTTGATTATTTTTTTCGGCCGTCTGAAGTGGCTGATTAAAATACCTTTTTCTACCGTTAATAAGAAAAAGAATTGATAAATCAGATAACTGACACCAATAGCTAAAATACCGACTCCCACGGCATGAACCATGTTTTGCTCAGAACGGGAGAAAATAAAGCCGGCCACAATAACCGGTAAAGGCTTTATTAAGGCATACACTAAGCTGATGATGAGGGTTTTGATGGTGTATTTAAATTTATCTTGCGTCACGTTACCAACAAATACCGCATAGCGACTAATTGCGGTATTAAACTTAGGGGTAAGCATGTCATGTGCCATCAGGCAGCATAATAATAAAATGCCCCACCAAGCCCAATAATTGCTGTTTTCAGACCATGATTGTTGTAACGCTTGCCACTGGCTAGGTTGCAGTAACCATACACTACTGTGACTTAAATCGATGAGCCACAATGGACCAATGCTGGGGGCATTAGGTACCCAAAATAAATGTTCATTAAGGGTGTTTTTTAATGTGTTATGCAGTTGGTTTAGCTGCTCATAACCAATACGTAACTTGGCAAACTCAGCTAAATATTGATCATAACTTTGTAATAGTTGATCTATGAGTACTTGCTGTGACTGTAAGAGTTTTATCTGGGTTTCATTAAACATTTCACTGTCATCAAGTTGTTGACTGTTTAATGCTTGATGTTGCTCTAATTGATAGCGCTCCAGCCGTGCATCAGCTAATTCTGTTTGCAGTTTGTCTAGGTTGGGCGGTTTAGGTAATGATTGCAGCATTTGCAAAAAACGGTCGCCAAATGCCGAGTTGGTTTTTACCCAAGTAATTTGTTCTAGTACGTTTGAAAGCTGTGCATTTTGAGACTGATAGCGTTTCTCAACCCGCTGTTGCTTCTCTATTGCTGATTTAATATTACTGGTGAGCGTTTGTAATTGTTCAGCATATTGTTGGTTTGATCTACTCAGCTCTTGAGATAAAGGATCGGCTAGCTCTTGGGCATCAACTAAGTTATTGGCTATAGTATCAGCGGTTTTTTGCTGACGAGATTCAATATTGTGTTTGTTGATAAGCTCAATAAAGCTTTCTTGTTGGCTTAATAACAAGCGGTTGAGCTGCTGTTGAAGCTGGGTAATCTCGAGTTGTTTCGGACTCGCTAATCGTTCCGCCTGTAAGGTCGCAATATGCTGAGTGAGCAGTTCGGTTTGAAGCTGGTTTCGTTGGCCTAAGGGTGTCTCAATCGGTACTTGTTGGGTTTTATTGTGCTGAGTTAAGGCATTTTCTGCTTGAACAATTAAATCAGGTAGTTGTCTTTGACGTTGTGAAATAGTCCGTAATTGCTCATTGAGGCTCGACTCAGTCTCTTTTAATTCTGATAAATGGAAATAAGCCATTGAAGCCTGCTGATCCAGATCGATATCATCATCAAGGCTTAATGGGATTTGTGCTTCACGAATTTGTCCTGCCAATGAGAGCTTGGTTTCACTGTTAGAGCGTTCGATATTGGTATAAGTTTGCTGTTCTATTTGCAGTTTTTCAATACTGCTTTGCAGTTCGGCAATTTGCGATGGTATATCAAGTGGCTGATTTTCGGCTTGGCTATTTAGCCCCAATCGTTTATCAAGGGTTAGGGGAGTGCTAGCAAATACAGAATCTGACAGTGTATTAACTATAAGGAAACACAGGAATAAACACGCTAAACGTAACATAATACTTTGCCCAGATTGGAGTCAGGACATGGTAGCAAATTTGAATGATTATAATCTATATTTTTGATGACTTTAGATCGTTTCAAGCAAAGTTGATTCCACAATAATTATTTCACCCGCAAGCGGTATGATGTTTATTTATTGATGAGCCGCGTAATGATGATTGCCATGATGAGCTAAGTATAAAAGGGAATACGTCAGTGGCCAATATAAGCAACTATGCTTTGCTATTTGATTAGGCTCAGGCATCTAAAGCAAGTGTGCTGTAATCGTCTTCGAGTCATTATTTAACTAGTGGTTAATGGTGATTATGCGAGGTATTTCTGCAACCCCACAAGGTAAAAAGAAAATGGAGAGAGGTCATAAAATAAAGCCGTACGACTTAAAAGTAGTACGGCTTGATGTAGCAATAACACCAGGATACTGGAGTCAGTATCCTGATAATTATATTGATTATGCTTGAGGCAGTTTAGCAAACGGTTGGCCCATACGCGTGGTTTCACCTGGCTCGACCCCATCGGCAAATGTTTCGATGGCGTCTTGTGCAAATAACATCACCACAGTACTGCCTAATTTAAAGCGACCCATTTCAGCGCCCTTTTCTAACGTAACCGCTTCTGGACCTGTAGTGGGATAATCCCAGCTAAACACTTGTTTGCCACCTGGTGGTGTCACAGTACCCGACCATATCGTTTCAATACTAGCAACAATTGTTGCACCGACTAATACCATTGCAAGTGGACCGGCTTCGGTTTCAAAGATGGCAACTACGCGCTCATTGCGAGCAAACAATCCGGGTACATTTTGCGCAGTCAGTGGGTTAACCGAAAATAAGTCGCCTGGCACGTAAGTCATTTTTGATAATGTGCCAGTGATAGGCATGTGGATGCGATGGTAATCTTTGGGCGCCAAATAAATGGTTGCAAAATCGCCACCGTCAAAACGTGCCGCATCAGATTTATCACCACCTAACAATGCTTCAGAGGTATAAGTGTGCCCTTTGGCTTGAAAAATATTGCCAGCTTCAATTGGGCCACATTGACTCACAGCTCCATCAACCGGATGTGCCATAACGCTGTTGTCTTGGTTTATCGGTCTGAGTTCAGGTTTTAATGCTCGGGTAAAAAATGCATTAAAGGTTTTGTAGGCTTCGGGCTCAGGTTGCTGTGCTTCAGACATATCAATTTTATATTGTTTGATAAACCATTTGATCCCTGCCGTGGTAATCATTCCAGCTTCAGCAGCAGCAAATTTACCGACTAAGCGCGACAGAAAGTGTTTTGGCAACATGTATTGCAAGGCAATTTTAATTGAGTCCAATGTTTTTCCCTTTTTTTCTAAGCAGGTTGAACTAGGAATAGTATTCCTAAAGGTTACTGACTCTAGGAGTCTAATTCATCAATTGCACGAAAGTGTCGTGCATGACGTTGTTCATCTAAACTGGCAATAATACGCTGATAATTGCTAAAGCGGTCTTGAGTTATTTTTCCATCAGCTAGTGCTTGTTGTAAAGCACATCCTGGGTCGTCACCATGTTTACAATCACGGAACTTGCAGGTGCCTAAAAATTCTCTAAATTCAATAAAGCACCAACCGACCCTGATAGCGTCTAAATGCCATAAGGCAAATTCACGTATACCGGGTGAATCGATTAAATCCCCGCCGCTAACAAAATGGAGTAACTTTGCGGTCGTGGTGGTGTGTTGGCCTAAACCTGAGTTATCGGATACATCTCCAATTAATAGTTCAGCTTCTGGCATTAATGCATTGATCAAAGATGATTTGCCAACACCAGACTGACCGGCAAAAACACTGACGCTGTCATTGAGTAATGCTTTGAGGTCTTCAACGCCTTCACCAGTGTGACTACTGACACGGAAAACTTGATAACCAATATTTTGGTAACGCGTTAATGCCGTTTCGATTTCATCACGATTAGTGTCATCTAATAAATCAATTTTATTGAGAATGATGATCGGCGTAATATCTGTGTCTTCTGAAGCCACTAGATATCGATCAATAATTTGGGTGGTAAAGCTAGGTAGAACTGAAGACACAATTAAGATTTGATCGATGTTAGCGGCAATAATTTTGACGCCATCGTATAAATCTGGTCGAGTTAAAGAGGATTTTCGCGGGTGAACTGCGACGACAATACCACCAATACTGGAGCCCGATTGAACTTCAGTCGCGAGTCTCACCACGACCTTATCACCGGTGACTAAACTGGTCACTGCTCGGCGAATATTACAGCGCGAGACCATGCCATCTGTAGTTTCAATATCGGCATGCTGACCGAAACGAGAAATCACCACACCGGCTTGTTCAGGACCTAACAAATTATCCTGTAATTCGGCATGTTGACTATTATCGTCATTACGCTTTAATCGTTTAGTCTGATTGGCGCGCATTCGGCGTAATTGGCCCTGACTTAGGGGTTTCTTTTTACTCACAGGCTTATCTTCATTAAATAGGTGTTTTTTTGTGTATCAAAAAAACAGTATGATACACACTCTTTTATAAAAATGCCTGAATTTAGGCTACAGATAATATAAGGCGGCATAAATGGCTGTTGATGCGAATAATCTAATTTGGGTTGATTTGGAAATGACAGGCTTAGAACCCGCTGTTGATCGAGTCATTGAAATTGCAACTTTAGTGACTGACCAAGACCTCAATATCATTGCTCAAGGCCCTGTTCTAGCCATTTATCAGACAGATGATGTGTTAGCTGGGATGGACGATTGGAACCAAAAACATCATGGAGAGTCAGGATTAATTGAGCGTGTTCGTGCCAGTAAATGTTCTGAACAAGATGCGATAACACAAACGATTGATTTTTTATCTCAGTACGTGCCTAAAGGCGCATCACCAATGTGTGGCAATAGCATTGGTCAAGATCGCCGCTTTTTGAATAAATACATGTTAGAGCTTGAAGAGTATTTTCATTATCGCAACATTGATGTGAGCACCATCAAAGAGTTGGTTCGTCGTTGGAGCCCTGAAACAATGAATGGCTTTAGCAAGAAAAATACTCACCAAGCATTAGAAGATATCAAAGAGTCTATTGCCGAAATGCAGTTTTATCGCAGTGAAGTATTTAAAATTTAAGCAATTGAACAATTTTTTTCAAAAAGGGGGTTGCAGCATAGTAAAATTTACCTATAATGCGGCCTCAACTTTCTACAGAGCGCCAAACTCTGAGGCATAGGAAGTTGTCATGAAATTTTAAAGTATGCGACATTATTTCGGTTAGCATAGGTTGAAAGATAATACCTTGCTAAGTTAGTAATAAAGCAAACAGTACGCGACATTAGCTCAGTTGGTAGAGCGATACCTTGCCAAGGTATAGGTCATCGGTTCGAACCCGATATGTCGCTCCAAATTTCTAGATACAATTTTTGAAATGCGACATTAGCTCAGTTGAGTTAATCGCAAGAGTCGATACCCATCTTGTTCCAAGGTATAGGTTATCGGTTCGAACCTCTCTTTATTTATAAAGAAAGGCAGCTCCAAATTTCTAGATGGATTTTTGAAATGCGACATTAGCTCAGTTGGCATAGGTTGAAAGACGATACCTTGCTAACTTTATAATGAAGCAAACAGTACGCGACATTAGCTCAGTTGGTAGAGCGATACCTTGCCAAGGTATAGGTCATCGGTTCGAACCCGATATGTCGCTCCAAATCACTTCGTCTGTTAAAATCCTTACTTTTAGAACATGCGATATCTTGCCAAGGTATAGGTCATCGGTTCGAACCCCTCTTTGTTTATAAAGAAAAGTCACTCAAAATCACTTCCTCTGTTAAAAATCCAATTAATTACTATTACGACACTAGACTCAGTTGCGTTTTCAGAAAATGCGATACATTGTTAAGGTATAGGTCATCGGTTCGAACCTCTCTTTGTTTATAAAGAAAAGTCACTCCAAATCTTGTTTATTCCAAAACTGGTGAAGTGTTTACTTTTGCATAAGGCTTACCAAAGCTAAATTCACATTTTCTTATGCTCACCACTGCAATCTAACTCATCCCGAATGTTGTCATTTAATAAATTTGCATCATCTACGTTTGAGCAAATTGTTTTTGCAATCAACAAACAAGTGATCTAGTACTCACTTCTTCATGGATCTCTAAAGTAAGAGCATATTGGTGAAGTAAAACATGATCTGGTTCAAATCATTTACTGGTGTTATCTCTGATAATCAACTCAAGATAGATTTTCCTAAGAAGTTAGGGCTTTAAACGAGGTGAGTGTTATGCGGATCCAACAACTGAGTGAGCTACTTGATTATGTTGCTAATTGCCATCTCGATATGGAGAAATTATATAAGCGTTTAGATCGTAACGCAGACTCCTCTAGAGTAAAAATGATGCTAACTTATTTTCAACAGCATGAGAGACATATATACGAAACACTTGAAAGTTACATAGAAGATGCGCCCTCAAGAATCTTAAATACTTGGTATAAAGACATTACTTTCGAAGATTTTAGCAAACGTTGTCTTGAAACCTCATTAGCCGCCAATATGCAAGAAGACCAAGTGCTTGAGCTGCATCTTGATTTAGAAAATCGCTTAATCGCGCTGCTAGAAAAAACAGCGATGAGTAGCCCTACTGATGAAATTAAGAGTGCATTAATGGATTTGGTCAGAGTGGCGCAAACTCAACAAAAACGTTTAGTTCACAGCACAATTCGTATGGATGATATCTAAACGACATATTAAATTTTGACATAACTTCCTGAAGTGTTAGTTTGCCAGCTATTCCCAGTAGCTGGCTTTTTTTATTAACAAAAAATAACCACCATAACTGTGGGAGTTCCCCTATAACTTCTGTTATATTTAGCATTCTTGTAACTCTTTTTTATGGAAGCTGACTTTACCCATGACATCGCTGCTTAAAACCCTTGAAAATGAACAAGCTACTGTCGCTCTTGGGCAACAAATTGCGCAGTGGATTGTGCCACCATTAACGATTTATCTTACTGGTGACTTAGGCGCGGGTAAAACAACGTTTAGTCGGGGTATTATCCAAAGTTTGGGTCATCAAGGCGCGGTGAAAAGTCCGACTTATACCCTGGTTGAGCCTTATGAATTTAACGATATGGATGTGTATCATTTTGATCTGTATCGATTAGCTGATCCAGAGGAACTCGAGTATATGGGGATCCGTGATTACTTCACTGATAGAAGTGTGTGTCTAGTTGAATGGCCTGATAATGGTCATGGATTACTTCCTAAGGCTGACATCCATTTGCATTTACGTTATAAAGAATCTCAAAGACAGGTTGAATTACAAGCCATATCCCCTGCAGGGCAGGCAATTTTAAATAAAATTAATATAAATAATAATGACTTTTAAAAAAACTTTTTTTATTCCTATTATCATCACGCTGTTGTTTTTGCCTAATTTAGTTTGGGCAGCCAATCAACTTGATAGCGTGCGTATTTGGGCTGCTCCAGAATCGACTCGAGTGGTGTTTGATTTAACTCAAGCTCCTAAATACGACAGTTTTACCTTAACTGGGCCAGATCGTTTGGTGGTTGATATTCAGGATACTGGCGCTAAAGTTAATTTAGATAAAATAGCGAATAACAGCAAAATTATCAAAAAGATACGTTTTAGCTCGCCGCCTAAAAAAGGCATACTGCGCTTGGTTATGGATTTAACTAAGCCGGTAAAGTCCAGTTTGTTTACTTTGCCTCCGACAGCTCCTTATGGCAACCGTCTGGTAGTCGACTTAGAAAATGTTGACGGTGGATCCTCTACAGGTCAAACCGTTAGCCGCTCTGCTAATCAGTCATCGCGAGACATTGTGGTTGCCATTGATGCGGGCCACGGCGGCGAAGATCCAGGGTCTATTGGACCTTCTGGCATGCATGAAAAACGGGTAGTGCTTGAAATTGCCAAGCGTTTGGCGCGTAAAGTGGATGCAACTCCGGGCATGCGAGCGGTGATGACGCGTACTGGCGATTATTTTGTTAACTTGAATAAACGCTCTGAACTGGCACGAAACAGTAAAGCTGATTTATTGATATCGATTCATGCTGATGCCTTCACTTCACCGCAGCCTAGTGGCGCGTCTGTTTGGGTGCTATCAATGCGAAGAGCTAATAGTGAAATTGGTCGCTGGTTAGAGCAAAAAGAGAAACACTCCGAGTTATTAGGCGGTGCAGGCGAGATCATTCAAAATACCGATAGTGAACAATATTTAGCCATGACATTACTCGATATGTCGATGAACAGTTCGATGGCGATAAGTCATTCTATAGCTGGTGATATTCTTCGTGACTTAGATACGATTACTCACCTTCACAAAAGAAATCCAGAATCGGCCAGTTTTGCTGTACTTAAATCACCAGATATTCCCTCTATTTTAGTTGAAACTGGCTTTATCTCTAACCCAGGTGAAGAACGGTTGTTGTCTAACGGTAATCATCAAGAAAAGCTGGCTAATGCCATTTATAAAGGTGTGCTGCGTTATTTTGAAGGTAATCCGCCCGCTGACTCTTTGATGGCCAAGACGTCAAACGTTAAACACAGTGTAAAGCGTGGCGAGTCGTTATCAATTATTGCGCAGCGTTACAGTGTTTCTGTAAGCAGTATTAAGCAAGCCAATAATTTAAAGAGTGATGTAGTACGTATTGGTCAAAAACTCGTAATACCAAGGGCTTAATATGGCTATTCAACTGTTACCGCCACAACTTGCAAACCAAATCGCAGCAGGCGAGGTGGTTGAGCGACCTGCATCAGTGGTGAAAGAACTGGTTGAAAACAGTCTTGATGCCGGCGCGACTAGAGTTGATATTGATATCGATAAAGGCGGAAGTAAGCTGATTCGCATCCGCGATAACGGTGCGGGTATTCCTAGGGATGAGTTGGCATTAGCACTGTCGCGTCATGCAACGTCAAAAGTTCATACGCTCGATGACCTCGAAGCTATTTTAAGCTTCGGTTTTCGCGGTGAGGCGCTAGCCAGTATTAGCTCAGTGTCACGGCTAACATTAACCTCAAAAACAGTTGAACAGTCTGAAGCTTGGCAGGCCTACGCTGAAGGCTCGCAAATGGATGTCAAAGTGACCCCTGCTGCACATCCACAAGGCTCGACCATTGAAGTGGTCGACTTGTTTTTTAATACCCCCGCTAGAAGACGCTTCTTAAAAAGTGATAAAACCGAATTCACTCATATTGATGAGTGGTTAAAGCGGATTGCCATGGTGCGCCGCGATATTCATTTTACCCTGACCCACAATGGTAAATTAGTGCGTCAGTATCGTCCTGCAAATACCGAGATTCAAACGCAGCAACGTTTAGCACAAATTTGTGGCCGAGCATTTGCGGAGCAAGCTTTAAGCATTGCTTGTGAACATGAAGGCTTATCTCTAAATGGTTATTTACAGTCACCACAAGATACAGTCATCACAGAGACGAATTTCTTTTATGTCAATGGACGATTAATTAGAGATCGACTGGTTAATCATGCTGTTAAACAAGCTTTTGCTGAGTACGGTATTGAGCATCAACCTGGATATGTGTTGATGTTATCACTTGATCCACACCAAGTTGATGTGAACGTGCACCCAGCCAAGCATGAAGTGCGTTTTCATCAATCTCGCTATGTGCATGATTTTATATTACAAGCGGTGCAATCGGCATTAGTGCAAATGCCTGCGTTAGCCTTATCTGAGCATGAACCTGAATCTAATTCACTAGATAAACATGATGATTGTGCAATGGTGCCCCAAGATCCAACTGTGATGGATGATGCCAATAGCGTCGCTAGCATTGAAGACGTATTTTCACTTAATCGCGACTCCACTAAAGCGATTAATAGTGTTAGCGCGTTCGGCTCAATGCATGTTCCGGGAAAGAATAATAGTTTATCTGGGGGGTATTCAGCTGCAATTAAGCCTAGTTATGATAAAAAGCCTGCTAGCCCATTAACTGCTGCCCAGACCAAATCTGCCATTGCTAGCTATGGACAGTTATTGCATACCCCGATGAATAGCGCGATATCATATGTTAATGAAGTCGCGACTGAGTTGGCCATCCCCCCATTGTTAGCGGGTGAGTATTGGGTGATATGCAAAGATGATAAGTTGTCATTGTTGCCTATAAAAAAGGTGCAATTGGCAGTGAGAAAGCAGCAAATTGAAATCAAACTCGCTAATGGCTTAGTGTCACAACCGTTATTAATGCCAATATCAGTTGCTGCAGATTTAGATTGGCCAGAAACCTTAGCCAAGCGTGATCAATTACTGCGTAAAATGGGTATTGAATTAACAATTCGCTTTCAGCAGTTGATTATTAAAAAAGTGCCCCCATATTTGAGGGAAAGCCAACTTGCTGTTGTGATACCTGAATTATTGCAATGGATACAAATAGAGCAGCCTTCAGATAATGCTATTGTGGGTTGGCTTGCACAACAAAGTTTATCGCAATTTGAGCCAGTACAAGTCTTATGGCAGCAATTTTGTGCACTTGACGATGAAACGAAACAAACTTGTTATGACCAAGAGCACGTATTGCCTTGGCAAAATTGGATGAAAAATAATTAACGTGAACAGTGTCGATAAGCCGAAAATCATTTTTTTAATGGGGCCTACAGCCTCAGGCAAGACGGCATTAGCCATTGAAATGGCGACAAAGCATAATTGCGAGATTATTTCAGTCGATTCAGCGCTTATCTATCGTGGTATGGATATCGGTTCAGCTAAACCGACGGCGAAAGAGTTGCAAATGGCTCCGCACAAGTTAATTGATATACTTGATCCTAGCGAAAGTTATTCAGCGGCAGATTTTCGCCGTGATGCACTATTGGCTATCGAAGACATTATTCGCCGCGGTAAGACCCCTTTACTCGTGGGTGGCACCATGATGTACTTTAAAGCACTGTTAGAAGGTTTATCTCCTCTACCCAGTGCAGATGAAGGTATTCGGCAGCAAATATTGGCGCAAGCGCAAACAGACGGTTGGGACGTATTACACCAACAATTATGTCAAATAGATCCGGTTGCTGGAGCAAGAATTCATCCTAACGATCCACAACGATTATCGCGTGCATTAGAGGTTTATCGGATCAGTGGCAAAACAATGACTGAATTGACTCAAACTAAATCAGTCGCTTTGCCGTATGATGTAGTGCAATTTGCTATTGCACCTAACGATCGAAGTGTATTACATGAATTAATTGCTAAGCGATTTAATATCATGCTTGAGCAAGGCTTTATCGATGAGGTGTCACGCTTAAAAGCGCGTGGTGACTTAGATTTAGACATGCCATCAATGCGTTGTGTAGGTTACAGGCAGTGCTGGCAATACCTTGATAAAGAATTTGATCATGCGACTATGGTCGAAAAAGCTACCGCAGCCACTAGGCAATTGGCCAAACGTCAATTAACATGGTTGAGGAGTTGGCCGGAATTACAGTGGCTTGAAAGTGGTGTCGAAGGGAATTTAGTTACGCTTATGCGACAAAGCCGCTAGCTTATTAGCCGTTGCTGTATAATACTAAAACTAAACAATAAAACTTAATTCAACATATTTTAAAATAAAAAAGGAAATTCAAATGGCTAAGGGGCAATCTTTACAAGACCCATTTTTGAACGCATTGCGTCGTGAGCGTGTACCAGTCTCTATCTATTTAGTGAATGGTATTAAATTACAAGGCCAAGTTGAGTCATTCGATCAATTTGTTATCTTGTTGAAAAATACTGTAAGCCAAATGGTTTACAAACACGCTATTTCAACAGTCGTACCAGCACGCCCATTTAACGTTACTGCTCACCAAGGGACTGCCCATGGTGAAGAAAGCGATGCTGAATAATTTGAAAAGGAATACAATTTTTGTTTGATCGTTATGAAGCGGGTGAAACAGCGGTATTAGTACACATAGATTTTTCCGACGACGAACGTCGAGAGGATCTCACTGAGTTACAGCTATTAGTTGAATCTGCTGGTGCTCGCTCTGTTGGAGTGATTACTGGCAGTAGACGCTCGCCAGATCGTAAATTTTTTATCGGTACCGGTAAAGCTGAAGAACTAGCCGCAATGGTAGCTGCTACAGAGGCCAATGTAGTGATTTTTAATCATGCATTGAGTCCTGCTCAAGAGCGTAATCTTGAATTAGTATGCCAGTGCCGAGTCTTAGACAGAACTACGCTGATTCTTGATATTTTTGCTCAGAGAGCAAGGACTCATGAAGGTAAATTGCAAGTGGAGCTAGCGCAATTGCGCCACATGTCGACGCGCCTTATCCGTGGTTGGACTCATTTAGAGCGACAAAAAGGCGGTATTGGTATGCGAGGGCCGGGTGAGACCCAGCTTGAAACAGACCGACGTTTATTAAGAGGGCGGATTAAGAACATTAATCGTCGACTTGATAAAGTGGATAAACAACGTGAGCAAAGCCGCCGAGCTCGTAAGCGAAGTGATTTAGCAACAGTGTCTTTGGTGGGTTATACCAACGCGGGTAAATCGACATTATTTAATGCGCTAACTTCGTCGGACGTTTATGCTGCAGATCAATTATTTGCAACATTAGATCCAACACTGCGTAAATTATCCTTACCCGACGGTGCGGTAATTTTAGCAGACACAGTTGGTTTCATTCGTCATTTACCTCACGACCTTGTTGCAGCATTTAAAGCCACACTACAAGAAACTCGACAAGCAGAGATCCTTTTACATATCGTTGATTGTGCCGATGACAATATGGCTGAAAATTTTGAACAAGTACAAAGTGTACTTAAAGAAATCGATGCCGATGAAATCCCGCAATTAGTCGTGTGTAATAAGATTGATTTGCTTGAAGATTTCGCGCCTCGTATCGATTACGGTGAAGACGGTAAACCTGAAAGGGTTTGGGTCTCTGCGCAAAAACGCATTGGATTTGATTTGCTGCTTAAAGCGATAACCGAATTAATCGGTCAAGTTATTTGCGAGCTTACATTGAAAATACCTGCATCAGCAGGACATTATCTTGGCCAGTTTTATCGACTGGATGCAATACAGCAGAAAGAGTATGACGATCTGGGGAACTGTATTTTATCTGTTCGTTTATCGGATGCCGATTGGCGCCGATTAGCTAAACAGAGTCAAGGGGAATTAGAGACATTTATTTTTGACGACTCAGAAGTAGACATCTCTTGTTAATCTCATTTATTTCATCCAATTATGGAGTGCTAAATGGCTTGGAATGAGCCCGGTAACAAGGGGAACAAAGACCCTTGGGGAAATAAAGGTGGTAACGATAAAGGGCCACCAGATCTTGACGAAGTATTTCGTAACCTATCAAAACGTTTTGGTGGCAAGGGGGGCAATGGCGCCTCTGGTCAGCCATTTAATTCATCTTTATTGATTGTTTTTGCCGTTATTGCCGTCATTATCTGGGCATTGTCTGGTTTATATACAGTTAAGGAAGCTGAGCGTGGTGTGTTACTCCGTTTTGGTCAACACATTGGTGAAGTGAGTTCCGGTTTACATTGGAAAGCCACTTTTATTGATGAGGTGACAATGGTTGACGTGGAAACGTTCCGTTCGATCCCTGCGTCAGGCAGAATGCTGACATCTGACGAAAACATTGTGAATGTTGAGCTTGTGGTTCAATACAGCGTATCAGATGCTTATTCATATCTGTACAGTGCTGTTGATGCCAACTCGAGTTTACGTGAAGCGACTGACAGTGCATTGCGTTATGTCATTGGTCACAATCGTATGGATGACATTTTAACCACAGGGCGTGATGCTATTCGTCGTGATACTTGGACAGAGTTAGAACGTATTATTGAGCCATATAAACTAGGCTTAGAAATTCGTGACGTTAACTTTTTACCCGCTCGTCCTCCAGAAGAAGTAAAAGATGCATTTGATGATGCAATTTCAGCTCAGGAAGATGAACAGCGCTTTATTCGTGAAGCTGAAGCTTATGCTCGCGAAATCGAACCTAAAGCGCGTGGACAAGTTGAACGTATGGCACAACAAGCTAGTGCTTATAAAGAGCGTGAAGTTCTAGAAGCTAGAGGTAAAGTCGCTCGATTTGAGAAGTTATTACCTGAGTATAAAGCTGCGCCAGATGTAACTCGAAATCGTTTATACATAGATGCAATGCAATCTGTGTTGGCGGATACTAATAAAGTACTTGTCGACACCAAAAGTAGCGGTAATCTGATGTACTTACCTTTGGATAAGCTGATGGATTCTTCCAAGAGTCAGCGTAATCAAGTAGAACCTGAGGTAGAACGTCACATCAACTCTGTCTCTAGTAGTGGTGTTGATACGCCGATTACTAGTATGCCGACTGATGGTCGTCTCAGCCGCGAAGATCGTCTTCGCCAAGGGAGGAACTAACAATGGGTAGATTAGCAGTGATCATTCTTGTCATCATTTTAGGGGTGAGTTTTTCCTCTTTAATGGTGGTAAGCGAAGGTGAACGTGCCATCGTTGCACGTTTCGGTAAGGTGCTCAAAGAAGATGACGTAACAACCGTCTTTGCACCAGGCCTTCACTTTAAATTTCCTTTGGTAGATAAAGTTCGATATCTGGATTCTCGTATTCAGACATTGGATGGTGCCGCGGATCGTTTTGTGACTTCTGAAAAGAAAGACTTAATGGTCGACTCTTATGTTAAGTGGCGTATTCGTGATTTTGAAAAGTACTATCTTTCTACCAATGGCGGTATTAAAGCCAATGCAGAAAGCTTATTACAAGCCAAAATCAGCAATGACTTACGTACTGAATTTGGTCGTCGCACTATCAAAGAGATTGTTTCTGGTAAGCGTGATGAGTTGCAAACCGACGCATTACAAAACGCTTCTGAAAGTGCTGAGAATCTTGGTATTGAAGTGGTTGATGTGCGCGTAAAGCAAATTAACTTACCTGCTAATGTCAGTACTAGTATTTACCAACGTATGCGTGCTGAACGTCAAGCTGTGGCAAAAGAGCACCGTGCACAAGGTAAAGAACAAGCTGAAATTATCCGTGCGACTATTGATGCCAATGTGACAGTAAAGGTTGCTGAAGCTGAACGTAAAGCGCTTACCATTCGTGGTGAAGGTGATGCATTGTCGGCAAAAATTTATGCTGATGCCTACAGTAAAGACGCTGAGTTTTATAGCTTTTTACGTAGTCTAGAAGCTTACAAAGCAAGTTTTGCCGGTAAGAATGACATTATGGTGTTAGAGCCTGAAGGTGATTTCTTCAAATACATGAAATCGTCTAGCGGTAAGTAACATTTATATCATTTAGTTCAAAAAGCTCGGTCTTTACCGAGCTTTTTTGTGGCTGAAAGTTAATCTAATTAGTATGAATTCAGTTTTTCTAAAAACGGTCATAAATCATAACGAAGACTTTTTATTGTGTTTTTGATTATTTTTTATTAATAATTGCTTGTTTTAAATGTCTTTATTACCTCCTCAAGCACTAATTAAGGGACGACTAATTGTTATAATCTGGCTGATTTATAAGCGTTTTTGAAAAAAATGTTAATATCCTCACTCTAGATGTATGTTTTCTCTATGATCTAGTTCTAATTTTTCGCTATAATGAGCACCGCCTCAAAGTATGATTTTAGCGCTTCACCCTTTGTGATAGCTAAAGTATTGAAATATAAAAATTCCAACACCCTCTGGGAGATAAGTGGATGAGCAATGCGCCAGTCGATACCGGACGTCGCAGATTCCTGACAGCTGCAACCGCCGTAGTAGGTGGTGCTGGTGCCGTCGCTGTAGCGGTTCCTTTCATCAAGTCATGGAATCCGAGCGCCAAAGCGAAAGCTGCAGGTGCGCCGGTTGAAGTAAATATTAGTAAAGTTGAACCAGGTCAGTTAATTCGTGTCGAATGGCGCGGAAAACCGGTTTGGGTCGTTCGTCGTACAGAAACTGTGCTAAATAATCTTAAAACATTAGACAGTCAATTACGTGATCCTGCTTCCGAAGAAATGCAGCAACCAGAATATGCAACTAACCCTGCACGTTCTATTAAGCCTGAATTTTTCATAGCAGTCGGTATCTGTACCCACTTAGGTTGTTCACCAACTTATCTACCTGATTCATTCGGTGAGCAGGTTGAGGGTGTAACATCTGGGTTCTTCTGTCCTTGTCATGGTTCTAAATTTGACATGGCTGGTCGTGTATTCCAGGGTGTTCCTGCACCATTAAACCTAGTGGTTCCACCGCACAAATATATCGATGACGCTAACGTTATCATCGGTGTAGATACAGGAGCGGCGTAATGGTTAAGAATATTATTGATTGGATTGATGCTCGCATCCCAATGACGGCAACGTATAACCGTCATGTGGGTCAGTATGCCACACCAAAGAATTTCAACTTTTGGTATTTCTTTGGCTCATTAGCATTATTAGTTTTAGTTAACCAGTTACTGACTGGTATTTGGTTAACCATGAATTACGTACCAACAGCAGAAGGTGCATTCGCTTCTGTTGAATACATAATGCGTGATGTTGAATACGGCTGGTTATTACGTTATATGCACTCTACAGGTGCGTCAGCGTTCTTCTTTGTCATTTATATGCACATGTTCCGTGGATTAATTTACGGTTCTTATCAAAAACCAAGAGAGCTTTTATGGCTGTTTGGTATGTTGATATTTTTAGTGTTGATGGCTGAAGCATTTATGGGTTACTTACTGCCTTGGGGACAAATGTCCTATTGGGGCGCACAGGTAATTATCTCTTTGTTTGGTGCTATTCCTGTTATTGGTGATGACCTAACATTGTGGATACGTGGTGACTATGTTATTTCCGGTGCAACACTAAACCGTTTCTTCGCATTACACGTTATTGCGCTGCCACTTGTATTGGTTGTGTTGGTGTTCTTACATCTAATCGCATTACATGAAGTGGGATCGAACAACCCTGATGGTGTTGAAATTAAAAAGAACAAAGATGAGAACGGATGGCCTATTGATGGTATTCCATTCCACCCTTATTACACTGTAAAAGATATTATGGGTGTAGCAGGCTTCTTAATCGTGTTCTGTTATGTGCTGTTCTTTATGCCTGAAGGTGGTGGATACTTCCTTGAGAAGCCAAACTTTGAAGCGGCTAACCCAATGAAGACTCCTGCGCATATTGCACCGGTTTGGTATTTCACACCATTCTATGCGATTTTACGTGCAATTCCCGACAAGTTAATCGGTGTTGTTGCTATGGGTCTGTCGATTGCAGTGCTATTTGTTCTGCCTTGGCTTGACCGTTGTAAAGTCAAATCTATCCGTTACCGTAGTTTGATTCACAAAATTAACATCGCACAATTTACTGTGTCGTTCATTATTCTTGGCTATTTAGGTGTGGTTCCTGCAACGCCTGAGCTAACTATTGCGGCACGTGTATTCACTTTCACTTACTTTGGTTTCTTCGTAGCCCTATGGGTTTACAGTAAGAATGAGAAAACAAAAGAAGTTCCTACGAGGGTGACACACTAATGAAAAAGTTATTAATTGCATTAGTTACACTACTGCCATCTCTCGCTATGGCTGCAGGTGGAAACGAGGTTCATTTAGAAAGCGCTAACGTTAACTTGCATGATAAAGCGTCATTAGAGCGTGGTCTGGATTTATTCCAGCAATATTGTTCAGGTTGTCACAGCACTAAATACCAACGTTATGAGCGTGTAGCAACTGACTTAGACATCAGTGGCGATGATATGCGTAATAAGTACATGTTCACTGATGCTAAAATCGGTGATTTAATGGAAAACGCTATTCCTCCTGTTGATGCGGCTAAATGGTTTGGTGCTCCGCCTCCAGACTTAACTTTGGTTGCTCGTGTACGTGGAGCTGATTGGGTATTTTCATACCTAAAAGGTTTCTATGCTGATGAAACGCGTCCATTTGGTGTGAACAACACCGTGTTTCCATTAGTGGCTATGCCGCACGTTTTACAAGACTTACAAGGTGTTGCAACTCCTCAATATGAAAAGACTGTCATTGATGGTGTTGAAACTATGACGTTGGTCGGCATGAATCCTCCTACTGGTGGCAAAATGAGTGCAGAAGAGTACGACCAAGCAGTTCGTGATATCACGGGTTTCTTAGTCTATTCAGCTGAACCCGTCCAGTTAGAGCGTGAAGCTTTAGGTTGGTGGGTACTTGGATTCTTGTTTATTTTCTTCATCATTGCTTATTTGTTGAAGAAAGAATACTGGAAAGATGTGCACTAGCCATCAATAACGGTTAATATACATTATCCGCATATTGTAAACGGGGGGCTTAGCCCCTCGTTTGTTTTGTTTTTTCTACATTCTGGAGGGTATCAATGGCTGTTGCTGCCAACAAACGCTCTATCATGACACTTTTTTCTGGTGCCGATGATTTATATAGTCACCAAGTACGTATCGTATTGGCTGAAAAAGGGGTTACCGTTGATGTTTTACAGGTAGACCCAAGTGAGATGCCTGAAGATTTACTTGAAGTAAATCCATACAACTCGGTACCAACTTTAGTTGATCGTGAACTCGTGTTGTACGAATCTCGCATTATTATGGAATATTTGGATGAACGTTTTCCTCATCCTCCACTAATGCCTGTATACCCAGTATCTCGCGGCCAAAGCCGTTTAATGATGCACAGAATCGACACCGATTGGTATGCGCTTGTTGAGCGTATCCGTAAAGGTGAAAAAGCTGATGCTGCGCGTAAAGAGTTAATGGAAAGTCTAATCGCTTTAGCGCCAGTATTTGCTGAAATGCCATACTTCATGAGCGAAGAGTTTGGTTTATCTGATTGCTACCTAGGCCCATTATTATGGCGCTTACCGGTATTAGGTATTCACTTAGACCCGCGTACATCGAAAGATATCAGTGCTTATATGACACGTATTTTTGAACGTGAATCATTTAAAGCATCGTTAACTGAGGCTGAGCGCGAAATGCGCATGGGCATGTGATGAAACCAATAACAGCTAATCGTCCATATTTGTTGCGTGCTTACTATGAGTGGTTGATGGATAACCATTTGACGCCACACGTAGTCGTGGATGCATTTGTTAACGGTACACAAGTTCCACAGCAATTTGTTAAAGACGGTCAAATTGTCTTGAATATTGCAACTGGAGCTGTGGCAAATCTTCACATGTCGAATGATTCCGTCGAGTTTAATGCCCGTTTTGGTGGTGTTCCACAAAATGTGTATTTACCAATGGCCTCAATTGTGGCCATTTATGCTCGTGAAAACGGTGCCGGCACTGTATTTGATATGGAAGATGCTTATATGATCGAAGGTGAGCAGGATGAGTTGTCATCTGTGCCACCATCAATGAAATCTGTTGATGATACTTCGACATTACCACCATCGCCTAAATCTACTACTGGTGACAAAGCTAAGCGTAAAAACCATTTAACTGTGGTGAAGTAACGATTCGTTACCATGACATAAAACCAGTCGCAAGGCTGGTTTTTTTTAAGCTAAAATTGCAGTATTACCATTTTTTATCGCTCAAATGGAACCCCAAATGTTGTTGATGATTGATAATTATGATTCTTTTACGTTCAACTTAGTGCAATATTTCCAAACGCTTGGACAAGAGATCCTTGTTAAGCGTAATGATGAAATCACCATTGAACAAATTGAAGCATTAGCGCCCACTCATTTAATCATTTCTCCTGGTCCATGCACTCCAAACGAAGCAGGGATCTCGCTTGCCGCCATTGAATATTTTGCTGGGAGATTGCCAATTTTAGGTGTCTGTCTCGGCCATCAAGCCATCGCTCAAGTGTTTGGTGTTGATGTTGTTCGTGCAAAGCGTGTTATGCACGGTAAAACCAGCTTAATTGAGCACAATCAACAGGGATTATTTTCTCAGTTAGCATTACCTTTGCAAGTGACGCGTTACCATTCATTATTGATTAATGATGTTCCCAAGAATTTTACGCTGGATGCATGGTTTGATGACCCTGTTCATGGGCGTGAAATTATGGCGATGAGCTATGCTGATTTACGTATATACAGTGTGCAGTTTCATCCTGAGTCTATTTTGACCCAGCAAGGACATGAATTGCTGAATAACTTTTTACAGTTATAAAGCGTAATCAAGGCTACCTATTTAAGTTCATTATCACTTATTCTGTTACAACTTCTGCAACCAATCTGGCTAAATTCTCGCGTATATTTATGCTATAAAGAGCGCTTAAAAATAATAAAAGGGATAACCATGACAAGCTTTATGCGAAACTTTGCGGTGAGCGCAATTTCTTTGGCGATGATCAGTGGCTGTGCTGCGACAGCAAAAAATGACGATACGATGGTTATCGCAAAGCCTACCGCTACATCATTGATGGTGCCATTAGCCCAACCTCCAAAAGCCGATCAGTTATTAACGCTTAATCAAATCATGGCTAATCCGGATTGGATGGGAATATTTGCCCAAGGAGCCTATTGGAGTGATGACAGCCAATCGGTGTATTTTAGTCGCCAAGCACACCAGTCGCCTATTCGTGATTTTTATCAACAAGCCATCGGCCAGTCTGAAGCAAATAAACTAGCATTGGATCAGTTACACCTTGCTGATCAGCGCAATGGTGTGTTGAATCAAGCTAAAACTAAAAAAGCTTACATTTATCAAGGTAACGTATTTGTAAAAGATTTATCAAACGGCGATATTACTCAAATGACTCGCCAAAATGATCCGATTAGCGGCGTTCGCTTTTTGAGCGGCGGCGATCTTGCATTTTGGCAAGGTAATAATATTTTTCGTTTATACCAATCTAGTGGACTTGTGGAGCAAATGGCTGCAATCCTAATGGAAAATGAGCCTAAAAATACGCCAGCCCCCAGTACTTTTATGGCCAAACAGCAGCAAAGATTAATCCAATATGTTGCCATGCAACACGATAACAGTTTGACGCGTGATGAATATAGTGAATCATTGGCTAAAGCTGATCCGACTTTTTCTGCAAAACCTTGGTATTTAGGTGATACGGAAGTTGTGTCAGAAATGAGTTTATCGCCAGATGGACGTTACGTTCTATTGGCGTTAACGGATAAAAATTATAGTTGGCGTGCAGAACACGACATTATGCCCAATTATTTAGGGCAAGAAGGTTATGTTGATCCCGTGCCTGCTCGTGCTCGTGTGGCAGAAGATGTTTTCCCAGGTCAGCGTTTAGTATTACTCGACCTTACTGAACACAGTAAAAAAGATATTACCATTGAAGGCCTAGCCGGTTTTGATGAGGATGTACTTGCTAGCGTTAAAGCTGAAAATGCAAAAGCCCAAGGTAAAACCTACGAAAGCCACAAAGCGCCGCGTTTAGTGCAGTTAATGCAAGATTGGGAGTGGAGTCAAAGCGCTATTCAGTGGAATGATTCTGGCGATAAATTATTAGTGATGCTTGAAGCGGTTGATAATAAAGATCGCTGGATCGCGAGCGTCGATCTTCAAAAAGGCAAACTCTCCACTGAGCATCGCTTACATGATGATGCTTGGGTTAACTATAATTTTAATCAATTCGGTTGGATAACCGGTACAGATACCATGTACTACTTATCTGAAGAGTCTGGATTCTCTCAGTTATATACCAAAACAGCCGCAGGTAAGGTATCGGCATTAACTAAGGGTAAATTTGTGGTTGATAATGTGACCTTATCTCCAGATGCAAAATACTTTTATTACCGTGCTAATAAAGACCATCCGGGCAGTTATAATGTTTACCGTGTAGAAATTGCCAGCGGAAAATCAGAACAACTGACTCAGTGGTTAGGGACATTGGATTACAGCTTAAGCCCTGATGGCCAATCACTGTTATTAACAGCTTCATCTGCTATTCACCCCGATGAACTCTATATTCAGCCTATTGGTGGCGAGATTAGCCAATTAACCGACTATACCAGCACTGCATTTAAACAATATCCATGGCAAGTACCGCAAGTTGTTGCGTTACCTTCAACCCATGGTGCAGAGCCCATTTATGCGCGGGTTTATTTGCCGCAAGGTTATGATCCTAAACAGGCTGATAAATATCCGGCAGTGATGTTTAATCATGGCGCGGGTTATTTACAGAATGCTCATTATGGATTTTCGGGTTACTTCCGTGAATTTATGTTCAATAACTTGTTAACCCAACAAGGTTACGTGGTAATGGATATGGATTATCGCGGTTCAAAAGGTTATGGACGTGATTGGCGTACGTCGGTTTATCGTAATATGGGCCATCCAGAAGTGGAAGATCTAAAAGATGGTGTGGCTTGGATGGCAAGCAATGCTAATGTGGATCCTCAACGTGTAGGCACCTATGGTGGTTCATACGGCGGCTTCCTTACTTTTATGGCGTTATTTAATGAACCTGATTTATTCCAAGCAGGGGCCGCATTACGTCCTGTAGCCGATTGGGCTCATTATAATGCGCCATATACCTCTAATATTTTAAATACGCCTGACGTTGACCCTATCGCTTATGAGCGTAGTTCGCCGATAGAACATGCTCAAGGTTTACAAAAACCATTACTGATCATGAGTGGTGTCTTAGATGATAACGTATTTTTCCAAGACAGTGTGCGCATGGTGCAACGTCTAATTGAATTAGAAAAACCGATGTTTGAAACGGCAATCTATCCTGTTGAGCCACATGGATTTAAGCAACCTTCTAGTTGGTTAGATCAGTATCGTCGTATTTATAAGTTGTTTGAACAAGAGCTGAAATAGTCAGCGTTAAGTTCAGAAAGACAAATAAATATTTATTAAGGCTTCCTTTGAGAAGCCTTAATTTTTATTATTAAGCGATTAACACAATAAAAGGCAATGTGAGTGGCAATATCAATAGCAGGTGGGGTTAGGCCCGGAAAAGTCATCGAAATTGAGCGCCGACTCTATAAGCAGCTTATTGTGGGTAAGCATAAAGTTAATGCTATGCCAGATGAGATCAGCGAAGACTTAGAAGAAAACGCCAATAAGCTTGATATTGAGCGTCAAGCATTAAAGCTGCGCATTGATAAGCAAGCAAAAGAGAAACAAGTATATCTTGAGGTGTCTGCACTGCTAACCCATACGGTTAATAATGCAATAGAGCATCAGTTAGCTAATCCACAAATGATATTAGAAGCATCAGCAATTGGTGAAGGCCAAATTTTATTGCTTGATTTATTATTAGATCCAGATCTTAACATCAATCGACTACGACCAATTATTGAAAGTATTAGTTGGTTATCGCGTGATTTAATTAATTTAATTAACAGCCCTGCATCTGGCCACCGCCGCCCCAAAAACTCCGATGTCCAAGTGACCGATATCAAGCTGGTACTCAATTACATTGGTATTGAAAATTTACGTTTATTGATCCCTTATTTTTGTTTACGCCATTGGCTACCTACAGGTAATGCCAATTTATTGTGGATAACCCGCAAGCTTTGGCGATATAGCATGGTGAGCGCCATTGCCGCGCAAACCTTAGCTGAGTTACATCATAAAGAGCCCAGCTTGGCTTATTGTTGTGCCTTAATGTATCAATTTGCTACTTCGATCATTCTCAGTCAAAGCGGGCATATATTTGATAAAACTTGGGGGACATGGCTACGAGAAGCCAGCCTTAGTCGAGAGAAACAAGTTTATGATGCTATTATGGCAACAGATTTTCCTGCTGAGGCCGTTTTAGAACAAGTGTTGCAGCATAGTCATAGCTTAAATTGGCAACTACTCAGTTTACTGCAATTTGATGACTCAGCGATGACTCAAGTGCTAAAAGAACTCGATCACGATTACCACTTTACCGAGTTATCCGTCGACGCTGCAATTGTGGCTAAAGCGAGTTGTTACGCCAAAGTGCTTTTGCTAGAAGAGCAGCAACAAATCGACCCACAAGAAAAAAGAATTATGTTCGATTACTATCAATTTTCAGCTCAAGAATTAATTCGTCTTAAAGGGAAAAATTTCCGTAAACTCAATTTACTTTAACGCTGTTTTTTGTGTTTCGAGCAAATGTTAAATCTGTGTAATTATTCACTTTTGATGAATAGCTACACAAAATGGAGCCAAATAACTTTTTTTATGACTAGTTATGCTTCATAACCTCCAATAAACGCTTTGTTTATTCATATTTTTAATTCTTTATGCATAATGCTGATCTGGCCTGCAGAAGTTAATTGTACTGAACTGGTATTTTGATCACATTTTCGCTAATAATGTCGCATAAATAATACAAACTTCCGCTAATGCACTTACAGAATATAAAGCAAACAGCGGAAACAGCGGCTTTAAAACCGTTTACAACCTGAAGGATAAAATGCAATGAGTGTAGAAATGAACCTAACCCGTGCCCAATTCGATGAAGTTATGGTGCCTAATTATGCGCCTGCGGCCGTTATACCTGTTCGTGGAGCCGGTAGCCGAGTGTGGGATCAAGAAGGTAAGGAATTCATCGATTTCGCTGGTGGTATTGCAGTAAATTGTTTAGGTCATTGTCACCCAGCATTAGTGTCTGCATTAAAAGAGCAGAGCGAAAAAATATGGCACTTATCTAACGTGATGACTAACGAGCCTGCACTTGAATTAGCCACAAAGTTAGTCAATGCCACATTTGCTGAGCGTATTTATTTTGCCAACTCTGGTGCAGAAGCGAACGAAGCAGCACTTAAATTAGCGCGCCGTTATGCTCTAGACAACCATGGTGCAGACAAAGATCAAATTATCGCCTTTGATAAAGCATTCCACGGCCGGACATTCTTTACTGTTACGGTTGGTGGTCAAGCAGCATATTCAGATGGTTTCGGCCCTAAGCCTCAAAGTATTACCCATGTACCTTTTAATGATATCTCTGCACTTGAAGCGGTTATTTCAGACAAAACCTGTGCCATCATGCTTGAACCTCTTCAAGGTGAAGGCGGTATTATCAATGGTGACCCTGAATTCTTAAAAGCAGTACGTCGCTTAGCCGATAAGCATGACGCATTGGTTATTTTTGATGAAGTACAAACAGGCGTAGGCCGAACTGGTGAGTTATTTGCTTACATGGGTACTGACATCGTGCCTGATATTTTAACTAGCGCTAAAGCGTTAGGCGGTGGCTTCCCGATTGCTGCAATGCTAACCACTGCAAAAATTGCTGCTCACTTAAAAATTGGTACTCATGGTTCTACTTATGGCGGTAACCCACTTGCTTGTGCAGTTGGTAATGCGGTAATGGACGTGGTTAATACCAAAGAAGTACTTGATGGCGTTAAACATCGTGAACAGCTATTCCGTGATGGTTTAGCGGCAATTAATGCTAAATACAACGTATTCAGTGAAATCCGTGGCAAGGGATTATTACTTGGTGCGGTATTAAATGAGCAATATGAAGGCCGTAGTCGTGACTTTTTAGTGGCATCTGTTGCTGAAGGTCTAATGAGCTTGATGGCGGGTGCAAACGTTGTTCGTTTTGCTCCTTCATTGGTTATCCCTGAAGCTGATATCGCTGAAGGTCTATTGCGTTTTGATCGCGCGGTAGCAAAAGTGGTTGCAGGTTAATGAACAAAAAGTGTGAGCCTAGCTTGCACTTTTTTGTTTGGGTACGCCAACAAAGTAAAATTGCGCCGAAAAGTATTTCAGCGCAATTTATTTGTGGCGCAATGAGGAGATTAAGATGTTAATCATACGTCCTATCCGTGCAAGTGATTACGATGCACTTTATGGTATTGCAGTCGAGTCAGGCCACGGTTTTACATCTTTACCAGTTAACGAAGAGTTACTGCGTTCAAAGATTGCTAGGGCAGAAGCATCTTTTACCAAGCATGTTGATAAACCTTTTGACGAAGGTTATTTAATGGTGCTTGAAGACATGAAAACCGGTGAAGTTGTCGGCACTTGTGGTATTGAAGCTGCTGTCGGCATGGAAGATGCTTTTTATCATTACCGTTTAGGTACTGAGGTGTATCACTCTCAACAAATCTCAGTTCGTAATGAAGTTGAAACCCTGACTCTATGCCATGACTATACGGGAGCGGCTGAGCTGTGCACCTTGTTTTTAAAAGACGGTTATCGCAAAGGTAATAACGGGCGCATGTTGTCGCGTTCGCGTTTTTTATTTTTAGCGCAGCATCAACATCGTTTTGGTGAAACTGTTATCGCAGAAATGCGAGGGGTCAGTGACGATCATGGTGAATCACCATTTTACGAATGGCTGCAGCATCATTTTTTAGGTATCGACTTTGTTGAGGCTGATTATTTATCAGGCTTAGGTAAAAAAGCGTTTATGGCTGAAATGATGCCACGTAACCCTGTTTACGTTTGTATGCTGCCTAAAAAAGCCCAAAAAGTGATTGGGGAAGTGCATAAAAACACTAAGCCAGCACTGCGGTTACTGCAAGCGGAAGGATTTAAATTCCGAAATTATGTCGATATTTTTGATGGTGGTCCAACGGTTGAATGTTCAATCGGAGATATTCGCTCGGTAAAAAAGAGCCGTTTACTTACTGTGAGCATTGGTAAAATGCCACATGCCGATCACCATTTTATTATTTCCAACACCTTGCTAGCTGATTATCGCGCATCGGCGGCAAAACTGTTGGTCTCTGATGAACACGATAATGTGGTGCTTAGTACTGAAATTGCTGCCGGTCTTATGGTCAGCGAAGGCGAGCAAATTCGTGTTTTAGCAATGTAGGAGCAAGAAATGACACAATATATTCAAGGTCAGTGGTTAGCTGGCGAAGGTCATGAAATTAACTCAAAAAACCCAGCCAACGGTGACGTCATTTGGCAAGGCAACACTGCAACCGCTACTCAAGTGAACGCTGCTGTAGATGCCGCTCGTGCGGCGCAATTTGATTGGTTTATGCTGGGTTATGACGCCCGTTTAGCCATTGTTGAAGCTTATCGCGCACAACTAGAAAATAATAAAGCCGAGATAGCTGAAACCATCGCTCAAGAAACCGGTAAGCCACAATGGGAAACCGCCACTGAAGTTGGTGCCATGATTGGCAAAATCGCTTTGTCAGCAAAAGCTCACGACAAACGTACTGGTACTGAAACCAATGACCTGCCAGCAGGTCGTGCGGTATTACGTCACAAGCCTCATGGTGTTGTGGCTGTATTTGGTCCATATAACTTTCCGGGACATTTACCTAACGGTCATATAGTGCCCGCATTATTAGCTGGTAACACAGTGGTGTTTAAGCCTTCAGAACTAACGCCTAAAGTGGCTGAGTTAATGCTAAAGTGCTGGGACAAAGCCGGCTTGCCACAAGGTGTGATTAACCTAGTGCAAGGCGAAGTTGACACAGGTAAAGCGTTAGCATCACACCCGCAAATTGATGGACTATTCTTTACCGGTAGTTCTCGCACTGGGCATATTTTACATGAACAATATGCAGGCCTTCCGGGTAAAATTTTAGCCCTTGAAATGGGTGGTAATAACCCGCTTATCGTTAAAGGCGTTACTGATACTAAAGCGGCAGTCCATGACATTATTCAGTCTGCATATATTTCCTCTGGTCAGCGTTGTACTTGTGCCCGTCGTTTATACATTGAAGAGGGCGAGCAAGGCGATGCGTTAATTGCCGAACTAGTCAAGGCTGTTAAGCAAATCAAAGTAGGTGCTTGGAACGCTCAACCACAACCTTTTATGGGCTCAATGATTTCTGAAACTGCAGCGCTTGGTATGGTTGCTGCGCAAGCAACACTCAAGTCATTAGGTGGCGTTCCGTTAGTTGAGTTAGTGCAAGTTGAAGCTGGAACGGGTTTGGTGACTCCAGGTTTAATTGACGTTACTCAAGTGGCAGCGTTACCAGATGAAGAATATTTTGGTCCATTATTACAGTTAGTTCGTTACCGTGATTTTGACCAAGCTATCCATTTAGCGAATGCGACTCGTTATGGTTTATCTGCCGGTTTACTCGCTGACAGCCGTGAAGATTACGATTACTTCCTCGCGCGCATTCGTGCTGGTATTGTTAATTGGAATAAGCAAATCACAGGTGCATCAGGTGCGGCACCATTTGGTGGCGTTGGCGCATCGGGTAACCATCGCGCAAGTGCATTTTATGCTGCTGATTATTGCGCTTACCCTGTCGCTTCAATGGAAGCTGATTCAGTAAGCTTACCTGCAACTTTAAGCCCTGGTTTATCAATTTAACTGATAAATTCATCGCATGATCCGTGCTGGTGACGTGTTCGCCAGCCTTATTTTAGAAGGATTTAACCATGCATACTGACGTTAATGCTTTATTTGCTGCCCTATGGCAAGACTACATTAAGATGACGCCTTCAGCGGCGAAAATTCATCAACTATTAGGTCATGGTGCTCCTATCATCAATGACCATATCGCGTTGCGTACGTTTAATATCGCCAAAGTGAATTTAAGCGTATTGGCTGAGCATTTCACCTCTATCGGTTATGTCGACTGTGGCGATTATCAGTTTGTACAGAAAAAACTGATAGCCAAGCATTTTGAACATCCAGATCCAACACAGCCAAAGGTGTTTATCTCTGAGCTGTTAGTCGAGGAGTTTAGCCCTGAACTGCAAAAAACTATCCACGGTTTAATCGACCAAGTGGATGTTACAGCAACGACTGCCGATAATTTCATTTATTCAGGTCGTCATTGGGATCTAGACAAAGCCACTTATCAAGCCTTACTTGCTGAAAGTGAATATGCCGCTTGGGTCGCTGCGTTAGGTTACCGCGCTAATCACTTCACAGTATCAATTAATGACCTGCCAGAGTTTGAGCGTATTGAGGATGTAAACCAAGCCTTAAAACAGGCCGGTTTTGTATTAAATAGTTCAGGTGGTGAGATTAAAGGTTCGCCAGAAGTACTGCTAGAACAGTCTTCTACCATGGCCGATAAAGTCGTGGTTAACTTCACTGATGGCGATGTAGAAATTCCAAGTTGTTTTTATGAATTCGCCCGTCGTTACCCAATGGATAATGGTCAGCTTTATACTGGTTTTGTTGCAGCATCTGCAGACAAGATTTTTGAAAGTACCAATTCAATGATGTAATGTTGTGTACAACTAAAAAAGACCTAATTGAGTTATCAATTAGGTCTTTTTGTTGGCCGTAGCAAAGGCTTGGTTCAGTAAAAGGACAGCATGGAAGCTTATGGATTGATCAAAATGCTGACATTAAGCCCTTGTAATGTCTCACTACGATTAAATTTTAATATAAACCCATATTGCTCACAGATCTCTTTCACAATCGACAAGCCCAGTCCGTGGCCTGTAGTTGCTTCATCGAGGCGGGTTCCACGAGCGGTTAATAATGCAATTTGCTCTTGCATGACACCACAGCCATCGTCTTCTATTTGGATTAATATCTCTCCTGATGGCAAATCAACTATGCTGATGTTCACCTGTGAATTTGCCCATTTAAAGGCGTTATCGAGCAGGTTGCCAAACAACTCCATGCCATCTTCACGATGAATGGGGATGCGACTAATATGTTGTGCGTTAACCACTCGGCATTCAATGACGCGCTGATGATGCACCTTATGTAAGGTTTGAATTAAGCTATCGAAATCTTTTGGAACAGCCAGCTGTGCAGCGGGTAGCATGTCACCCGTTATTCGCGCCGCAGCCAGTTTACGCTCAATCATTTTATGCACTAAATCTAATTGCTGCTGCATTGCTATTGCGGCATCAGGGTGGGTGAGCCCGAGGGCTTCAACTTGTTGCTGCATCACTGCTAATGGTGTTTTTAAGCCATGGCTTAAATTGCCTAGGTTATTTCGACTGCGTTCAATTTGTTTGGCTGTGTAGTCTAATAGCTCATTATAGGTTTCTGCTAGCGGACGGATCTCCGCCGGTATTTGCGACATGGTTAACGAAGCTATCTCACCTTCGCGCAATTTAGCCAGTGCGCCTTGGATTTGATTCACTGGTTTAAACGATTGGCGTAAAATAATGAAGATACCGGCGATCATCGCCAATAACATGCCAATATTGATTGCCAGTTTAGCGCCAAAGACTTCACTGAAAACGCGGCGACCAATACTAAGATCTTGGGCTACTGTCAGTGTTGCCGTGTTGGGACTGTTAGGCGCGCCAATACCAATAGAGAGCAGCTGCATATCATTATTTTTTGGCCCCTTAGCTTGCCATACGCGTTTTTGCTGCGCTTGTAAGGGTTCGATCTGCAGCTCTGCATCCCATAAGGATCGAGAACGAATAGTACGGTCAGGTAAATTTAATTGGAAATAGCGGCCTGAATAAGCTGGGCGATAAAAACTGGATAATTGGCTTTGGTCGATAACCAGTTCGCCATCATCGAGCCTAGTAGCAATGATAATATGTTCTAAATCTTCTTCTAAACGGTTAATGATGGAGTCATGAAACGCATCTCGCAGCATAGATTCAAATAAAAATAAGCCTATGAGAGTGGCAATGATGATCAATCCACTCAGCCATAAGCTTAATTTAAAGCGAATTGACATCATTCAATGATGCCATGAAAGATATAACCTTGACCACGACGGGTTTCGATAGCTGTTTTACCCAGTTTTTTACGTAAATGAGTCACGTATACTTCAACGACGTTACTTTCTTTTTCATCATCAAACTGGTAAAGCTTGTCTGTAAGCTGCTGTTTAGATAATAGTTTTCTTGGCGACATTAAGAAGATTTTCAGTAGCCTAAATTCCATTGATGTTAGCTCATACTCTTGTCCGCCCACCGTCACTTTCTGCTCATTTTCGTCGAGATTAACCCCAGCGTAGCAGAGTTGTTTTGATGATGAATTCACCCGTCCATGAGCTCGATGGATAAGTGCCTGAATTCTTGCGAGTAGCTCTTGAGTGTGAAAAGGTTTACCTAAGTAATCATCAGCACCAGCATTAAAACCTTCCACTTTTTCGTGCCACTGACTGCGGGCCGTTAGCATAATAACTGGAGTACTGATGCCACGTTCACGCCATTGAGTCACTAATGACAAGCCATTGCCATCGGGTAAGCCAATATCGAGAATGACACAGTCATAATCTGTTTCTTTCATCAAATAATCGGCTTCAATAGCCTTATCTGTGACGTCCGTAATATAACCTGCTTGCTTGAGTTGTTTTTCAAGTTCAGCAACCAGTAATGGGTTATCTTCAACGAGTAACAGTTTCATGTTTAGTACATTCGCTCGGTAATTGAGTCAATGGATCTTGCATGCCATTGGCTGCATCTAATTGCAGATTAACAACATGCCCTTGTTTTAGCCTAAATTGCAGGTCATAGCGCCACTTATCCTGATATTGGTATAGTTGCGCATCGATTAAGTGGCCATCACAATACTGTGATATCCAAGCTAAGTAATCATCTAATGACCTTATATTACCAGAAGATACTAATTTTTGGACGTTATCATGATCCAGAGCGAGTTCTTTTGTGGGAATATCTTGCTGGTTAATCGTGATGGCCATTAAGCTGCTTATTGCTATGGAGAACAAGCTATTCATGGTCGCTCCAAAATAAAAAAAGTGGCGTTCAGAGTATGAACACCACTTTAAGTATATTGGCTTAAATCAAGCTGAAGCTTATATGATTAAGGCTTAAACATTACGTTTTAGCCCTATAAAGCCTTAGTTGTTTAGCGTGTGCCGTAAACGACGATAGTTTTACCGTGTGCTTGAATCAAACTTTGTTCTTCAAGCATTTTTAAAATACGGCCTACCGTTTCACGTGAACAACCTACAATTTGACCAATCTCTTGACGGGTAATTTTAATTTGCATGCCATCAGGATGTGTCATTGCATCAGGCTGCTTAGCAAGATGTAATAGTGTTTGTGCAATACGGCCAGCGACGTCAAGGAACGCTAAGTCGCCCACTTTTTGGCTAGTACTTTGTAAACGATAGGCCATTTGCGCCGAAAGTTTCATGAGGATTTCAGGATTAACCTGGATAAGTTGCTTAAATTTCTTATAAGAAATTTCTGCAATTTCACATGCTTGCTTAGCACGAACCCATGCTGTACGTTCAGATTGCTCTTCAAACAATCCAAGTTCACCGATAAAGTCGCCTTGATTAAGATAAGACAGGATCATTTCTTTACCTTCTTCATCTTTGATCAATACTGCGACAGAACCTTTGACTATGTAATATAAAGTGTCAGATTCTTCACCAGCATGAATTAAGGTGCTCTTTGCTGGATACTTATGAATGTGACAATGTGAAAGAAACCATTCTAATGTTGGGTCAGGTTTTGGCTTACCAATCAGAGCCATACGATATTCCTCGATTGATTAAAAATGAAAGTAAGTAATGTCTAATTAAGCATTCTACGCTATTGGTGCGGCGAAAACTTTGATAGAGATCGTATTTAGAAGTGTGTGTAGTGTATATTAACTTGTTAAATTTTAGATTAAATTTATTTTGTTTGTGATGACGGTCGACTTTTTTGGCCAATTTGTCTTAATCATCACGACTATTGAATTATTGCAAAATACATGTGTCTATTGTATTGGATCCATGAGTTAGCTAGTGTTATCTAATCAGCATCATAAATAGTTGTCGAGGTATGCGTGAAAAAACTGAGTCAAATCGGGGTTATTGTCAGTGTTATGTTATTGAGTGGGCTAAGTTTGCCCGTGAACGCATTTGTTATCCCGCCTTCTATTCAGTCTCAGGCCGCCACTAAGCTAGTCAATATTCAAATTAAAGCTAAGCAGGGTAATGCAGATGCGCAATTTTTATTGGGTTTAATGTATCTCTCGGGGCGATTTGTTACTCAAGACACAGAACAAGGTTTGTACTGGATTAACCTTGCGGCACAGCAGCAACACATTAAGGCGCAGCAAACCTTAGCTGATTTAGCTTTTGAGGGGCATAAATTATTTCCGCGTGATTTAGCGCTTGCAGAAAAATGGTACCTAAAAATGGTTGAGCAAGGTGATAAGTGGGCTCATTTTCGTTTAGGGTTTATTTATTCTGCTGGTGGCGATGGCGTGGCACGAAATTGTGGCAAAGCCATGGAGCAGTTTTTGGCAGCAGGTGATGCGGTTTCAATGGGGAATGTTGCGTGGATATTAGCCACGTGTCCGGAAGCCGAATATCGAGATGGTTCACGTGCGGTATCGATGTCGCTAAAGTTACTTGAGAATAATAAAAACGATCCCACAGTATTAGATAACCTTGCCGCCGGCTATGCAGAACTGGGCGATTTTACTGCAGCGATAGATACGCAGAAAAAAGCGATTGATGCACTAAAAGATAACCCTGAGATTGTGCGCAGCGATGAGTTTATTTTACGTTTGGAGCAGTATAAAAATAAGCAGGCTTATCGAGAAGTTATCCCACTGATGTAACGCACCAGCCAAACCCTGTGGTTATCTTGTTGTCGCGGGATAGGTAAGGGCTTATCTCGTGCTTGATTATCGGCTTTATTGGGTTTCGTTGATGTGCTTAATGCACTAACAGATCAAAAAGGGGGAATTAGCTCTTCAAGCACATCAACTGCCGTTCTTTCGCTTGAAATCACGATGCCCCTATATTAGTGGTTCTGACTTAAATCAAACTTAATCGAGTTTGATATCATTAAGATTTTGCAGCTCTAAGCGTTTATCCATTAAGTCTTTCACTAATGGCGTCAAAATTAATTCCATTGCCAATGACATTTTTCCACCGGGAACAACCAGTGTGTTGACGCGTGACATAAATGAGCCTTGGATCATGTTGAGATAATAAGGAAAATCAACATTATTAATACCGCGAAAGCGGATGACTAAAAAGCTTTCATCTAGGCTGGGTATGTCTTTTGCGCTAAAGGGGTTTGAGGTGTCCACGGTCGGCACGCGTTGAAAATTAATATGAGTCCGTGAAAATTGTGGCGTCATGTGCTTAATATAATCATCCATACTGCGCACAATCGACCCCATGACTTTTTCACGGCTATGGCCTCTATCGTTTGTATCGCGAATGATCTTCTGGATCCACTCTAAATTAACAATTGGTACCATGCCAATCAGCAGATCGACATGTTTAGCCACATCAGCATCTTCAGTTACCACACCACCGTGAAGACCTTCGTAATAGAGCATATCGGTATTGGCAGGTAAATCACGCCATTGAGTAAATGTGCCCGGCATTTGATTAAATGGCACGGCTTCGTCAAACGTATGCAAGTAACTGCGAGTTTGACCATTACCTGTGTTGCCGTAGCTGGTAAAACACTCTTCGAGTTTTTTGAAATTATTCGCTTCGGGTCCAAAATAACTCAGATTACGATTTTCAGCCTGTGATTTTCTAATTAACACTTCCATTTCAGCGCGAGTGAAATTGTGGAAACTATCACCTTCAACAAATGCGGCATTAATACCCAGCTGTCTAAAAATATGAATAAAGGCAGTTGTAGTTGTGGTTGTGCCAGCACCGGAAGAGCCGGTTACAGCAATAATAGGATGTTTTGCTGACATGTTATTTGCCTAGGTAATGTGTGGACGCGAAAAAACCAGTCACTAGTTATACGGTAATCTTTACCCGTGGGTCAATTATTCAAGGGTAACAATGTGATCATTTTGTCGCAAAATCAGTGTTTTTGTATTGTATCTAGTCGAAAGACGGACGTGAAATGTGTTCCCGTTGCCGAATGGCAATAGACTCATCATCTTCACTGAATTCAACCACTAACTCGCCTTTTTTGAGCGCAAGCTTACATTGTTCTATTGCTCTGGTTAATTGTTGCTCGTTGGCGTCACTAAAACTGCCATCTTCAAGTTGTGATAATAGATACTCTTTTATCATACGTTGAAGTACTTCTTGAGGTAATGAGAGTAACGCTTCATAAGGCACAAGCATGGTGTATTCCTATTAATGACTTAGTGAAGAAGATGGTCCGTCTGGCTCGGTTAGCGTATGTTCTTCAGAGAAAATAAACGCGATGACACGTTGCTCAAGATAAAAATGTGGCTTCCAAGGCCAGCCGCCAGCAATAAATCCCACATGACCACCAAACTCATGTAACTCGTATTCAACCATTGGCGATAATTGATCTTGGGTCGGGATCACTTCAGCGGTCATAAAAGGGTCGTCTTGAGCGTGGATAACCAGTGTGGGCTTAGTTATATACTGTAAATAACCTAGGCCGCTAGCTTGCTGATAGTAGTCATTAACGTCAGTAAAACCGTGTAATGGTGCTGTCACTTTATCGTCAAATAAATAAAAGGTGTTGAGCATTTTGAGCTGCTCTTTTGTGATCGGCATTTGTTCGGTTAAATCTGTAGTATTAATTTTATCGAGCATTTTTTGCTGCAAACGTTTAATCAAAAAACGTTGATAGAGAGTTGAAAAGCCACTCTCCAAGCGTTTGGCACAAGCTCCTAACGTTAACGGTGCTGATACCACTACAGCACGTTCGAGTAAGCTATGTTGCTGAGTGCTACCTTGATATTTTGCCAATACATTACCGCCCAAGCTGTAACCTACAGCATAAAGCGGTGAGTCCGGATAATAGTGTTTGAGTTGCCCTAGGGTATAGGCTAAGTCGTTAACATCGCCGCTATGATAACTGCGAGCTAAGCGATTAGGCTCACCTGAACAACCGCGATGATGATGGACAACAGCTGCCAGCTTGGCTTTTTTGGCTTCAATCAGCATTCTGCGTACATAGTGAGATTCTGTGTTACCTTCAAGACCATGAATAATTACTAAGATAGGCAGGCCATTCTGGGCTTGTCCTAACCAATCTAAGTCGACAAAATCGCCGTCAGGTAGCTCTTGCCTTTGCCGAAATGTTATTGGTTTGGCCACTTTAAATAGGAATGGTAGAATCGTTTGCACATGGGGGCTAGCAGCCCACCATGGCGGAGTGAACAAGGTTTTCATAGACGGAATATTTCTGTAATTGTTTGTGAAAATTTAAACGTATGTTTAAATGTTACTCATGCCACTCTACCACATAAAAAATATAGACAACAATAAACTCAAGGGGAAGTAAATGAAGCGGCGTACCTTTCTCACTGGTGCTTTTGCTGGAACGGCTGCATTAGCATTAGGCGTTAATTTATATTTGCCAAACATCACAACTTCTTCGGAGGATATTCATCACCGTGTATTATTTGGTGTGTTGATCCCGGTATTCCTAGATGGCGCATTACCTGAGGTTCCTAGTCAGAGAGAGCTTGCTATTAATCGCACTCTGGATGCTATCTCACAATCAATTACCCACCTGCCTGTTGAACAGCAGCAAGAGTTGATGGAGTTATTAAATTTACTCGAAGGTCGTTTAGGATTGTTGCTACTCAGTGGCAGTATGACGCCGCTGTTAATGCGAGAACCTCAGCAATTGATCGACATGCTAGAGTTTTGGCGTCATAACTATTTAGACATGTTAACCACCGCTTATGGCGGATTACGTGAATTGATTATGGCAAGCTATTACGCCTGTCCAGAGCATTGGGGAAATTTACGTTATGTAAAACCCACTTTCTTGGTGCCTAACGCGCATTAATCCTACTGTATAGGGAGTATTACCTTGGCCATTATTGATCCTATTATTACTGGTTTAAGCGCGGGTTGGCATCATATCGATGCTAGCACCTTAGCGATTGATCGTCACTTTGACGCGGATGTGGTTATTGTGGGTACTGGTGCGGGTGGCGGTACTGCAGCAGAAATACTCACAGAAGCTGGCTTAAAAGTGATTATGATTGAAGGCGGTGCGCTCAAATCATCGACAGACTTTGATATGGAAGAGCGCCACGCTTATCCTAATCTATACCAGCAGGCTGCTGCGATGAAAACGGCAGATAAAGGCATAGGTATATTCCAAGGTCGTGCAGTAGGTGGTTCAACCACAGTCAATTGGACTACAGCGATTAGAACGCCGGAACAAACATTGGCTTTTTGGGAACAAGAAAAGTCGGTCAAAGGGTTATCTTCGCAAGTGTTACTGCCGTGGTTTGAGTTAATGGAAAAACGCCTCAATATTGAACAATGGCAATATGAACCTAACCGTAATAACGGTGCATTACGCGAAGGTTGCGAAAAATTAGGTTGGGATTACACCGTCATCAAACGTAATGTTAAAGGCTGTTGGAATACTGGTTATTGCGGTATGGGTTGTCCTGTTAATGCTAAGCAATCAATGTTGGTTACCACCATACCCGCAGCGCTTGATAAAGGCGCTACGCTAATTTCACGCGCCAGAGTGATTAAGCTTGAGCATAAAGGTGATAAAGTTGTCGGCTTAACCGCGCAGGCTTTAACGCAAGGCTTAAAGCCCACGTCGGTGAACATCACTTTCAGTGCCAGGCATTATATTTTAAGTGCCGGTGCGATTCATACCCCGACTATTTTAATGCGTTCTAATGCCCCCGATCCGCACAAACAATTAGGCAAAACCTTCTTACACCCTTCATTGTTGTCAGGCGGGATATTTGATGAGCAAATTAATGGCCACAGTGGAGCGCCACAATCTATCTATTCCGATGAATTTGTCTGGCATGATGGCGCTGCTGGAGAGCTAGGTTATAAACTTGAAGTTGCCCCTGTTCATCCGGTATTAATCGCGTCAAAAACTATTGGTTATGGCGTTAGTCATGCCCAGTTAATGGCTAACTTTAACCAAATGCAGGTGACTATTGCGCTTATACGTGATGGTTTCAATCAGCAATGTCCTGGTGGTCAGGTTCGGTTAACTGATAACAGCTTTGCATTAGATTATCCTTTAGGCCAAGGTTTCTGGGATGGTGCTCGTCGAGCATTTTTGTCGATGGCTGAATTACAATTTGCTGCAGGTGCTAAAAAAGTATTACCAATGCACGATGGCTTGTCATTTTTAAACTCATGGAGTGAAGCAAAGCAGGCTATCAATGATGTCGATTTAGGCTTACTAAAAACCATCGTTGCGTCGGCTCATGTTATGGGCGGCTGTGCTATGGGTGAAGATAAAACGCTGTCAATGGTTGATACATTTGGTAATTCACATTACTTGGAAAACTTATCTGTGATGGATGGTTCGGTATTTCCAACCAGTTTGGGGGCTAATCCTCAATTGTCTATTTATGGCCTTGTCGCCCGAAATGCGACAGCATTAGCCCAAAAGCTGACTAAAACGAGCTAACTGAACTGGCTCCTATACCGCTGATAGGTGTTTTTTACATTGATGGCTTGCGGTTGCATAAGAGTCAGCTTGAACATTCACGACTTGATAAAGTTTATCAATCGATGCCATATCTAGCGCTTAAAATATGCCAATAAAAAATCCGTATTACTCGTCGATAGGATAGTAGGCTCAGAGCCTTTGCCTTGCTGAATTGGTGGACTTTTACTGTTATCGACGCTATTAGCTAAAAATTTTGAGTGGGTTTGCCTTTCTGTTGGCTTAATGATGTCGGTAATATAGTGTTATTTTCAAGCTAACCACATTCACTTCGACAAGATTACGATGGAAATTAATCTAAGGTTTAACGTCGCTTAAAAATCAGCTTCAGCTTATTTTATTCCACAATGAAAGTGTTAACGTTTTCAAGGAGGGCGTTTCCCTTGAATGCTTATTGGTCGTTGATGTTATTTTTCAACGGCCTTAAGCTCTGAGTCGAGTTTATACATTTTAACGTTAAGAACCCTAACTTGTTTTTACTGCAAAGCTTGTTCGTTTCGATGAAGAGTCGAGCCTTCGCAAGGCTTGTTTTAGCCCCTATTTGACTCAATCAAAATGTGTTATCGTCTAGCCAATTTAATGCTCAAGGGATTGTTATTAAGTATGTTATTTGAAATGGTTTTTCTCTTCTTTGCAGGTGTTTTTGGCGGCGTTCTTAATTCAATTGCAGGCGGAGGAAGCTTTATTACCTTTCCTGCGCTTATGTTTGTTGGTATACCTCCCATTATAGCCAATGCAACAAATACTTTTGCATCATGTGCTGGTTATATGAGTGGTACTTATGCCTTTCGAAAGGAGATTTCTGCTCATAAAGATGAACTGCTCCTAATCGTAACAATCAGCTTAATGGGCGGGATTACTGGTGCATGGTTATTGCTAAAAATACCTGAAGCAGTGTTTCGAGAGGCCATTCCCTGGTTACTTCTATTTGCTACCGTACTGTTTATTTTTGGTGGGGCAATTAATTTTTGGTTAAAAAAAATGGCATCCCATCACCGGCATGCATCATCCATCGGCGGAGTTTTATTAGCCATAATACTCTTAGGAGTATCGATCTATGGCGGTTTCTTCAACGCTGGGCTAGGCATCATTTCACTGAGCTACTTAGCATTAGCTGGTCACACTAACATCAATGCTATGAATGGGTTAAAGCTATTAATCTCATCGACAATCTCACTCATCGCTATCGTACTGTTCATTTTTAATGATGTCATAGCCTGGTATGAAGGCTCTATTGTGTTATGTGGCACTATCGTCGGTGGCTATGTTGCGGCAAATGTGTCACGCAAACTCCCGCAAAAGCATGTCAGACAGTTTGTTATTGTGGCGAGTATTGCCACCACAGCCTATTTCTTTTTTGATATTTATGCCGGTTTAGACAGTGTTTAAGTATCCAGAATATAACCATTTTGTTAAACAGCTGCAGCGTGGCCTGGTTGAATAAATAGAGGAACCTTTCTGAGTTGGCAAAGAGCTGATCACCCAATTGATGCCCAAAGGGCCTTTCGATGCCAAAAAGTTCGCGAGTGAAAGAGCGAAATCAAGCCAATACAAAGTAAGACGTTGGCATGTAAGCCATTGGAGGAGGTTACTTTTAGGCCAAAATATGCGCTATGATCTATTTGACACTTAGTAGTATAGCTTTGGAGTCTGGAGAAGGAATTAAGTTACATCTATTACCAGTGAATAAGAACCTACGAGGTTAACTCAGCCATAACGCTTTTATCTAAGCCAAATAAACTAAGATAGTGTTGTGTGTTTGTCGGTTCAGGGTTATCACAATCATCAGCATCGATGATTTTACCATCCAGTAAATTCAATTTATGCAATAACATGTATTGAGATTTACGTTCCATAATTAACTCTACTTCGAGCATTTTCTGATATTCGTCGCTGTTTAAATGGGCTTTGGCGATCCGGCGTAAGCCTCGGTAAGGCTGAAGTACACTTGCTTCCCATTGCTCTATGACTTTAGTCAATGTTTCCCAATGTTGCTGCGTTAACATATAACACTGTTCATCGAGGTATTGCGCCAATAATAAAATGTTAATATTGACGTGATAACTGTCTTGTAGATTTATGTAAAATATAGGGTTAATAGAATAACTTTGCTCGCAATTATGCCAAATAGTGTGACTAAAATTTTGGCGATTTAAAGGCTGCGACATACTGTATTCCTTGTGGCATTTGTGGTGTGGATTAACAGCACAAATGCCAATAAAATAATCAAGACTAACCGCTTATTGGAAGTCTTGCTCGATAAGCTCAATTTGTTCTTGAATATCTAACCAATGCATTTCACTTTCATCCATGGCTTGAGTCAGTGTGGTTCGCTCGTTGAGAACGTTAGTCATTTTAGCTTTGTTCTCGGCTTCGTATAAGCTGCCATCGGCTAATTCAATTTCTAATTCAGCTAATCTGGTACTCATTTTCTGTTGCTGGGTTTCTAACTTTACTTGTTGTTTTTTCAGTGGTGATACTTTTTGGCGCAGCTCAGCTTCCATTCTCTTTTGCTGCTTTTTATCAACTGCATCACCGCTGGTGGGCGTTTCTGATTTGTTGTTGGCTTGGGCTAATTTAGCGGCATCAAGTAACCATTGATGATAATCATCTAAGTCGCCATCAAAAGGTGTTACTACACCTTGATCAACTAGATAATAGTCACTACAACTCAATCGTAATAGGTGACGGTCATGTGACACAATTACCATGGCGCCTTCAAATGATTGCAATGCCATGGTGAGCGCGTGGCGCATCTCTAAATCTAAATGGTTGGTGGGCTCATCGAGTAATAATAGGTTTGGACGTTGCCAAACAACTAATGCTAAAACCAGACGCGCTTTTTCGCCGCCCGAAAATGGTCGCACTGGCGATAAGGCCATATCACCATTAAAGCCAAATCCACCTAAGAAGTTACGTAATTCTTGTTCGCGCGCGCCTGCTGGCGCCAGTCTGATCAAGTGTTGCATTGGCGAATCATCAAGGGTTAAAAACTCAACTTGATGCTGAGCAAAATAACCAATATTCAATCCTGGGTTAGGTTGATACTTGCCCGTTTTAGCTTGTAACTGCCCAGACAACAGTTTGATCAGTGTCGATTTACCAGCACCATTTCTACCCAATAAACCAATACGCGCGCCAGGAACAAGGTTTAACTCAACCTGTTTAAGAATCGTATTATCTTCATAACCAATAGAGACATTTTCCATCACTACTAATGGGTTAGGCAGCGCTTCGGGCTCTCTAAAGGCCATTTGAAATGGATTATCTACTTGCGATGGTAATAACTCCGCCATCCGTTCTAGCGCCTTTAAGCGGCTTTGTGCTTGTTTAGCTTTACTGGCTTTATAGCGGAAACGGTCAACAAACGACTGCATATGCGAGCGTTCTTTTTGTTGACGTTCAAAGGCAACTTGCTGCTGGGCCATACGTTCGGCGCGTACGCGCTCAAAAGAAGAGTAGTTACCCTTGTAGTAATTTAATTTGTGATTCTCGACATGAACAATTTCACCGACAATCCCATCGATAAAGTCTCGATCGTGACTGATCAAAATCAGTGTTCCCTGATAGGATTTAATCCAACCTTCTAACCAATACATGGTATCTAAGTCTAAGTGGTTGGTTGGCTCATCGAGTAACAATAAGTCTGAGCGGCATAGTAGTGCTTGGGCTAGGTTAAGACGCATACGCCAACCACCAGAGAAGCTTTTAACCGGATTACTTTGGTCTACATCTTTGAAGCCTAGGCCTGCTAATAACGACCCTGCTCGAGCTTTAATGGCATATCCGCCAATAGCATCAATTTTGCCATGGATAAGCGCAATGGCGTTACCGTTATTCTCTGCTTGAGCTTTCTCTAGTTGTGCCTCTAAATCACGGTATTCAGTGTCGCCATCAAGCACGTATTCTAATGCCGACACATCTAATGCTGGTGTTTCCTGTGCAACAGAGGCGACTTGCCAACCTGATGGGAAACTAAATTCACCTTTATCAAGATGTAAATGACCCAGAATTAAGGCAAGCAATGATGATTTACCTGTACCATTGGCGCCGACAAGGCCTACCTTGTGTCCGGGATAAATTGTCAGTGAGGTTTCATCGAGTAAGGTTTTACTGCCGCGAATTAACTGAGCTTGGCTTATGTTGATCATTAATTACAACTTGATACTTAAGAATAGAATAATGGTGCAGATAATATCGCATATCCGATTTATTTCCCACAATCACGGGACTCATGTGGGCTAATCATGGCAAAATAGGCGTATAAATTGATAAATGCCGTATTGAGTCAACAGCTCATTGTATAAACACTAAGTCGAGTAAATCATGACCAAAATTAAGAAACGTTTTGTTGCAGGCGCTAAATGTCCTAAATGCAGTGCCAAAGACAGTATTTTATTGTTTAAAGAAAATGGGATTGAAACGGTTGAATGTACTGAATGTGATTATCGTGAGCAGCAAACGGACATTAAAGTGCCGCAAAAAACGAATGGCAGCATGATAGGGGTATTTAAACCAGATTAAGCCTGACTAAACATTTTACTCACAACAAACCTCAATACTTTTCAGCCGTTGAGGTTAATTACTCATGTATTCATCTGGTTGTGTTTCAGCGGTTATCTTCATTTTATGCTGATTTAGTACCTTAATCACATCGACGTTATTCTGAGTAAGATCATCAAAGCGATCGTTAATCTCTTGTAATTCTAAGCCATAACTTGGATCGTCTTTAGGCTTAGTTTGCCAAAAGCGTTTGCGATCAAGTTTTTGTATTTCGCTAGCACGTAATATTTCAAAGTAGCTGTTTTCTTGCTTTAGACGATACATTTCACCATCAAGGAGTTGCAGTAACTTCTCTTTAGAAATAGTTTGTTTATTCAGCAGGGCTTTTAATGGATCTTCTTTCAATTCGTGCTTGTCGGAGTCGACTTCGGTGGTAATACCTAATTGGTATTCAATTTTGTGCTGACGATACTCTTGTGGGCAGACGGTTTGGCTGAAAACGACTTTGTCATCCATCATACATTTGTAAATAGTATTGGATTGAGCGGTAAATGCGCTCATGGCGAGTATGATAAATAGCAGTCTTTTTGCCATGCGGCCACACATCCTTTTGTCATCACAATTATGACTTGATATCAGTTGGTTACATTTTCTATGCGAGAGTTTTCGACATTAATTCAATTTAACAACCGACTACCTTGTCTAGCTGCCAATGGTAGTGGCATTTATTGTAAATGTACTACCAGTGTCATTGTATTTTTGCCTGTTACCAAGCCACTTGCTTTTGTTACCCTCGTGTTGGTTTTATTTGTGTTATTTATCTATAACGTTAAGAATATTAGCATATTTTTAGATTAAGCTACACGCAAAATTAGTAACAAATAAACCACAATAAGCGGCAGGAATTTCATACATAGTTGCTATGCTGGCTGATAATATAGCCACATTCATACCGATAACATAATGTTATCGGTTAAATATGGCCCAAGTTTATCGATAAAACCAGTTTTTTGACAATCGAAATTTGAATAAAAAACCATCTTTACTGTTATTTGATGTACTTAAACCGAAAACGGAATGTTTTCTTTGGTGATGATTAGCTGTTTAGTTAGCTTAAGTTACGTGAGAATGACACGTTATCAATTAAGCGAGCTTTACCTAAATAAGCGGCTGCAATAACCACTAAGTCAGTGTCTGTTGCTGTTGCTTGACGTAACGTCTTGGCATTTCTCACTTCGAGGTAATCTGGGGTAAAGCCGGCATTAGTTAGCTGCTTTTTGGCTATTTCAATCGCTACTTCTGTTGATTCGCCGTGTTTAATGGCTTCAACAATAGTATCTAATGCTTGTTTTAACGCTGCAGCTGAGTGTTTTTCTTCTGCGGTTAAATAGCCGTTTCGAGAACTCATTGCCAGTCCTGATGCTTCACGAATAGTGTCAACACCAATCACTTCAATCGGCATGGATAAGTCACTCACCATGGTTTTAATAATCATCAATTGTTGAAAATCTTTACGACCGAATAAGGCGATATCTGGTTGGACAATATTAAACAGTTTGGTCACTATGGTTGCCACGCCACGAAAATGTCCAGGACGGCTTGCTCCACACAGTTGATCGCCAATGTCGGGTACTTCAACAAATGTTTGTTGTGCTAAACCGTTGGGATAGATTATCTCAGGCGTTGGGGTAAATAATATTTCTGTTCCGGCAGCCATCAGCTTATCACTGTCTTGTTCTAATGTACGTGGGTACCCGTCCAAGTCTTCGTTAGCGCTAAACTGCATTGGATTAACAAAAATAGATACCACCACATGATCTGCACGCTTTTTAGCTTCATTCACTAAGGTGATGTGGCCTTGGTGTAAGTTACCCATTGTTGGCACGAAGGCAACGGTTTCGCCTTTACGACGCCAAGCATTTACATGTTCGCGAATAGTTGAAATAGCAGCAGTGGTAATCATTTTCTGTTGAAACCTTAATAAAAACAATGTCGTTAATTGATGTACATTCAATGGCTCGTTAAAGGAGCAACTAAATCATTAGTTAAATGTATGCTCTTCGGCAGGGAAGCTACCGTTAGCGACTTCATCAATATAAGCTTTGATTGCTGAGCGGATCTCGCCAGTTTGTTTGAGGTAGTTTTTAGAAAAACGTGGGATATAACCACTGGAAATGCCTAATACATCATGCATTACCAAGATTTGGCCGTCAGTGTCTGCTCCAGCACCAATCCCAATAACCGGAATGGTCAGTGCTTCAGTAATGGCTTTAGCAAGCGATGCAGGAATACATTCAACCACTAATAATTGCGCACCAGCTGCTTGTATTGCTTTGGCTTCATCTAAAATACGCTGGGCATTATCAGCATCACGACCTTGCACTTTAAAGCCGCCAAATACGTTGACCGATTGTGGGGTTAATCCTAAGTGGGCACAGACTGGAATACCACGCTCGGTTAACATTTTTACGCTTTCAAGTAACCAATGACCGCCTTCTAATTTAACCATGCTGGCACCAGCTTGCATAAGAATTGCCGCGTTAGTCATGGTTTGTTCTGGGGTGGCGTAACTCATAAATGGCATATCTGCGATCAGTAATGCGCGCGAAATCCCCCGTTTAACACAAGCTGTATGATAAGCAATATCGGCAGTCGTAACGGGCAAGGTGTCGTCATGGCCTTGAAGTACCATACCGAGTGAGTCGCCCACTAAAAGTACATCCACACCTTCGCTGTCAAATGCGCTGGCAAAACTCGCGTCATAAGCTGTTAATGCGGTGAACTTTTTACCTTCTTGTTTGAACTTGATCAGGGTAGAGCTGGTGACTTTTGACATAGTAGACTCTTAAAACAATATTGAAATACTAAAAGCTGAGCTTAATGTGCTGTGCATTAATATCAACTTTAATCGATAAGCTTTTGCAATTCATCACGCATTGTCACACTAATAAGACTTTCAAGGCTTGTGTTACAAGGCAGTGTCAAAGTGGGTGCAATGTCTGCTAATGGTACTAACACAAAACTACGTTGTTTCATGCCGTAGTGAGGCACGCAAAGACGAGGTTGGTTTATGTGTTGTGTACCATACAATAACAAATCTAAATCTAAGGTACGAGGTCCCCAGCGTTCGAGACGCAAACGTCCTTGTTGTTGCTCGATATCTTGTAAAGCATCGAGCAATTCAATCGGCAATAGCTCGGTTTGAAACCCTGCTACAGCATTGACATAATCGGGTTGTATCACATCGCCCATAGGTTTAGAGCGGTAATAAGCTGACACCGTCAAGGTGTTATTAAGTGCTAATGTTTTGAGCGCCGTTACAGCAACATCGAGTTGTTGTACCGGCTCTGCTAAATTTGCGCCCAAGGCGACATACACTTGCACCGCCATGGTGGTTACTCTTCTGCAGGCTTGGCAGCGGGTTTTCGACGACGTTTGCGCTGTGGTGCATTTCGATTGCGAGTATTACTGCCTTTGATGCTTTTGGCGATATCACTGCGATCAGTTTCATCGGCTTCAACAAACGCTTGCCACCAATCCGCTATCTTGGCGGTATTACCCGCTTCAACTTCACCGCGCAGTAGCAGCAAATCATAAGCGGCTCTAAATTTCGGGTGCTCTAGCAGTTTAAAGGCACGGGTGCCTTGACCACGTTCTAAGCGCAGTTGTAATTGCCAAATGTCACGTGCTGGAGTACTAAAACGACGTGGTAAGCTAATGGTTAAACACTGTTTCTCAAGCACATCACCCATAGCTGCAACATAGGCATCGTAATGCGTTAGGCCACTTTCAATCGCGATATCATCTGCGCGTTGTTTAACTGGGTACCATAATATTGCGGCAAAGAAAAATGCTGGCGTAACGGTTTTATCTTCACTGACTCGTAGGTCAGTATTACGCATAACGGTTTGCAGCATTTTAGCTGTATGACCTTTAGGCGACTCTTCAATCAGGGCACTCACTTGTGGGAACAGCGGAGCAAATAAACCAAAATCTTGCATCATGTGGTAATTCGCTTCGGCTTTACCGGCAAAGAATAATTTCAATACTTCTTCATACATGCGCGCCGCGGGAATATCACCTAATAGTGGTGCGAGTGCTTTGATAGGATCGGCGGTAACGGCGTCGATTTGCATATCAAGTTTAGTCGCAAAACGAACGGCTCGAAGCATGCGCACCGGATCTTCACGATAACGGGTATCTGGATCGCCGATAAGTTTTATCTTGCGTGCATTAAGATCGTTTATTCCACCGCCATAACTGCGAATAGAGTAGTCGCTAATGTCGTAGTAGAGTGCATTGATAGTGAAGTCACGACGTTCAGCATCTTCATCTATCTCACCATAAACGTTATCACGTAATAAACGACCTTCAGCGTTTGATTTCGATACTTTGTCATTGCTTTCACTGTGGTGACCGCGGAACGTGGCAACCTCAATAACATCACGACCAAAAACGATATGTGCCAGTCTAAAGCGACGGCCAACTAAACGACAGTTGCGAAATAACTTTTTAATATCATCTGGGGTAGCATTCGTCGCTACATCAAAGTCTTTTGGTTCTATGCCAAGCAGAATATCGCGAACACCACCGCCGACTAAATAGGCTTTGTAGCCCGATTTATTCAGACGATAAAGTACTTTAAGTGCATTTTCACTAATTTGGCGACGTGAAATTGAGTGACCATCTCTGGAGATAATATCCAGACGTAAGCCATCTTCTTGAATTGGCTCTTCAAGGACTGGAGCTACTTTGTTGTTTTCAAATAGCTGTTTACAGAATTGGCTAATACGGCGAAAAATAATACACCTCGGGATGCTAGAATAATTTGATTAAAAATCTGGCGGGTATAATACATTAAATGTGACTGAATGAGTATACGTACAGTGGCGCTAAAAAGGGCTTAATGCAATAACTCGTCATGGTAATGATGATACCTAGTCGTTTCTAGTCGATATGATAATTTCTTTTTGTGCAGGAATCGCACTGAGATCAAATTGTGCTACTGCCTGCTTAAGCATCACATCAACTGCATCAATATCCACTGTTTGTTGACCTAAAAATGTCAGCGCGGCGTTGATACTGGCTTGAGGGTGGACGATATCGATGGCAGAGGCATGATTCTGCTTTGATAATTTAAAGCCTTTTTGTGTGCAGACTAAAGGTAAATGTAACCAATCAGGTGACGGAAAATTCAATTGAGTAAACAAGCTTATTTGGCGGCAACTTGCTTCAAGTAAATCACAGCCCCTAACCACTTCAGTAATACCTTGATAAGCATCATCAAGCACCACGGCGAGCTGGTATGCGAACAAACCATCGCTACGTTTAATGATAAAGTCTTCATCAGCGAAGGCTTTATCAACCATCACATGACCTTGCAGTTGATCAACAAAGTGGTCCATTTTAACTTGGTTACGAATCCGAATTGCACCCTGGGTCAGCCGTGGTGTCAATCGCCCACATCGGCCATCGTACACTCCGCCACTGGTTTGAATAATTTTACGTGTGCATTGGCAATAATAACCCGCATCACTTTCGATAAGCGCATCAATCTGATCTTGATATACTTGATGTCGTTGATGCTGATATAGCACGCTACCATGCCAATGTAAGCCATAGGCATCAAGTGTGCGGAGGATATTGTCGCTGGCACCGGGTACTTCTCTAGGAGGATCGATATCTTCTATGCGGACCAGCCATTGGCCTTTAAGACTATGCGCACGCAGATAACTGCCTAATGCCGCAATGAGTGAACCAAAATGCAGTGAGCCTGACGGGGATGGCGCAAAACGGCCAATATACGATGGGGTGATCATGTTATTTTGTAGCGTAGTCTTAATTAACATCGCTGTGCCATTATCTTCTGTCAAAGTGACAACACTCTAGCGCGGGTAACCAATTAAATGAGTGGCGTGTTTTATTGATGAATAAAATAAAACAAAAGGGCGAGATAATCTCGCCCTTCTTCGATAGCGGATTAACCCGCCATTTGTTTTTCTTTTATTTCAGCTAGCGTTTTACAGTCGATACACTGATCGGCTGTTGGACGGGCTTCAAGTCGACGGATACCAATTTCTACACCACATGAGAAGCAGAAACCAAAATCATCTTCTTTGATCAGCTGTAAGGTCTTTTCAATCTTTTTGATCAATTTACGTTCTCTGTCACGAGCGCGTAATTCTAAGCTGAATTCTTCTTCTTGTGCTGCACGGTCGACAGGATCAGGAAAGTTTGCAGCTTCATCTTGCATGTGAGTTAACGTACGGTCGACTTCTTCACGCAATTGGTTACGCCATGCTTCGAGGATCAATGTAAAGTGACCACGTTGCTTGGTATTCATATACTCTTCACCAGCCGATTCCTGGTAAGGATCTACTCCAGCGATAGCGAGTACGCCAAGTTTTTTCGTGCCTTGAGGCATAACGCATCTCCTGTAATCATTTGCGTTTAAGGACGTCTTAAATTTATGGCCGCTATCTATACCAGAAACTCTATAGCGTGGCAAATTTTTTACATGTATTTGAGCTTTATATTTTTATCTATACGACCACATTACAAGAATCGGTGATGGAACTTGCTTGCGGTGAAAGTGCTGTTTTATAGGCTAGCACTTCAACGCCATGTTCCATGGCTTGTTGAAGTAAGTCTGCGTATTGCGGATCAATATGGCGCGCGGGTTGAACAGTGGTTATGCCACTGTGTTGTACCACAAATAATAATACCGCTCGATGACCTAGAGTGACCATATGCATCAATTCTCTAAGATGCTTTTGCCCCCGAGTGGTAACGGCATCAGGAAAATAACCTATGTGTTGTTCTAAAAGGGTGCAACTCTTCACTTCGATATAGCAATCTGCTCGATTAGGGCTGGTGAGCAATATATCGATTCGGCTATTTTCACTGCCATACTTCACTTCACGTTTTAGATGCTCATAACCTAACAGTTCCGAAATCACTTGCCTCTTTATGGCATCTTCGGCAAGAGCATTGGCACGTCCTGTGTTAATCCCGATAAGGTGCTGCTGATCGGTTTGCATCAATTCCCAGGTGTGGGCGTATTTACGTTTTGGATTGTCTGAGGTAGAAAACCACACCGTCTCACCAGGAAATAAGCAATTTTTCATTGAACCAGTATTAGGACAATGAATGGTGATCTGTTCGCCATTGGCAAGCATGATGTCGGCAAGAAAACGCTTATAACGTTTAATTAATATGCCAGATTCTAATTCGGGGATAAATTTCATCCATGACCCAAGTGTTGAGTTGATTTACAACAATGCTAACAAACTTTAGCTTGGTTTATCGATTATGTTTTGTCTACACTACTGCCATTAGCTCGTGATTACGTGCGAGTATTGGTGTTCTTAGGCTTACAACAAGGGATTATTATGAATATTATGACCGTTACTCTGACCACAGAAGCCCCAGCCGCTCATTGGGGTAAAGCTGATGTGACCTATCAAGGCTCTTTGGCGACAATTCATTTATCAGGTAGCGATGAACTTCGCCAAGTGCAAATGGCGGCACGCAAAATCCGCACCCAAGGGATTAATTATGTGCAATTAGATGGCGGCTTATGGAACCTGCATTCTCAGTGGGCATTTGCGCAAGGTTTTGCGACAGCGAAAGCTGGTTACCAAGTTGACTGGTGTGGCAGTGACGCCGATAAAGAGACCTTGAATCAACGCGCTGTCGCGACTCAGTTTGCCCGTAAATTAATTAATGACACTCCTGAAGATTTATCGCCATTAGCGTTAGCTAACCAGGCGGCATCTTGGTTAAAAAATATTGGTGGCGACCATGTTAGTTTCAACATTATTGAAGGCCAAGAATTATTAGAGAAAAAGTGGGTTGGTATTCATGCTGTTGGTCGTGGCAGCGAGCGTCCTCCTGCGCTATTAGAGCTTGATTTTAATCCATTAGGCGCTGATGCTCCTGTATCTGTTGCCTTAGTCGGTAAAGGCATTACGTTTGACTCAGGCGGTTACAGCCTAAAGTCGACCGAAGGTATGCTGACAATGAAATGTGATATGGGTGGCGCTGCGACTGTCACTGCCGCTTTGGGATTAGCGATTAACTCCGGTTTGAATAAACGCGTTAAGTTATTCTTATGTTGCGCAGAAAACCTCGTCAGCGGACGTGCTTTTAAACTAGGTGATATTTTAACCTATAAAAATGGTACTACGGTTGAAGTCGTCAATACCGACGCTGAAGGACGCTTAGTATTGGCTGATGGTCTACAAGCCGCATCAGAAACTGGTGCAGGCTTGATTATCGATGCCGCAACCTTAACCGGCGCAGCAGTGATGGCGGTTGGTTCAAATTATAATGCGATTTTCTCACCACAAACCGCGACATTACAATTAGCACAAAAAAGTGCTGCCGCTGTGTCTGAAAACGTATGGCCATTACCGTTAGATCCATGGCATAAAGACATGTGCCCATCAGCGTATGCCGATACCGCCAACAGTCGTCCAGTAAAAGGTGGCGGCGCAGGTGGCGCCTCTAACGCCGCAGGTTTTCTATGGCGTTTTGTATCACCACAAGCCAATTGGTTGCATGTCGATTTAGCTGCAGCGTTTGAATCATCAGCGTCGGCGCTATGGGCCGCAGGTGCGACAACTCATGGTGTATTGACCATTGCTGAATTATTGAAAGACTAGCCGATAAAAGTGCGAATATAAGGCAGATTTGAAGCCGTCGTTACTTAATGTTAACTCAGTTTAAGAGCTGGGCATTAGATAATAGCGGCTTTTTTGTTGTCTTCAGTTAGCGGCCAACTTTTAAGAACAGAGTAGTCAGTTTGGCGTTTATTCTTGATAGATTGATACAGATGTAACTCAGTTGGCATCAACGATAACCTAGTGGTGCATCTCAACGTAGGTAAAGTAGTGATGTTAACTTGGCGAAATAAACTAATGTGAGGGACGTATTGGTGTTCGCTAATCAATACCTTGTGATTTTTCGCAATCAAGAGTAGCGATTGAGCCATAAGCAATAGCGGTTCGCTAGCGTGTCCTTTTAGGCAAATTAATCGTGCTGATTGCCATAACGAAAGTGTATCTAACTCTTGCATAAAAGTCGGTTTTGGCATCAACTCGATCGCATCGACAACACTGGCATAACTGGTCTGATCTATCTGGCCTAAAAAACCGAGTGTCATGTGTAAATTACTATTATCCACTACCTTTGCTGTATCATTAACAAATGGGCTAAGACGCTGTTTTATTAGAGATGTTTTTTCTATTTCTGACTTTTTTAAGCCAAAGCCGACAAACAATCTTCGCGAAGATGTGGCTTGCATACGCTTATCCTTAATTAGTAATGAGTTGAAACCCTAAGCCGAATAGATTATTAATATTGAATGATGTAAACAAATATCGTTATTTGTGAGTGACTAAACTACACTTAGGTGAATGTTAACGATAATATAGCGCATGTTTTTTTATTCCTAAGCAAATTGAATTGCTAACCTTGACTGAGTTGATGAATGGCAGATAGCACCCAGCAACTATTGAAAAGTGTTTTTACAAATGGACCTATTGAGAGTAGTAATACTTCGGTGTTATCGCTGCTTAATCAAGCACTAGAGTTAGTCTGTAAAAGACTAGAATGCAGCGCGGCATTTGTACTGACAAATCAGTACGATAAAGTATTTTCGGTCGATGTTGAAATTATCGACACGTCAGAGCAGCAATGTGCTAGTTATTTTGGTACTTCCCCCGCTTCTGAAGCACTGTTCAATCAACAGTTTAAAGATCATCTGTCGCTTTGCGAATCCTTATTATCTAATCATCAGCTTATCACTTATGCTCATAATGCTACGCAAGGGTTAACCGACCAACAAGATCCAATATTAACTCCACTCATTAGCCTTTTTAACGGTCTCAATATTAATTGCCAGCATATTGCACTCAGCCCCGTTTTACAGGTAGGCAATGTCAGAGTTGTGTTAGGCACTCTGTGTGCTTCAGATGCTAATCCTGTTGTGAATCAGCATAAAGATCCCATTTCGTTTATACACAAGCTACTCGAAGATACCGCTTATCAATTGGCATCGTCACTTGAGTTACGTCGTTTAGCCGTTTTGCTCGATAGTAAAGATAAACAATATCAAGAGCTGTTTCAGTTGTTGCCGATAGCCTGTGCGCTCATTGATTTACAGAATAATATTGTATTGCAAAATGATGCGAGTAAAGACAGTCTGCTTATTAGTGAAGGCCAAAGTTTATTTAACTTATTGCGTGAAGAAGATCACCCACTGCTACTCGATACGTTGCACATTGTCCGCGAAGGTATTTTACGTCAAGCTTGGTGTGAAGTACCGCTGCGGAATGGTGGGCAAATTCATTGGTACAAGTTTAGCTTTTGCCATGCTCTTAATAAGCAGCAGCAGTTATTGTTAATGATTGAAGATGTCACCGAGCGTTATCGACTTGCTGATGAATTATCATTTCACTCCAATCATGACGTATTAACCGGCTTACCGAATCGGCTGCAGTTTGAAAATATGCTCGAAGAGTTATTAGACGATGAAGATCATACACCTGCTTGTATTGCCTTTCTCGATCTCGATCAATTTCAGGTAGTTAATGATCTAAGTGGTCATCAAGCGGGTGATTTGTTACTGCAGCAAGTGGCCACACGCTTAAAACAATTATTACGCAAAGGCGATGTTGTTGCGCGGCTAGGGGGCGATGAATTTGGCTTATTGATGAACAATTCTGATGTGTCATCAGCACAACAAGTGGCGCAACGAATTTGTCAGCAATTATTTGAGCATGAATTTATTTGGAAGGGGGTTAAGCATAATATTAGTGCCAGTATTGGCATTGCTAAAGTTGATTATGTTGCTCCAGATATCTATGGTGTCATGAGTAAAGCGGATGCTGCTTGTCGATTAGCCAAAGAGGAAGGCCGTAACCGCTGGCATTTTTACAATCCTGATGACCCACAAATGAACCTCATGTATAACCAAATGCTTGCATCTGTAGATATTACTGGAGCACTTGCGTTAAATCAGTTTGAGTTATTTTATCAACTTATTGAGCCGCTAAATAAGCCCGAAACTGGGATACACATCGAAATATTACTGCGCATGGTACAAAGCGATGGCCGATATGTATCACCTGGCGTGTTTTTACCTGCTGCTGAGCGTTATAACTTAGCGCCTCGTGTTGATAGATGGGTTATCGATAATTTATTGAAATGGGGTGGCAATAATTTAACCATATGGCGTCAATTGTCTATGGTTTCGGTTAATTTGTCGGCAATGTCACTGGCCGATCAAAAGTTCATGAATTGGCTTGAAATGCGCTTAATGGTTGAACCAGAGTTGGTGAGTAAGTTATGTTTTGAGATCACCGAAACCGCAGCCGTAAGCCAGTTAGACCAAGCCACAGGGTTAATTGATTTGTTACGTCCGTTTGGCTGTAAAATTGCTTTAGATGATTTTGGTTCTGGTTTTTCAAGTTTTGCTTATTTAAAATGCCTCGATGTGGACTACGTTAAAATTGATGGCCAATTTGTGGTCAATTTATGTGAAAACCGCAGCGATAAAGCGATTGTGACAGCAATTTGTCAACTTGGTAGAGACATGGGGTTTGAGGTTATCGCCGAGTTCGTTGAGAATATTGAGATTGGCTTATATCTGAAAAATATCGGCGTTGATTATGCTCAAGGTTATGCCATTAATAAACCGACGCGCTTGGCCGAATTACCACACGGTTTGCGAACACCTTGGTTAACATCCGCTACGTTAGGAGATAATCTTACGGCCTTAAATGATTAATTGATGTATGCCATCTGCAATTAATGACACCTTGATATGATTGTGGGTAAAATGAGCCCCATAAAATTGCCGTAAAAGTTAATAGCGTTGACCTCAAAACAAGCATTACCGCGCCCAGAATCATCGATTATCACTTCATTACCCATACAGGCGGTACTTAACTCGTTGCGGGTGCAGTTTGCCGATCATTCGCAGATTATTCTCGAAGCACCTACCGGTGCGGGTAAATCAACAGCCTTGCCATTAGCCATGCTAGCCTGGCCTGAAATTAGTGGCAAAATTCTCATGTTAGAGCCACGCCGAGTTGCCGCCCGCAATGTAGCACAATTTATCGCTAAACAATTGGGCCAGGCGGTTGGTCAACAAGTGGGTTATCGTGTTCGCGGCGAATCAAAAGTCAGTGCTGATACTCGACTCGAAATTGTGACTGAAGGTATTTTGACCCGCATGATCCAACAAGACCCTGAACTGAGTGGTATTGATGTGATTATTTTCGATGAAATACATGAACGTCACCTCACTACCGATTTAGGCTTAGCTTTAGCATTAGAAGTGCAGCAATCATTGCGTGACGATTTACGCATTATTGCCATGTCTGCAACCCTGTCTGGTTTACCGCTCGACACCTTAATGCCCGATGCAGCTCAGATCCATAGTGATGGCCGCAGTTTTGCGGTTGAGATTGCTTATCGACCTTGTCCAAGTCAGCAAATGTGGCTTACGCACATGTCTCGGGTCATTCTCGACACCATCACGTCGATTGAATTAGCCGCTTATCAACAAGGCAGTGTGCTAGCATTTTTACCCGGCAAAGGTGAAATCCGCAAGCTCGCTGGATTGTTACGTGAGCGTTTGGATGCATCATGGCTAATTTGTCCTATGTATGGCGATTTATCGTCTGCAGAACAAGATCAAGCTATTCGAGCAGCAGAGCTTGGTAAACGTAAGATAGTCCTTGCGACCAATGTGGCGGAATCGAGTTTAACTATCGAAGGCATTACGCTAGTGATAGACAGTGGTTATCGACGTGAAGCGAGTTTTAACCCTAAAACCGGCGTGACACGCTTAGGGCTTAAGCGCATTAGCCAAGCTTCTGCCATTCAGCGAAGTGGTCGTGCAGGGCGTTTAGCGGCGGGTTATTGCGTGCGTTTATGGAGCCAAGAAGAACAAGGACGTATGCGCAAGGTCGACGAACCTGAAATTACGCAAGCTGAACTGACTTCGATGGCTCTTGATTGTGCCAATTGGGGCGCTAAATCATTTGCCGAATTGTCATTGCTTACGCCGCCGCCGGCCATTCATGAACAGGTTGCTTGGGGATTACTTCAGCAACTTGAATTGATTGACTCACAACGTAAATTAACGCCATTAGGTCGAGATGCTTATGCATTAGGTTGCCATCCGCGTTTAGCGCATATGCTGCTTAAAGCTAAGCAACTTACTCAGGATGACAATCAGCCGCAACTGTGTTTATTGGCATGTGTGTTAGCGGGCATTATTGAAGCTCGCGGCTTACCCAAAAAAGGCGCCGATATTCATCATTATTTGACTGAGGCTTTGCAGGGACAGATTAAGCAGCAAGTAAGGCAATGGCAGCAATCCTTGGCGATATCGGGTCAGATCAATGAAGCCATACGAAATGCATCCACTCGCGATATTAGTTATTTGTTAGCACTTGCTTACCCTGATCGTATTGCCAAAGCCCGTGGTCATGAAGGCTTTTTATTAAGTAATGGTACTGGCGTAGTGATCAGTGCCGATGATAGTTTGGCACATGAACCTTGGTTAGTGGTTGCTGACTTTCAAGAGACTCAAGGTCGTAATGCTGGTCAGGTTTACCTTGCTGCAAGGTTGGATGAACGTTTATTTACGGCTGAGCTTACCTCGTTAGTGACCACTCATGTACACGCTGGTTGGGATGAAGCAAAAGGGCGTTTCTTTGCAGAGAGACACACTAAAATCGGTGAGATTATTATTAAAGTCGACACCGGTATTACACCTGAACGAGCACACATTACCGCCGCGTTGTTAGCACAAATCCGCATTAAAGGGTTAACAATCCTTAATCGTGACGAGCTATTAATCCAGTTACAATATCGGGTTGAATTAGCACGACACTTTGATCCAGAGCATGATTGGCCTTGCTTAAGTGATGAGTTCTTGCTGGCTTCATTAGAAGATTGGCTTGGGCCACATTTAGACAATATTCGTTCATTGGCCGCATTAGCTAAAGTTGACGCTTATGGATTGGTGAAAAACTTACTCAATTGGCAGCAGCAGCAAAGGTTAGAGCAGTTGGTGCCTACACACTGGCCGATGGCAACAGGTACTCGTGCGCCAATTCGTTACCAGATGCCCCTTGACGCCGATGGACATTTTTATCATAACCATGATCAACAAGGGCGTGCGTTGCTCAGTGTACGATTACAAGAAGCATTAGGGATGGCGCAAAGCCCGACAATATTGCACGGTAAAATGACCGTGACTATGGAGTTATTATCGCCAGCACAAAGACCATTAGCCGCAACGGCTGATTTAGCCAGTTTTTGGCAAGGCCCTTATATTGATGTGAAAAAAGAAATGCGTGGCCGTTATCCTAGGCATTTATGGCCTGATGACCCAGTGAATACTGTGGCTACAAAATTTACTAAAAAGAAAACTCCTGGCGTGTAAATAAGTTATCTAGCTTATTAATAACATGTAATTATTCAGCGTTATATGGAAAATGAAATCATTATTTATGACTAAAAAAACCAAAAAGTCTTCGGCAACCACAAAAAAGACAGGACCCTCTTGGTGGCGAAAGCTGTGGTCACTCACATGGAAATTATCCATAGTTGGTATTGCCGTTGTAAGCTTTTATGCTATTTATTTAGACCAAATTATTGCGCAAAAATTTGAAGGCCAAAAGTGGCATTTACCTGCGCAAGTTTTTAGCCGTTCAATGGCGCTATATCCGGGAGCTGCGATAAGCCATCCTCAGCTAATGGCTGAATTAAAGCTATTGGGTTATCGTAAAGTGGCTAACCCACGTCAAGTTGGCGAGTTTTCAGCATCCAGCACCCGCATTGAATTATGGCGTCGGCCGTTTTTGCACCCAGAAGGTAACCAAGTCGCACAAAAAGTGATGATTAGCTTTGACTCTCAGGGCGTGAGCTCGGTTAAGCGCATGTCTGATAAACGTGAATTAGCCGTATTTCATTTAGAACCAGTTTTACTTGACCGTATTATTGCCGGCGATGGCGAAGATCGCTTATTTGTGCGCGCGCCTGAAATGCCTTCGATGATCATCGATGCGCTTATTTTAGTAGAAGACCGCAGCTTTTATGATCACTTCGGGGTAAACCCATTGGCCATTGCAAGAGCTGCAGTTGTCAATATCACCGCGGGTCGTACCGTTCAAGGTGGTTCAACCTTAACTCAACAGTTAGCCAAAAATTTCTTTTTAAGCAGTGAACGTTCAATTGTGCGTAAAGTACGTGAAGCCCTTATGGCGCTGATCATTGATTTTCGATATAGCAAAGATGAAATTTTAGAGGCTTATCTCAATGAAGTGTACATGGGCCAAGATAAAGCCCGTGGTGTGCATGGTATGGGGCTAGCATCACAGTTTTACTTTGGTCGCCCCATTGCTGAGCTGACCGTGTCGCAACAAGCCTTTTTAGTTGCGGTTATTAAGGGGCCTTCTTATTACAATCCTTGGCGTTATGCTGAGCGAGCCCAAGAGCGACGTGATCTAGTATTACGTTTATTGATGGAAAACGATAAATTAACCGTTGCTCAATATAAAGCTGCTGTAGAGTCGCCTATTGGTCTTCGCAGTGCGACAAAATCGGTACATCAAAAATTACCGGCATTTTTTGCCGTGGTAAAACAAGAGTTGCGCGACCGTTATGGCGACTCATTACTCAAGCAATCGGGTGTTAAAGTCTATACCACGCTTGATCCTATGGCCCAAGAAGCAGCTGAAAAAGCCGTGTTATCTACCATGGCATCACTGGATAAACGGGCTAAAAATATTCAAGTCGGTATGGTGGTTACCGATAAATACACCGGTGGTATTGCTGCCATGGTGGGCGATAAGCAACCCAGTTATGAAGGCTTCAATCGTGCGGTAGAAATTAGACGCCCAATCGGATCGTTAATTAAGCCATTCGTGTATGCCAGCGCATTACGCCAAGCGGATAAGTTTACCTTAGCGACCCCAATTGAAGATAAACCTATTACGCTTCAAAATGAGCAAGGTAAAACCTGGTCACCTAAAAATGTCGATAAAAAGTTCAGTGGTCAAGTGCCGTTATTAAGTGCATTTAAAGATTCAATGAACGTTCCAACGGTAAATGTTGGTTTGGCTGTTGGAGTAGACAAGGTTGCTGCTACGTTAAAAAGTTCAGGTTGGGATGATGATATTTCTCCTTACCCATCCATGTTACTTGGTGCTGTAAATGGTTCACCATTAATGGTGGCTCAAGTTTATCAAACCCTTGCAGATGAAGGACGTTATCGTAAGTTATCATCGATTACTGCTGTGCTCGACAGTCAAAACCAAGCATTAGATGTTAGCCGTGTGCCATCGTCGATGGCGATTGATCCTGCTACCGATTATTTAGTCCAATATGCAATGAATCAAGTGGTGCGTTCTGGAACCGCTAAGCGCTTAGGTGCTGCATTCCCTGGCGTACGTCTAGCGGGTAAAACGGGGACCAGTAACGACAGTCGCGACTCATGGTTTGCAGGTTTTGATGAACGTAACGTGGCAGCTATTTGGGTTGGTCAAGACGATAACAGTAAAACTGGTTTATACGGCAGTAGTGGTGCAATGGCTGTGTATCAAGCTTTTCTAAATGAACGTCCGCCGCTTAGTTTGCGTATGATGCCTGTTAATGGCGTAATAAACGGTTATTTTGATCGAACAACTGGCGCGGCTAAACAAGGTAATTGTGACAATATTGTTGGCTTACCGGCTTTAGAATCAAGCTTTCACCCAGTGGCTAATTGTGGCGAGTCACTCTCGTGGTGGCAGAAGCTGGTGGGGCAATAATTGATCTGCTAACTCGTCTTAAAGTATAAGCCTATTTCAGGGCAAGACATCTGAATATAAAAAGCCCAAGGTTAAATAACCTTGGGCTTTTTATTGGATTCAACGTTGGTTTAATAATGGCTAATGTTTATCTAGCTGTTGCCTTAACTTTTTGATTTCATCGAGCATGTGTTGTTGGTTTTGTTCCATTTTCTGCTGGTTTAGCTGCATTTGCTCCAGCGCCAGATTTAGCTGATTGTTAATGTGTTCTTTATGTGCCGTTTGGGCTTCTTGTGCCTCGGTACGTTCTTGCTCATCAGGAGCGACGAAAACAGAAGCCATGTAACCCGATATCACCCCAAAAAAGCTAACCCCGCTGATAATCACTAGCCCACCAATAACATGACCAATTGTAGTGACAGGGTAAAAATCCCCATAACCGACTGTTGATATGGTCACTAAAGCCCACCAAATGGCTTGTTCTGCAGTTTGGATGTTGGCGTTAGGCTCAGCGCTTTCCACTAATAAAATAAGTACTGATGCAGCCGCTAAAATTAACACCATAGCGACCAATAAGCTGGCCAGAGTCGTTTGTTTACGTTGACGCAATAATGGGATGAGTAATGAGCGACTCATGCGGATTAACCGAATGACTCTTAATATTTGGAATATACGTGCAAAACGCAGTGCTTCAATAGCCGGAATACTGGCAATAAAGTCAATCCAATGATGGCGGATGTAAAAGGCTTTGTTGCGTGCTTTGACTAAACCATAGAAAAATTTGGTCATAAAAATGACACATATGGTCGTGTCGATATAGAGTAAGACTTTGTTCGTTTCAGCGCCTAACTTGCCGAAAGTCATGGTCAATACAATAACCACTGAAATTAATGATAACACCATCATCGCGAGTTCGAATGGACTCGGACCATCGACGTTTTTAATTGACCAACTTTTAGATTCGAGCATGTCGTTAAATCCGTTTACATTCGTTAGCCGTTAGGCCTAGTGAATTGATTAGCTTTATCATAACAAAAAACGCACAAGGCAGGGGCCTAGTGCGTTTTTTTAGTTGGCATAATTAGCATAAAACCGTGTTTATTTTGCTGATTTATTATCAACGAAGTGGACTAAGTCATCTAACACACGCTTTTTAATTTCCAGTTGTGACTCACTGTCTAAACCGTATTTCTGCGCTAAAATAACATAGTCAGCAGCATCTAATGACACGGTTAAACGCGGACGTTTAGGTCGTTTAGATACCGATAATCCTAGTATCGTCCTAATTTGGTCTGATGGACTCACGCCTTTGTCTAAGGCCGCTTTGCGGATTGAGTATTGAAACTTCTCATCCAGATCAAAAGCCACTTGAGTCGCTTTCGCCGCTTGTTGGTTTTTAAGCCATTTCTCTGGTAACGGTTTGCCTGAACTCATTAGAAAATCGTCTCCTACCTGTATCAGCTTGCTGGCCAGTATTCTCTAATATCTGTCAGTGGTCGATATAATGTCAACATCACTTCAGTGTCGCCACTTTCGTAAACTTCAATATCTACCGCATGAGAGTCAGCAGAGTTGACTAAGCTGTAGCCTTCAAAACCTTCACCGCGGGCATCATCGTCATTTTGAGGCGGCTTTAAATCTCGATAATCTTGACGATGGAAGTAGCCAAAACTAGCAAATTCGGCTTGATGATATTCATCACTGAGCCATTTATCTAGCTCGGTCGCTAATTCGTCATTCAGAGTTTGCAGAGTGAGTGTTGCTTTACCTGGTTCTTCAAATATTTCTGCAAATGCATCAAGGTCAAACAATTGTTCAACCAGGTCACGATTTATTTTGATTGAAATACTTAAGTAAGATTCGTCTTCTTGAATATAGGATAGGTAAATTGCCGTGCCGCTGTGGCCACGCAATAAGAATTCACAAAGCTGCGAGCGCTGGTATTCATAAGTATGAATAGCCTCAACCTTAAGCTGTTGCCCACGCAATTGCGTGGGCAAAGCAAAACTGTCATCAAAGGTGATCATATCACCCTTGAGCAGTTTATTAGGGTGGTCAAGCTGACGCTTCGGGGCTTCTTTTTTGCCGAATAGGCCGCTAAGAAATCCCATAATCGCTTAGCCTTTACGTGCTTTGATGCGATCTAACACTGCATTAGCATTCGACTTTTGCTCACCAATACCCGCTTCTGCTAGTTTTGCGTGTAATGACTTATCGCTATTTTCTTCAGCTAAGGTTTCAGACGCTTTTAAGCGGTCATCAAACTGCTGCTGACGTGCTTTGATGCGCTCAAGTGAATCTTTAGCATTAAGCAGTTTTGAGTTGCTTGAAGCAAATGAGTCAGTGATAGTCGCAGTCGCTTTTTGTACACTTTCAGTTGTTTTGACCATGGTTAATTGACGTTGATAATCATTTAACTGACGCTCGGTCTTTTTAACTAAGTCTTTTAAACGCACTGCATGCGAACTAAAGCTGTCATTGGCAGTTTGTTGCTCGGCTAACTCTTCGTCTAATTGAGCAATCTTTTCTGCAATTTCAATCGCTAATGCTTCATTGCCTTTTTCTAGCGCTTGGGTGACATAACCTTCGTGCTCAGCAACGCTGCGCTTTAAGCGATCAATTTCGCGGCTAGCTTGCATTTCTTTGGCCATCACGTCGGTTAATTCACGTTTAGCGCGAGTTAAATGTTTTTCTGCATCTCGAATTTCTTGTTCAAAAATACGAGTTGAGTTTGCGTCAACGATATTTTGGCCAACTTCTGTTGCACCACCACGAAACGCTGTAAGAATCTTGTTTAGAATGCCCATAATTGGCTCCTTAGTTTAAAAATTCGACGAGTTCGTCGATGACTTCCAGACAGTTGTCTGACAGTACTGCTAATTCTTGTTCAATCTCTTCCATGCTTGAAAGCACAGATAAAGCTCCGTAAACCACATATTTATCATCAATTTTAGCAAACGATGATAATGGCATTGGAATGTTCAGTTCTAACATGGTCTCAAACATTTCAGACCGACGAGCTTGATTTACTTCGTTTTCGCCCCACAAGTAACTGATGCACAATATTTGGTTATCAGTTACTGATACAAACACCGGAATTTCTTCGCGGCCGACAATATTGACTTGTAACACTTCAACATCACCGTCAATAGGATAACAATCAAATTGAAAACCGGTTTTGCTGTGATCACACAGTCCGTTTAGGTGACTTGCAATAGTATGGATGTTCATATTCGTCCTTAATTGACATATTATGTCTGTGAGTAAAGATAGCATCTAGACATAATATGTCAAGCGCTATCTGGTCCAATTAAAAAAGATTAATTACTTCATTTTCTGACCAAGCTGCTAAATGGTAGTAATACAGCTGCAGTGAACCAATTTCGTTCACTTTGATCTTGTCTATATCGGCATAAAAATGCTTAGGGAATTCAAATGAACCATGGATAAGCCCAGGAGTAAGCCATTCTTCTGGCACCGGAATATTATCGATGGCGGCTAATCGCTGCTGTGGATTTTTGCCCATCTTACTGCCGATACTCCAACCCCATTCCCCAAAGCTCGGCACATTATGATGATACTGTTTTACATTAAATCCTGCTGCAGTAAGGGTTTTTCCCACCGATATAAACGCTTTTGGCGCATGATAAGGTGACGTTGACTGCACAGTGATCACGCCATCTGCACTGAGTAATTCATTGAGCTTGCGATAAAATAAATCTGAATACAATTTATTTAAGTCTGGGTGGCTTGGGTCAGGCAAATCGACAATGATGGCATCAAATATTTGACCTTTTTGGATCAGCTTATCAACCCCGTTAAACGCATCATCGACCATTAAGGTTAAGCGAGGATCGTTTAACGCATCGCCATTTAATGCTAATAATGCATCGCTTAAGCGTTTGGGCATATCTGCTGGTGGCGATTTAAATAAGGCTAATAGGTCTTTATCCAAATCCATTAAAGTAACGGCTTTAGGTTGCCATTTGAGCACTTGTTTTAACCCTAGGCCATCACCACCGCCAATAATTAACACATTATCGTGCCTTGCGCTGGCTGCTAATGTTGGGTGAACTAAAAAGCTGTGATAGATGTGTTCGTCGCTGCTCGAAAATTGCAAACGGCCATTGATGTATAAATTATAAACTGGCGGTAAACCACCTCCGCGCAGACGCTCAGTAAAATTGAGTTGCTGGAAGCGCGTTGCTTTGGCATACACCACATGATCTTTATATAACAGGTTATTAAAATGCTGTTCCCAACTAGGGCCTTTAACGGCCAATAAGCCAATCACGACACTGGCAATAATATGGCCTATGAGCAGCAATTTAACATGATTTATTTTTGCCCAGAAACGCCAAATAAAGATTAGCCCTGCAATGAGGTTAACACTGGCGGTGAGTGCTGCAGCCAGTTGAATATCGATGGCCAACATAAAGCCGACCCAAATAGCGGCACCTATGCCAGCACCAATGTAATCGGCACCATATATGGTGCCGGCATTATGCAGTAAGTGTGCTTCAGACAAAGATTGCCGAACGCGGGCAATCAGTGGTATTTCCATGCCAATCATTAACCCCAGCAGTACGCCCCAAACATAGGGTAGGTATGCGCTAAGGGTTTGCAAACTTGCAATAAAGCCACCATTAGGTAGGTGATCTGGCGGCAGCCCTAAAGTATTGGCGATGGTTAATGGCAGTTGTTGACCAAAGCCAATTACGGCAGCGGTAACGATAATCGCAAATGAGCCACACAGTGCTACGGTTAATTCGAGCATAGCAAAGCCAGTGAAAGCGCATTTAATTTTCCGTGCAGCAAAGGCTCCCACACCCATAGACACAATCATCAAGCCTATCATGGTGTAAATAGCTGCTTCTAGTGCGCCAAGAATTCGGCCCGCATAGTGAGATAATAGATATTCATAAATAAGACCACATCCCGCCAACGAGGCCATGATGCCGAGTAATAAGGCATCATCAAACCACGATACTTGACGGGATGGAGGGGAACTTTGCTGTGAGCCCCCTGGTGTAGTGTTAGCGGGAAGTTCATCGAGCAAAGGTGTTGTCATAAATTAAGCCATTAACGCCGTAAGAATAAGAGCCACGGCAATACTAATCGCCATTTCAACGGCTGCGATACCGATGTTTTGTTGTTTTTCGACTTCCTCGGCAAGATTAATACCGGCCAATACCAGTTTTTTTACCACGGTTATCAATAGCGATAATACCACCAACATAATCAGTGAAAATACGCACCAACCAATAATGTTACTGACGTGAGCCGTTGGATTGTATGCAATGAAATGGCTTGCGGCGTTAAAGCTTAACGCCATGGCAATCATGTAGCCACTATGACGCAATGCTAATGCCGTTTGGCCTTGGGTTAAGGCTTGTTGCATTGACGCACCTTGATTACGTTGAGCGTAACGTTTTTCGCGCAGTCTGGTGAGAATAACTAACATTAATTGGGAGATTAAGAAGGCGCTGAAAATAGCGATGAAGGTATCGATGGTAATATCTTCTGCCCACATTAATACTGCGCGGATAATAATGGCAGTGGCAATAGCCGCCGCAGCATCAACCACAGCCACAGAGACATTACCTTTGAGAATTTCAGCGTTTTTCGCAAATTCATTTAAGGCGATTTTGTCGTGTAAAAAACGGCCCAATTTAATCAGTACTAAACCAAATAAACCGTAAGCCGACATGCCAATCGCTTCGGTTAAATAAGACGGTGCTGCCTCGCCAGTTATGGCGCCGGTAAGCACAATGCCCAATGCTGCGATTGCACCTGCTGTACTAATACCAAAGGCGAAATTGTCACGTTCTGCTAGCTCGGCACTGCTGTTAACTTTAACACTCCAGCCTTGCAAGTAACGCATTAGCGTCAGTAAAACGATAGCGATGGTTAAATCAATGGCTAAGATAATCGCCAAATGTTGAGTTAAGCCATATTCTTGAAAAAATGTCATGGTGAGTCCTTACCTATTTTCCACGGCTAACACCGCGACTAGTGCGGCTGCTTGAGTTACGGAAACTGCTGTCTTTTGAATAGCTCGAACGAAATTTTCTACTCGCGCTCTGAGTGGTACTACTGGCTTTAGGTGCGCTAGCACTTTGACGCGACAAGCTTGTAGAACCTGTTCGAGTTTTTGCATAAGGGCTGTCAAATCGCTTCCCCTGGCTGTCAAAACGTTTCTTGGTTTGTTCAAAGGTTTTTGCTTGCGAAGTGGCTTGTTTTGGTGAGGTATAACGGTAACGTCCTACATCATTATAATAACTGTAACCACGGTTACCCGACCAACGGTCGTAACTTGTTGGACGAGTGAAGTTAGAAAACATCGCATACATGCCATACCAAGCCCAAATCGATGTGCCACTTGAATTGTTTTGCCAGCTACCATAAGCAGGATTACCCACAAGCTGGCTGCCTGCACCACCAACGTCGGTTCCATTCGCGAGCGCTTCGGCTTCACGGCTGATTGCATTGACTCTGGCCAGTTGGCCATTAGACATATCAGCGACAACATTGACTGGATCAGACAGCATATCATTATACAAACTGCTGTCTGCAGCTTGATAAACATTTTGAGCTTCAGCCAGTTGCTGGTCTAAATCAATAAAGTTAGCGCTATCGTTTAAGTCTTTATAACGACGCGTTAATGACTGAAACATTGGACCTTCAGTGCCGGCATCTTTTGCCAACTCTTCGAGTAAAGGTGTTAAGTCTGATTGGCGCTGAGCGAGAATACTGGTGTATTGTTTAAGTAACGTCGCATTACGCAGCTGATTGTTGTCGAGTGAACTGGCCAACAGATCAAGACGTTGTTGGGTCAGTTGCTGGTACTTAGCAATTTGTTCCGGTCGGTCGTCACCGCAACCGCTAAGGGCTAACGTGGCAAACAATACCGTTATCAATATGAGTACACGGGGGAGGTGACCTACCATGTTTTCTCCAAAATGTAGATTTTTCATGTGCTAATTCAATATGACACAGGTTATAGTAATCTGGGTATCAATGATATTAATCTGATCATTTTACTGACCAATAGATATACCATTCACGACATAATATGTCCAACGTTCATTTTCTTTAGGGATCATTATTGCCATGCAAAACCAAGGTAACAAGGTATTATCTGCCGCTATGTTAGACAGCGCAGATCGTTACTGGTTAAGACTCTGCGACAGTTGGCCTGAGGCTAAAACCGCACTGCCCCCCTCGCAGCAGCAAGAGCTAAAAGTCGTATTTGGCTTGAGTGATTATATTGCTGAGCAACTTTGTCGTCATCCAGAATGGATTGTGCAGTTATTTGATGGCCTATTAGATGATGTGGTGCGCAGTGATTTTGATGCTCAGTTACATTCGCTGTTAGTTGAGTTAACTCAAGAAGAGCAGGTTAAGTCAGCCTTACGTTGTTATCGTAATCTACAAATGGTGCGTTTAGCATGGCGTGATTTTTTAAATTACACCCCAGTAGAAGAATCTCTACTCGATTTATCAGCACTTGCCGAAGCATTGGTTATTGCTGGACGAGATTGGTTATATCAAGAAATGTGTCAGCAATATGGTACCCCCATGAGTGCCGAAGGTAAGCCGCAACCTTTATTAATTTTAGGTATGGGTAAACTGGGTGGCCGTGAACTTAATTTTTCATCTGACATTGATTTAATTTTTACCTTTCCAGAGCATGGTGACACGGTAGGTGGAAGACGTACTCAGGCCAATCAACAATTCTTTATTCGCATGGGCCAACGCTTGGTAAATTTACTCGACCAAGTGACGGTTGATGGATTTGTATTTCGTGTTGATATGCGTTTACGGCCTTACGGAGAAAGTGGTCCGTTAGTCGTCAGTTTCAGTGGTCTAGAAGATTATTACCAAGAACAAGGTCGCGATTGGGAACGCTACGCCATGGTAAAAGCTCGTGTATTGGGCCCTTGGTCTGGCTATTGTGACGAGCTACATGATTTATTACGCCCATTTGTATATCGCCGTTATATTGATTTTTCTGCGATTGAATCACTACGTAAAATGAAGCAACTTATTGCTCAAGAAGTCAGGCGTCGCCAGTTAACCGATAACATTAAGTTGGGTGCGGGAGGGATCCGCGAGGTCGAATTCGTAGTGCAAAGTTTTCAGTTGATCCGTGGCGGCCGCGAACCCGCATTGCGGCAACAAAGTTTATTTGGTGCCATTGATACCTTGTATAGCCTTGGGCAATTGGAATATTTAGCGGTTGATGAGCTTAAACATAGCTATATTCTTTTGCGTCGGGTGGAGAATTTATTACAAGCTATCGATGATAAACAAACACAAACTCTGCCCAACAATGAGCTTGATTGGCAGCGGCTATGTTATCCATTAGATGTTGAAAACGAAGAAGAACTTCGTCAAAAAATTAATACTGCGATGGCTACCATTCACGGCCATTTTAATGCCACGGTCGGTGGCACTGACAGTCACGAACAGAATGATCATTGGACATCATTATTTTGGAATGTGCAGCAAGATGAAGACGCTAATGCCTTGCTGCAAGAACAACAAATCGATGATAGCGAATTATGGCCGTTATTAAGTGAATGGCATCAAATGGTGTCAAAACGTTCTATCGGACCTCGAGGGCGTGAAACCTTAGACAAATTAATGCCTAAATTACTCGAGGAATTGGTTAATCAGGCGAAACCGAGTCAAGCTTTTAAGCCCGTTGCCAACGTGCTAGATAAAATATTAACTCGAACTACTTACCTTGAGCTTTTATGTGAAAACCCGGGTGCTAGACAACAATTAGTCAGTTTATGTTGTGCAAGCCCCTGGATTGCGCGTGAGCTAGCTAATTTTCCTATGTTGCTCGATGAGCTTATTGACCCGTCGCAACTGTATGACATCACTTCCATTGATGATTATCCGAGCGAATTACGCCAATATTTATTACGAGTACCAGAAGATGACATGGAGCAGCAAATGGAAGCGCTGCGCCAGTTTAAATTGTCTCAACAACTCAAGATTGCTGCGGCCGATGTCACAGGTGTTTTACCTGTCATGCAGGTCAGCGATCATTTAACCTTTTTAGCCGAAGCAATTATTGAGCAAGTCGTGCTGCAAGCTTGGCATCAAGTAGCGTCTCGCCATGGCACGCCTAAGGGAACAAGCCCAAGTAATATGGGGTTTGCAGTGATTGGGTACGGTAAGCTTGGTGGTATTGAACTGGGTTATGGTTCTGATTTAGATTTGGTTTTCTTACACGGTGACAGCGGTTCTGGCAGTACAGATGGCGAACGATCTATTGATAATGGCCATTTTTACCTAAAGCTTGCTCAGCGTGTGGTGCATTTATTTGCTACCCGCACCACATCTGGAGAATTATATGAAGTTGATATGCGTTTACGCCCATCGGGTGCATCAGGCTTATTAGTTAGTGAAATAGAGCATTTTGGTGCTTATTTGCAGCAAGAGGCTTGGACCTGGGAGCATCAAGCTTTAGTGCGCGCTCGTTTCGTGTTTGGTGATTATTCACTTGCGGGTCGTTTTAGTGAACTACGTGCGCAAGTGTTGCAAATTGAGCGCGATAAAGTGGAGTTGGCTAAAGCTGTTAGGGATATGCGCACAAAAATGCGCGAGCATTTACTTCAAGCAGAAGCAACAATATTTGATTTAAAGCAGAGCGCAGGTGGTATTGCGGACATTGAATTTATAGCCCAGTATTTAGTCTTAGCCTATGCGCATCAATATCACGAGTTAACTATTTGGTCTGATAATGTGCGCATTTTTGAAGTGTTAGCCGAGTTGGAATTATTGCCGGTAATGCAAGCTCAGCATTTAACTCAAACTTACTGTTGGCTGCGTGATGAGAATCATGAACTGACCTTACAGCAATTGCCCGGTAAATTACCGCAGCAAAGCGTGCAACCCAAAACTGATAGCGTCATTGAAATTTATAATAATATTTTACACATTTGATACTAAATGAAGTGGTTAAGATCGATATTTAGTTCTATAACTGTCTTATTGAACTGGTGTTATTTGATTAAGTTGGACTTTTAATGCTTCTAGCTCCGATACCTGAAAATGAGCATACTCGACTCGAAACGCTTCGAGGATTAAACATGCTCGATACCGCAGCTGAAGATCGCTTTGATCGTGTCACTCGGCTAGCAAAACGCTTATTTTCAGTATCGATTAGCGTGATAAGTTTAATTGATGCCGATCGTCAATGGTTTAAATCCTCACAAGGATTAGATGTATGCGAAACCCAACGTGATATTTCTTTTTGTGGTCACGCCATTAATCAGCATGGCATTTTCATTGTACCTGATGCGCTAAAAGATCAGCGTTTTGCCGACAACCCACTGGTACTCGGGCCACCTAATGTTCGATTTTATGCCGGTTATCCATTAACTATGCCTAATGGCGTGATAGTCGGAACCTTGTGTATTATTGATGACAAGCCGAGGTCCTTTTCTAAAGATGATGAAGCAACTTTAGAAGATCTTGGCAATATTGTTATAGATGAGCTGTTATCGATTAAGCAAAATACTTTGGATGCGTTAACGGGTATTTTTAATCGTCGCGGCTTTGAGTTACTTTCTCATAGAACAATGGCCCGCAGTGATAAGCTCGGCTTTAACACCTGTTTGATTTTTTTAGATTTAAATGATTTTAAATCTATTAATGACGCATTTGGTCATGAAGAAGGAGATAATGCATTAAAAATCTTTGCCCGTTTATTAGTCAGTAGTTTTCGTGGCTCAGATATTATTGCTCGATTTGCTGGTGATGAATTTGTGGTATTGCTGAGTCAAACTGATGAAACTATTGTCAATGATGTATTACGCAGGTTCCAGCAGTCTGTTGAGCAGCATAACCAGCACAATGCTAAACCTTACCAATTAACTTACAGCAAAGGTGTGGTGCATCGACAAGCAAATCAGGCATTATCCTTGTATGAATATTTGGTGACTGTCGATAAAGCCATGTTTGTTGACAAAGCAAAACATCACCAGAAAAACGAAACGGTAATTAAATAGCCTGTTACTCATGAATGATGCTGAATTACTCGCCGATAATGGATATATCCTTGTGCTTAATCTTAGTAAAAGATGATGTCCTTTCACTACTATTATTTTTCATTTCAACTTACTCAATTATTAATTTATCTACACTCAGCAGATTACCTCTATTGATGGCTTAGCCTAATACCTAGTGAATTATAATGAATAAATTCATTTAAAATCAACGATTTAATTTCAGGCGCTGTCTCAAGCGATACCAGCATAGCCAAGCCAATATTGGCATAGGGTATTGCCGCCTTAATGGCTTCTTTTTGCGGCAATTTGATAAGTTGGCGTAGCATTGAATACACACGCAGAAGAATAATAAATCCAAGCGCAATAACAGACGGCATTTAGTGATCGCTAAATGACTTTTTTGCCTTGTCATGCCCTCTGCTATTCCTAGTATGAGCATTAACAAAGTGGATAAGGTTTCGCAGGTCGCCTTAGGGACTTTTAAATCTGACTTGATTAATCCTGCACTTAAACCGAGGGCAAAAAATCCATCATAGTACTAAGCATGTTATCGCTTCTATCTGTTATAAACTATGGTGATGCTGCCTTGTAGTCATAACAAAGTGAAATATTTTAAATCAAAATGGCGCAGTAATATTGAATAAATCTAGGCTGTTATAGTTATTAATAGCAGATCTGTGAAGTACTGATCTATTAAGTATTGCTAGCGTATAGTATCGTTGAATAAGAACATAGCAATATTAATGGTAGAGCCTGTAATGAAAAATGAAATTGATATTCATCGTGCGTTAAAAGTGTTTAACAAAGTCACTCAATATGGCGAAAAACGTGCGCTTGAAGATGGTCTTAGTGGCCATGATTATTGGTTGTGTGGTATTAGTGCCCAAACGGATCACGATGGCTACACCATTACCTTGTCTGATGCCCAAGTTAGTTTAACGGTGTTTTTTCACAATAAGTATCAGTTCGAATATCCTACCAATGATGCGCTCGATAATTTTTTACGTCGATTTAATGACGTTGAAAATTTCCAAGCATCTTGAGTAAAGCATTAAGGTTATTAAGCACTCATAACCTTGCATCATATACTTTACGCCCATTGTTGCATTTCGATTAGGCGACTGTAAGTGCGTCTAAATTCAAATTGTAATGCCCCATCAATGTATAAATCTTCCAAGCTAAACCTGCTATTGAGAATTAACATCACTTTTTGATCGTATAGTTCATCAACTAAACTAATAAAGCGTCTGGTTGGATCATCCTCACTGGCATAGGATAGTTGTCGCTCGCCTGTGATGGTTGCTAGTGAACCATCTTCGGTGCCACGTGCTCTAATCCAGCTTCGTAGTTCTCCGCCTAATATCGGTACATCGCTGAGTAAGATATGGCTAAATTGTCCCGCGAGTTCAATATAATCTAATGCTGATCGTGGGCCTTGGCACAAGGCTGAAAAGGTAAACCAAGCAAGCTGGCCGTGTATAGCCATAACGGCAATGTCTCTATGGCATACCTCAATTGAATGTGGCAGGTTTTTGAGACTCGCATGAGGTTGTGGGTATTGTTGACATAATTGTTGAAAAACAACTTCGGGCGCCATTGATGATGGCTGTTTTAGCCAAGGTGGTGTAGTCGTTAATATGTTGGCGTTAGCGTGTAAACGATGATCAATTTGACCATTTAAATGGATTGATTCGGTATATTGTAGAAGCAGATCAATAGTGGGTAAAAAACGATCGCGCTGTAATCCGTTTTTATACAAGTCAACAATCGGCACATTTGACGTTGCAACTAAGGTCACTTCTGACTGAAATAATGTCTCAAATAATCGCCCAAGTAAAATGGCATCACCGATATCAGATACAAAAAATTCATCGAAGCAAATGACAGAATATTTGGCTGCAATTTGCTTAGCGATATGAGCTAATGGATCGCGGATCCCCGATGTTTGATTTAATTGCTGATGGAGCATAGCCATAAAACGATGAAAATGAAGACGTAATACGGTTTTATTTACTTCAGACTGCGGGCTATATAGGTACTGCTCAGACAAACTTTGATATAACAGATCCATCAGAAAGGTTTTCCCACGACCAACATCTCCCCACAAATATAAACCGCGGTTTTTTTTGTTAATCGATAGACATTGCTGATAGAGCGAATCTAAGGCGAGTACTGCTTGCTGTTGCGCAGGATCATCAAGCATGTTTTGTTTAATGCGCTGCTGATAGGCTTGTAATGGCGACATAACACTTAAGCTAAATTGTTGAGCTGAGTAGTATACCATTAACTGTTGCCTTTATTATGGTGCGTATTTCCTTTAAGCTCTTGTGACAAAAATAACAATCTATTAACTCTGAGCGTGAACCCTGAGTATTAATCCTAACAAGGACCCAGACATGAATCATAAAAATAAGGGGATGACCTATATTGGTGCGGATATGACATTAGAAGGTAATGTACGTATTCAAGGTCCTGCAATGGTTGCTGGCCACACTAAAGGTACTATTAACTCTACTGATCAAATCAAAATTGAGCTGGGAGGCGTGATTGAGGGTGACGTTTTTTGCCAAGAGATGCGCGTGTCAGGATTATTTAAAGGCAAGTTACATTGCAATAAGTTAATTATTGTCAGCTCGGGTATTGTAGAAGGTGAAGTGTCGAGTCATCAGATGGAAATTTATGATGGCGGTCAATTCATCGGTATGCGCACTAAAGGTCCTGATGCAAAGCAGTTACCACAAGCTGAAGCAGAGCAATCATCACATCAACAGGCGCAGCAGGCTAGTGTTACTCATTCGGTTTTTTCTGGGCGTAAATTCACTTATGCCGCAGTTGCGACTATTTTGATTATTGCCGGCACAATATTACAACCAACCATTAGCTCGGCATTAAATCGTGGTCAAATATTGTCATCTGACAACAATCAAGCCAGCGTAGAGCAATACTCACAATCAACTGCAACAGCAGAAGATGCTGAGGTCTTATTTCAAGATATAGATCAACAGACTTCATTTGTCGATCAAGCCGAAGCATTGATGGGGGCTGGTCAAAGTGATATTAATGTGGCGATGGAAGATTTACATGAACTCGCTAAAACCAGTGAGGCTATGGGGGATAGCCAAACAGCGAGTGACGATGTCGAACAAATCGAGCCAGCGTTTGGCTCGCCAGATAAGTAAGCATCTTTTTTTATTAAACCCATAAAAAAATGGTTTTATTAACCACAGTGTTTAGTGGAGTAATAAAACCATTTTATGCTGTTTTGATACAGCCAAATATTTTTATATTACTTATGGATTAATGCGAGTTGGCATACCTGTACGTTGCTCTAGTAATCGCTTTAATATAAATGAGTCAGTTTGTGGGTGAGCAACAAAGCGAGTGGTTTCTTTATCAAATGATAATGCTACTGGCTCAGTCGAATCAAACTCAGCTTGAGTGCGTGATAGCGGCTGATGAACTTCTAAATAACGATTACCATCAGGTTCTTCAGTCGCTTTAATGGGTTGGTTAATAAATTCAACACGAGTACCTACTGGCACGGTATTAAATAAATGTTCAATATCTTCATCACGTAAACGAACACAACCAGAACTGACGCGTAAACCAATACCAAAGGTGGCGTTAGTGCCATGGATTGCATATAAGTTACCCACATACAGTGCGAACAAACCCATTGGATTATCAGCGCCTGCAGGCCATACCGCTGGTAATGTCACTCCTTTTGCTTCGTAAGATTTACGAATATTAGCAGTTGGTGTCCACGTTGGGTTTGCGCGTTTTCGTTGAATGGTTGTTACCCACTTTTCTGGAGTGTCTTTACCAATTTGGCCAATACCAATAGGCAATACTTCAACAATATCTTTTCCTTTTGGGAAATAATATAAACGCATTTCAGCGCTGTTTATCACTACGCCTTCACGTTTAGTGTTCGGCAAAATTAGCTGATGTGGAATTAATAAAGTGCTACCGGCTTTGGGTAAAAAGGGATCCACGCCAGGGTTTGCTTCTAATAAGTTAGTTAATCCGAGCTGAAATTTTGAGGCGATTTGTTCTAGGGTTAACTTGCCCTCAGGAACAACATAGTATTGATTTTCACCGACTAAATTGCTGCCTTTAGCAGGTAGACGATATTCAACAGCAGCACTCGAAAAACTGAGTACCATAGCCGTTGCTGCAATTAAAGTAGTGCGTAACGAATTCATCATAAGCGTTATATCATTCCAAAAACAGACGTTATACCAGTCAGACTACAATATCTTACCAAGTTTGACTATTTTGTACTGGTCATTAGTACATATTATTAGCGCGCATCCTCACTTATTACGCTTAATATTTCAACTGATTTTTTCCTGTTTCGTTATTTAAATCCTAAACGTTTAGTAAGCTGATGTAAGTTGTCTGGAGCGATTGGCAACTGATGTTCTTTTAGCGTTAACTTATAACCTATTTGAGTGTCTATTTTGTGGAAGAATGACTCTTAAATGGATTTTTTATAAGACTTAAGCTTATGGGTATTTTATGCAATCGGCCTTAACACCGTAAGCGATGATGCACACTTTCAGCCTCTTTAATTAACGATGTTGGGTTAAGCTCCTATCGCATCTAAAAATATGTATTTGGATTTTTGCCTATATAGCTATCTCAGTATTTACCGAGGAAAATTGCAGTAAAAGATGTCCTCGATGAATCCCCAAAGTACGTACAAGACGACAGTAAAACCAGATACTAGTGAACATTTATTTAAATTAATGTTTATTTTTAATTTATATATCAATTGGTTATTTTTTTACTCTGCTTATTCCTCATCAAAATAAATTGTTGCACTTTTAGTTAGCATGCTAACCAGTTATAATGCTTAGCATGCTAACTAAGTGGTGACTTAATATGATTTCTACAGAATTAGAGCGATTAAAAGAGCTACATCTTGCTGAGCAACTCGGCCGGTTACATCGATTATGGCGCACTGTCGCAGATGTTGAATTAATTCCTTTAGGCTTAACTCATCCTCGCTGGACCGCGCTGTGGAAGCTATTACGCTTAGGCGATAACGTCAGTCAAAAAGTACTCGCCGACGCGTTAGAAATAGAATTGCCATCATTAATGCGCACTTTGGGACAATTAGAAGAACATGGATATGTTAAAAGGCGTTGTTGCGATACTGATAAGCGAGCACGAATTGTCAGTTTGACCCCTCAAGGAACCGACATTCTGAAGCAAATAGAAGCACGGATTATGCAAATCCGTGCTGAATTACTCAATGGCATTAGTCATCAAGAATTAAATGAATTTGAACGTGTGATCAGTCTGATTAGTGCTAATGCTATGGCTAAGCTTAATCAGTCTGATGACCCTTTTAGTGAGAAGTAACATGACTCCAGATCAACAATTTGCCCGTCTCGTTAAAATATCGATTGCGATGTTTGTATTCGTATTCGGTTACTTTATGTTTGCCGATGCTGTCATGCCAATGACGCCACAAGCTATGGCAACACGGATGGTCACCAAGGTAACACCACAAGTCAGTGGAAAAATAGCCTCTATTAAGGTCGCAAATAACCAATTTGTGGCCGAAGGTGATGTGTTGTTTAGTATCGATTCAGCCTCTTATGAGTTAGCGATTGAGCGAGCAACATTAGCCTTAGAGCAAGCCAAACAAGATAATGCAGAACTCGATGCATCGATATTAGCCGCCAAAGCCGACGTGCAGGCAAATCAAAGTAATGCACAGCAAAAAAGCAGCGAGGCAAAGCGTATTGATGCTCTTTATTCCACACGCGGTGTATCGCAGCAGTTAGCCGATCAAGCTCAAAATGATGCCGCAACCGCCGAAGCTAACTTACTTGCCGCTAAAGCTCGCTTAACTAAGTTAATCGTTAGTCGTGGGTTTAACGGCGCGGATAATTTAAAAGTTCGCCAAGCTCAAAATCATTTAGCTCAAGCCGAGTTAGACTTGTCATATACTCAAATTCGCGCAGATCAAAATGGGGTTGTCACTAACTTACAGTTAGAAGTCGGTAGCTTTGCTACAGTCGGTCAGCCTTTATTAGCACTCGTATCAGAAAACGTTGATATTATTGCTGATTTCAGAGAGAAAAGTTTACAAGGTATTGAGCCACAATCAATTGCGCTGGTTTCATTTGATGGCCAACCTGGACATTTATACTCGGCTAAAGTGAGTTCTGTTGATGCAGGTGTGAGTGCCGGACAATTTGATGCCAATGGCCGCTTGGCAGATCCCCAAGAGTCGGTGCGATGGGTACGTGATGCCCAGCGCTTGCGTTTACATTTAGAGCTCGATCAACAAGCCGTTAGCCTATTGCCTGCAGGGGCTCGCGCCACGGTGCAATTGGTGCCCAATAGCAGTTTCCTCGGTTTTTTGGCCAAGGTACAAATTAAAGTCATTAGTGTGCTGCACTATATTTATTAAATGAAGCATTAACTTCAATCATTATTTCCCTAATCCATACTTATAGCTGGTTACCACTTTTTTAGTGTTGACTGAACAAACCATTTATTAGGGTGGGTGATTTAGGGTGCAGTATTCTCTCCAATGCGAAGGTATTTTACATGTTGCTACGCCACAGTCCTTTGACTACAAACGATTTACGTCAATGCCTTCGCATTGCAACAGGCGCTACGCTTGGGTTTGCTATTTGTAAATTTTTCGACCTAAGTTATGGGGTATTTTTTACCGTTACCCCAATGTTACTGTTGGGTTTAGTACCAGTGATGAATGCCCATGCAATGCGGCAACTATTAGCATCATCGGTGATGGCTGGAATTGAGGTGGGTATTCTAGGTGGTTTATTTGGTACTCATCCAGGCATGATCTTGCCAATTGTGTTTATACTTTTTCTGTATCGATTTGCGGCAATGTCACGAGGCAGTTTGTTTTTGTTCGGCGCTAACGGGGTGATCAGCTTAAGCATTATGCTGCACTTTGCCAGTTATCCGAGTGTCGATATTAATAATCTTATTTTTAATAATTTTTGGGCGACGGCAGCATCTGTCATCATTGCTTACGCTATGACCGCTCTTTGGCCAGATGTCGAACCACGTCCGCCAATGGCATCGGTTGCTAAAGCGCCTAATCGAATGCGTCATGAAGCATTACTCGGTGCATCAATTGCGACAGCATCATTTGTGGTTTTTCAGGTATTTAACTTGCGAGACTCTATGTCAGCTCAAGCCACCACCTTATTATTGTTATTCCCCATGCATTGGAATGGTGCACTCGGCTATGCCCGCAAGCGTGCTATCGGTACCCTGCTTGGAGTGACCTTTGGTTTACTAGGACAAGGATTACTTTATGATTGGTCTGGGCAACTGATTTTTGTCATACCGCTATTGTGGATAGGCTTAATGTTATTTAGCCAAGTGCATGTGAGAGAGGCGAGTGGCTCAGGAGTGGGGTTTGGCGCCATGACCACATTAGGCATACTATTTGGCCAATATTTAACCCCCAATAACGATCTAGTATTTAGTGCTTTGTATCGAGTCAGTAGTATTCTAGTAGCAATAGTGGCAACTTTATTATTGTGTTATTTAGTGCATCGCTTATTGAATCAATTTGCAGCGACTCGATTTGGTAGTTAATTTTTTAGATCAATTTAAAATACATTACACTAGTTAACGCTGTTAATTTATAGGCTAATCTGACTTCGTTATGTTTATTTATCATTCATTTATGCTATGTATAATTATATGTTTAGCCTTAATATAGTATAAATACACTTACTAAATGGAATTAGCATGATGCAAAAAAACATATTTGGTAAGCGTCGAGGAAAAGGATAATGCCGATTAGGAATAGGTAAGCGGCACTGAATCGTTTTATTATTGAATTTGAATAATGAATTTCAGGTTATATATAAAGTAGGTAGCTACACAGAACCTTTTATAGGGTCAAGAGTCACTTTTTTATTTTACAAACGTCATAATGAATATGTTTTGCAATAGATTATTGCCAGCCAATTTTCCACTGTTGCGGATCTTTAAGGTTGCGCCAGTCAATAGCAAACTCTTGTGCATTCATTTCTGCCCTTATGATGCATTCAATGACGTTTTGCTGCTCGTCATATTCCACTTTACTGATGCTAAAATGCTTCAGTTTCTGAACCACGTTCACCTTGGTCCATTTGCTATTGAGTAATTTCTTAGGATGAATTGGGTTCATATTCGTTCTCCTATTCTCAGTATTTCGATGCCCATATTAATATTCATGTTATGACTCATGACGAACCTAATCAGTACTGGTGTTAATCATTGTGAGAGTGACTAACTAATAACTGCTGCAATTGGCTTAGATCATTGATAATAATATCGGCGAGATGTTGATATTCGCTATCAACCCCATGATTAATAAAACAAGCTATCATGCCGGCATTGTTAGCTGCCTGAATATCATATAAATAATCGCCGACATAGATAATATGTTGCGGCGAAATTTGCCATTGAGTTGCTATCGCTAGCAATGCATCCGGGGCCGGTTTTGCTGGATAATCTTCTCTGGTCAATACGTGATTGATGGCGATATTATTCTGTTTTACTTTCATAGCACTAGCGGCAAGGCTATTACGAGTCACTATAGCAGTGGGGAGTTTTGCCGCTTCAATAGCATTAATCAGCTCTGCCATGCCTTTAATCGGTTTGGCATTGATTGCATCTTGGTATTCATGATCAAGGATAATCTGATTGGCGCTGGCTTGAGTGTCTTTGCAGCTTAACTCGTCGACATATTTAAGGAGATCGATACTATCAGGACAACCAATTTGCTGACGAATTAAGTTAAAGTCTAAACTGGATTCAACTAAGGTACCGTCTAAGTCAAAAATAATACCTTTAATTTGCATTGGTAAATTCAATTAATACCCTTATCTAATTTATATTTATCGGTTAAATTGCATTGAGTGTAACTCAATTAAAAACGGACCTTGTTGTTTTTGTGCCACTAAAAAGCCAACCCGATCAATGTCATTAAAATCTAATGCTGGTGCATTTGCAACCTTACGTCCCCTGAAGTTAACGGTAAAATCAGCAGGGATAAAAGTATGTTGCGTTAGCGTATTTGGGCTAGTGGTAAAATTCGCTACATACGCTTCACCATACGATAAATTGGGTGATTTTAGGCGTATTTGATAGGTTTTACCATCGCCTTTAACTGTGAGGCTAAGCTCTGATTGATCGATAATTTGATGCTTATAATTCGACTCTATCGATGCGAACCCGCCATTGTTTTCCAATGACACAGACCCTGTAAATAACAACACTTGCTGGTTAATTTCAACTTTGCTTTGTGAAATACCGCCCATTACAGTGTCATTATTGATTAACCATTTTGTAAAGTGACTCGGATCAGTAAAATGAAATAACATATTATCCTCACTGGCACTCCATGCGGGTTGGCCAAACATTAGTAAAATTCCTGCGACAGTTCGAATACCTATTGGTACTTTTCGGCTAATATGCCCGTCCTGTGTATTGAGTAATACCATCATATACTCCTATTCATTATCGTTCGATATATCGCTCCAAAGGCCATAAAAAAATGGCTTATCAGGGTGAGGGATAAGCCATAAAGGGTCTTACGGAGGATAATGTTACTTACTGCATCGGGTCTTGCTACATGGGGTCTAACGTATCGGGCTTTGGTCCATCAGGTGTCATCTAACGGTTTAACTATTACTTATTACGCGTGCTATTCAATTTAGGTTCACTTATTTTGCCGTTCTTTTTTAATGCCAGATCCTTCCCATCTGGGGGAGAGTTATATTCGACAAGTTGGGATCTTGTCAGTACCCTTGGTATAGGTTTTATTAAGTGGCTATTTATCTTCGATGATGAGCAATCATATCAACAGATGATAGACCTGAGGGACAAGATATTTTGGACGTAAACGGTGGGTTATCGACTCAGTCAGCCGCGCTTACCTTTAGTGTGGTAAGCATTAATTTATTTAATTTTATTGAACCGCCTTATGCTTTTTATGATTTTGAAAATATCTATAGTGATAAACAGTGGCAAAAAAAGTGTGCCTGGTTAAGTGATTTTATTAACCAATCTCAAGCTGACATTATTGCTTTTCAAGAAGTGTTTAGTCCCGATGCCTTAGCTGTGCTGACTAAGTCTCTGGGGTATGAATATTTTGTGGCACTAGATTTACCTGAAGTGGTGAGTGACTATGTGTATCGAAGTCCAGTCGTGGCGATTGCATCTAAGTATCCTATTATCGATTCGGTTAATGTCGTGCCAGATCCGCAATGGGTCAATCAATTAGGTTTAGCTGAGTCATTTAGTTTTAGCCGTAAACCACTTCGAGCAACCATACAGTTACCTATTTTTGGGCCATGTGATTGTTATGTGATTCATCTTAAGTCTAAGCGTAGCGGTGTCAGTCGCGACGATATCAGTGAAAGTGGTTTACATGGCGGTGCAGATTTTGTAGCAAGGCAAGTGCTTGGGCGCTGGGCATCGAGTTTACAGCGAGGCAGTGAATCGGCATTGTTGTGCCATCAAATGTTAATGAGACGACAACAAAGTCAGCAACCTTTCATGTTAATGGGTGACTTTAATGACACTATGGGTAGTGAACTCTTAGCCGCGTTTAATAATCAATTACGAGTGTTTCGTAGTGATATTGAAGACCCTGGGCTGGCTAAGTTAGGCGAAACGTCATTGATGGCTGAATTACACCAAAGCAGTTTGTTTGACAGCTATGAGTTGTTTATTGCCGCCACCAAGTGTAATGCGACCTTGGCCCAAGATGAGTTTGAATCAAGCGCATTAGTTGATGAGCAACCCCATCCGGTCAGACAGCCGACACATTACTATGGCAACAGTGGTTCTGTGCTTGATTACATATTAGTATCGAGTGAGTTTAATCCAACTCAGCAACAAAATCTTGCTCATATAATTGATTATAAAACGTTTGATCGCCATCTCGTTCGACCTGACTATGAACGCGATAGTGACAGTACAGACCATGCACCTGTGATGATGAGTTTTAGCGTACGCAGTTAATGATATTTATTATGTAATTTATCAAATGTTATAAAATCCACAGGCTCAGTATAGAGTTGTTTTATTGAGCTAATAAAAAAGCGCTGATATTTATCAGCGCTTTTTTGTATTCACCCCATGGCTTCATCATTAAATGACTAATCCATTGATTGTTATTACGACTAGAGTAGCGGTTACTGCAATAGCAGTTTTATTTTTACGCAGCGCTGCTCTTCTTGACGGGTTTCAAGTAGGGCGCGGCGCGCGAGTTGTGATAAACCTGTTTGCGTATCTAGGACATCACTAATTGCATTAATGTTGCCTGCACTGCACTGCGTCGGGATCAGTGCCGCGGCAAAACTACGCATAAATACTGGTCCTTTATCGTCCATTAACGGTAGGTTAGCAAAGCGTTGTTCTGCGGTCGCCGCACTTAATAGCTTTTGCTCCGCAGGATAGAGGTTAAACATCGCAATACGGATCTTAGAGAAAGGCATAGTGTCATTATTCTCAATGGTATTTAACCATTGGCGTTTAAGCGCTGACTGCGGACGGATGGCTTCAGCTGCAATGGCTGCTTTTTCGCCCGAGTCAGATTGATCAAGATGTTTTTCTTGAGCAAGTAACGCTTGAGCGTCACCATAATCATAGCGGTTTAACTGGCGGATCATGGCCCAGCGCAAGTCTTGATCTATGCTTAACCCTTTAATATGACTTTTACTTTGCAGTAAAGATTGAATATGTTTTAACGCCTCACCGTGACTAGACAGGCTAATATAGGCATCGAACCAACGGCGTTGGAAGTCTCGGTTACGGTAACTTTCCATGCTCATACGCAAGCTCATTTGGCTTAATGCCTTTGATATTTTGCTGTTGTAACTTGCATGCATGGGCGCCATAAGATCAAGATAGTTTTTGGCTTGCTGAAGATTACCAAGCACTTGACCTAATATGGTGTAATCTTTTTCCAGTGGTGCATTAATTAACGCGATATTTAAGAACTGTTCCATTGATGTATTACCATCAATGACGCTGTCCCACATACTTTGCCACAACATTGAGCGTAATAACGGATCGCTCACTTGGCCTAGAGACTGCTTAGCGGTATTAAATGAACTCGTGTCTAACTCAACTTTTACAAATCCCCAGTCGTCATAGTTTGGATAGACTAAATCAGGGCAAACCTCACCGATTAACTGATCAACTTTGGTGTAAGCGCCTTTATAGGTAACCGCGATGACTTGTTGTTTTTCAAGTTCGTACCTGTTTTTGTTAAATAGCCCAATTTGAACACGTTGCTCGCGTAGCGTAGGAAATTGGCTATCTGCTGTTTGTACTAACGCGAATGAGTTAATTTGTCCACCTTGGCAGGTGTACTGGGCTTTGATGGTATTGACCCCTGCGGCATACAACCATTCTTTGGTCCATTGGGATAAATCTCGACCACTGGCAGTAGCTAGGCTATTGATAAAGTCATTGAGCTCAGCATTTTGATAGCTATATTGTGTAAGATATTGGCTTACACCACGGCGAAAAATGTCTTCACCGAGCAAGTGACGTAATTGCTTAATGGTTGATGCGCCTTTTTGATAAGTAATGGCATCGATGTTATCAAAGGCATTTTTGCTGGTGGCCACAGGTACTTCAATAGGATGGGTCGTGACTAAGCTGTCTTGATGGTAAGCTGCCTGCTTACCTTTAGCATAAAAGCTACGCCATGCATTGCTAAACTCGGTTGCTTCGCTGGTGGCAAGGGTGCCCATAAACGAGGCAAAGCTTTCATTTAACCATAAGCCATTCCACCATTTCATTGTCACTAAGTCGCCAAACCATTGGTGCGCCATTTCGTGCATGATAACGCCGGCTAAGCGTTCTTTTTGTTCAGCTGTCATTGCGGCATTAAATAAGAAACGGTCTTCTGAAAAGGTAATTGCCCCAGCATTTTCCATTGCACCGTAAAGGAAGTCAGGAACCAATACTTGGTCGTATTTTTTAAACGGGTATGCAATACCAAAGTAGCGATCAAAAAAGTCTAACCCTTGTTTGGTGTAAGTAAACCAATCTTGTGGTGAAACTTGATCCGCGACTGATTGACGCGAAAACAAGCGCATTGGATAACGGCCTGAGTTGTCTTCCCAAACATGGTAAGGACCAGCGTGCATAGAAAAGTTATAGGGGCTCAACTTAGGCGTGGCAGGGAAAGTCCATAAGTTGGTTTCACCTTGGTCGACGATATTGGTTTCACGCATAGCACTGATCACTTGCCAGTCTTTGGGGGCATGAACATTGATTTGATAGCTGGCTTTAAGGTCGGGTTGATCAAATACGGCAAACATTTGTTGAGCAGCCGCAGGTTCAAAATGCGAGTACAAGTAAACTTTACCGTCTACGGGATCGACAAAACGATGTAAGCCTTCACCATTGGTGCTGTGCTCGCGAGTAAACTCGACTTCTACGGTATTGTGGCCATCTACTAGTAGGCTTTGATTTAGTACAATATAAGCACCATTGTAATTAGGATATACCTTAGTACCGTTAATGATAAATTGTTTGATATTGGCTTTATTAAGGTCGAGCGTAAGCGCTTTTGGCACGCTGCTTAAGTCAAAGTTAACAACTGATTTTGCACTGAATTGACTATGTTCACTCAGAAAGAAAGTTAGCTCATATTGCGCATTTGATATCACACTGGATCTAGCTTGCGCTTGTTCTTGGCTAATGTAGGCAGAGCCATCCCGTTGAAAGGCGGTGGTGGATATTGAGCTACTGCAGCTAATAACGCTAGCACAACATAATGCGATGAGACTGGTTTTAATAACCCGAGGACTAAACAATTCAGTGGATAACAATTTCACGTTAGTGTTCCTAACTTATTATTAGATTAATGAAAAAGCCGACAACAATGTCGGCTTTAATGCTATAGGTTGTGACTTATAAACCTAAAAATGACTTTGATTTCATTTTACGGATTTCTTTTTCATCAGACCATTCAATTAAACCTGTTTCAAGATCCATTAAACGCATGGTCATCTTGTAATAAACGTCTTTGGTGCTGCCATCTTGTTTAACAATGCTCGACAAGTTGCCATAAAGCATATATTGCGCGCCAATTTGGCGACCAAATTTAATCGCAGTAGATGGATCGACCATGCCAGCGTTGTTTTGATAATCGAGTTGTTTGCGAACAGTATCAACCTTAGTCATATCAATAAAACGGAACTTACCAGAGCGTAATAGCTTGTTGCTAATGCTATCGGTTACCGATTCAGTATCAATATGCTCAGAAGTTTTATTCTTAATTTTATCCACAAATACAATCGGACGGTTGCTCTGCGTCATTACCACCACTGGTGGGAATGCCATCATGCTGTCGACCATTTTAGCTGCAATAGCTTGAAGATCGGTGGAGCCGAAGTTCTCGTTAACGGTTTCAACTTCAGTAGCGTCGCCATACTCTACTTTAGATTGACAGGCGCTCAGCCCCATCACTGCTGCGAGTATCAATATCAGTTTCAAATTTTTCATAGTAAATTCCATTAGTGATGAGTGACAGTTGATATGTAATTATCGTTTATCAGATTATTATCGAATAAAAACGGGTACGATTTCCAGTCTCTATTGCCCAAATTAATGTTGTACGGTTTGCTGTTACGTCAATTTTTACATTTTTACTGTTATTTAGGTGAATATTATAGCTGCCAGCGTCGATAAATTGTCGGGCAATTTGAGCTTGTCGTGGTAGCGTGAGCCAGCTTCTGCGATCAGCTTGCTCAGTGATAACATTAAATATTTGCATCACCATCGCAGCAGCATCAACTTGATTATTGGCGCGTTGGTCACTGTTTTGTACGCTACGGTTCATTTGGTATTTAGCATAAACTCTTGCCGCTTGACGAAACAAGGCTGCGGGTAAATCTTCTTTTAATGCATTAATGGCTAACGCATCAATATTGGCAATGGCTTGCGCGGTCAGTGGCGCATCGAGCCCTTGAATTTGGTTATTATTCGCTAACGGATGTTGCGGTAAGTAAGTGGCTAATGAGGCCGATTGTATATTACCGTTGATGGGGAAAGGAACCGTAATACTTTGTTTTTCAGGTACAAAGCCTTTTTCAATAATAAAGATTACTTGCCCCTGACCCGCAGTGGGTAATGTCGCCTCTCCCCAGCGCCGTTTAAACTCATCATATTGAGGCATGCTTAATTGTTTGGCTAGACGGACCAAGTCTTGTTGAAGAAAAACATTATCTGGGCTAATTTGCGCCGCTTTTCGGTAATCAATAAAGGCATCGTTAGGTTCGTTAGCCAGTTCGTGCAATAACCCCGTGGTGTAATAACTGTAAGCATTGAGAAACGAACTCGTCACATTTCCAGCTTCTTTACCTAACCGCTCAACTTGATCGTCAATGACGCCATTAGCCATATCTTGCACTGACTTTTGTGATTGTTGATAGCGTGCTTGCTCAAGGCTTTGCAGCTCATTGCTGCGGCGGACTTCTACTAATGCCCCTTGAATATCGCCGCTGAATAAATAATTAAGCGCCTGATATTGATGTAGCATGATGCGCTCATAACCTGGACCTCGATATGGAATCGCATTATCGTTTAGTAACAGGCTGCTTGCACCTGCGCCTAACTTGCTGGCGCTAACGATGGCTTTGTCATCAAATCTTTGATAAGCATCAATGGCTTGTTGGTAGTAGGTTTTACTGCGAGTAAAATCGCCCGCAACTTGCATAATACGTCCCGATTCTTGGGCATAAAGTAAGCCATCATTACCGCTGATATTATTGGCTAAATCGGTGATGTTTGCTGCTGGAGTCTCGCTGTTGAGCTGTTGTTTAAATGGAGCAATTTGCGACGGGTAATTAACAAATACACTGTTAAAAGCGCAACCGGATAGGCTAAGGCTGAGAATTAATCCAATACAGAATGTTCTTAACATTGTGTCACCTGGATCTTGGTTGCTATCAGATTGACCCGTTCAAGTAAGGTTATGCCTTGTAAATGGTCATATTCATGTTGAAAAATACGGGCAACAAAACCCGTTAATGTTTGTTGATGTAACTGGCCATCTAGTGACTGGAATTGCACTTTAATTTCGCAATGTCGTGAAATCGATAGCCGCTGCCCTGGGATCGATAAACAGCCTTCAACCCCAACTTCAGTCGCAGCCGATGCGGTTAATATCTGGGGGTTTATGACCACAGTTGGAGCCATTAATGGGGCATCGGGATAACGTTCGTTGGGATTTGACGCCATAATAAACATGGCCGCTTTACTAAACACTTGCGTTGCCGCAATACCAACACCGTTTGCGTTTAGCATAGTGCTGAGCATATTATCAGCTAAAGTGCGTAACGCTTGGTCAAACACCGTCACGGGTTCAGCTTTTTGAGTCAGTATCTCTTCGCCTGTCGTGGCAATGCTGAGTAATGGCTTTAGCTGCATAAGTGACGGCTGTCCTTGTTGTTTGTGTTAATGACGATCGGCATTAATCTATTTTTCAAATCGTGATTGCTTCACATATAGCGACTTAAAAATGTTACAACGTACTCATAATATCTTCAATCTCACCCATAATTAACTGATTCTCGATGAGAGTCTAGCCACATAGTTGGGCGTCGAATCTATAGTGCGATTTATCATTTTTTCGAGAGATGTACTTTACTGTAAAGAGTTAGTAATGTGGCGGAGGTGTCTCTTCAGCTGGAGACGCCATGTTACTTGGCTCAATAGAATGCAGTTTATTTACCATTAATAGCATTTGCTGTTGTTGTCTGGCAACTAATGCATTGAGTTTTATCACTTCTTGGTTTAACTCTTCAATAGAGATATCTTGAAATGATAGTTTCATTTCAAGATCATCAATTTTTTGCAAAATGCTGTCCATGTAGACCTCTTATTAATTAATTACTGCTGCCAATATTCAACTAAACCTTGGCTGCTAATACTGACGATTGAGCCAGGTGCTGGCATAGTGGCAGAGTATACTACAGCCCCTCTGTTTTGGGTGTTTTTACTCAATTGAACTTGCCAATGCGAAACCTGTTTACCCGAGTTAATTTGCCATAAAAAGATTTCTCTTGATGGCGTTCCTGTGAGTAATTGCTGATCATTATTGACAAAACGAGCCGTTGAAAAGTTCATTTGGCGTCGATTAATATCCAGATGACTAATGAGAATGCCTGTATCAGATTGCCACAGGGTGGCGTTACCAGTGATATCGCTGGCAAAACTGAGTGAAGCTGAGTCATTAATTAGCACTTTCGTCACGCGTGAGCTCAACTGCCATTGTTGCTGTGGCTGGCCAGTTTGAGTTTGCCAAAGAATCACCTTGCCATCATTATCGCCACTTAATGCGCTGTTACCATCGGCACTAATTGAAACACTATTAACCTTTTCTTTGTGGGCTAAAAACTGGATGAGTCGCGATTTTTCTGGCGACAATGACATTACTGATCCATCGACTAAACCAACGAGTGTTTGCCCTGTATTGGCAATGGCGACACTTTGGGCATAAGAGGGTAACGACCACCATCCCACTGAAGAGCCATCGGTTAAGCGCCATATGGCTAAGGAATGGCTACTAATTGTTGCGGCATAAAGGTTATTAGCAGATATTGCAATGTCAATAACATTACTGGTATTTTGTTGCTGCCCTTGGAACCACTGATAAGACAGGCTTGAATGGCTGAGGTCCCATACTTGTACTCCGTTATGGGCTGTGCTTACTAAGGCGATAGTGGCATCGTTTGACAAGCTTGCACTGTAACTGGCATCGGTCGTGATAACGTGTACTTGAGTTGGGCTAGGTTGGCATGCAGATAGCAGACCTGTTAGGACGAGTGTTGAACAAAAAAGCAGCATTGAAACGCGTGTCATGAACTTGCTCCTTGAATTATTGTCCTAAACCTTGTCATATAAGGTTTACCCAATGGTATAACCGTTTTAACTAGTATAAAGTGGCAAACGAACATGACCACTTAAACATCTCATTGATTGAATGTATTAAGGTTATTGTAACCACTAAAGGATGCTGAGGAAGCTTTAATGAAATCTATTTACAAATTATCGTTAGTTGCATTAGCCGTTGTTGGCCTTACTGCGTGTAATGAAGCACAAGACGTTGCTCAAAAGAAAGTTGAATTAACAACTGACGTTCAAAAAGAAGCATATAGTGTTGGTGGTTCAATTGGTAAGTACATGTCTGGCCACATCAAAGAACAAGAAGAATTAGGTTTTACTGTTGACCGTAATATGGTGATTAAAGGCTTTAGCGATGGCTTAGGCGAAGAAATGCTGTTAACAGAAGAAGAAATGCAGACTGTATTGCAAAATCTAGATAAAAAGTTAAATGACAAACGTTTAGAGCAAGCTGAAGCTTTAGCGGCTAAATCGATTGCTGAAGGCAAAAAATTCTTAGAAGAAAACAAAGCTAAAGAAGGCGTAACGACTACTGAGTCTGGTTTACAGTATGAAGTATTAGAGCCAGGTACCGGTGAGAAACCAGCAGCTGAAGATACTGTAGAAGTACATTATCGTGGCACGTTAATTGACGGTACTGAGTTTGATAGCTCTTATGCTCGTGGTGAAACGGCTAAGTTCCCATTAAACCGCGTTATTCCTGGTTGGACTGAAGGCGTGCAGTTAATGCCTGTAGGCGCTAAGTACAAGTTTGTTATCCCATCAGAACTTGCTTACGGTGAACGCGACACGGGTACTATTCCTGCTAATTCAACACTTGTTTTTGAAGTTGAATTGGTTTCAGTAGAAAAAGCACCGGCACCTGCTGCAGATGCTAAGTAATATCATCTATAGTTCAGTCGCTCAGTGATTGACATTTTGATAGTAAAAAGGACGCTTCGGCGTCCTTTTTGTTTACATTGAACTTGGCTTGAAGGTGTTTATCTTAGATCTAAATAATTGCATCATTCAGTCTGCCAATGTTGCGCTATGTTAGGCGTATCAAATGTCGTAATACTGATGCAACGACGCCAATAATTGCGCTGATATAACAGAGACGCTTAATTTAATGATTGCCTAAACTCACGAACAAATGCAAATGCCAGATTACCGTTAAATTATCGTCAGGTTATAGCCATTTTAAGCGGTAAAATAGGTACATTTGTAAGGCAATGAGTGCAAATAATCCGCCACAGAATGCTGCAAAAGCCCAGTTTGATTCCGCACCAGGAATGCCACCAATATTGACGCCTAATAAACCGGTTAAAAATCCTAATGGCAGAAATACGGCCGAAATTAAAGATAAAAAATACAGTCTTTGATTCACTTGCTCGGATTGTTGCGATTGTAGTTCTTCTTGGGTGACGCTGGCGCGGTCGCGTATAGCATCCAGATCCTCAATCACTCGAATCAGCGTTTCATGTATTTCACGAAGACGGACTTTGTCATTATGGTCAAATAATTCGCTGGTTTCTTGCAGCATTCGAGAAAATGCTTCTCGTTGTGGTGCAAGGTAGCGACGCAACACTACGGTCTGTCTGCGCAATTCTGCAATGTCGGTGCGCAAGCTCTTGTTCACTTGAGTCACAACACGTTCTTCTAGTTCATCGAGCTGTTCTTCAAGCTTGCCAATAAACTCTACTTTGCGTTGCGTTAGGCGTTCGCAAATGGCCATGATAAACGCCGCGCTATCAATTGGGCCCTTACCTTGAACGATTGCATCGGCAACATCAATTACAGATTGAAGCTGGCGCTCGCAAGTTGAAATGATTTTGGATTCTTCAGCGTAGATCCGCACAGCAACCATGTCTTCAGGATCTGAGTTAGGATTTAAATTAACCCCACGCAGCGCCAGTAAGATACCTTTGTCTGAGCTTAATACTCGCGGGCGAGTATCAGTAGCCAAGAGGGTATCCCTCTCAACTCTATCTAAGCCAGAGTTGAGGATCCATTTACGCGCTTTAGGTTCGCGGTAACGCAGATGTAGCCATAACAGACCATCAGCAGGTTGCCATTGTGCTATTTGTTCCTCAGTCAATGACTGGCCTGCATTGGGCCCCGTTAGCAACAAACTGTATATAAAACCATTATTCATTATAAGAGAGTCCATGTGATCACTATTGTCATAATTTACGCTACTTTTTAATCTTGCCCAAGTTTAAAGCAATCTTATAAAATGAAATCCTTTAGTTATCGTATATTTAACCATCAAACACATTATTCGGTCTGCTAACTAGCAGCGGAGTCGCCGATCATCGGTTAAAATAGAAAAAATACTAACAAAAAAGAGTTCTAGTATGGAATATCAATTTCGTCGTAACCGCCTAGAAGGCACGGTATTTGCTGAATTTAGTATGGATCATGAAGTGTTAGGCAGATGGTTTTCAGAAGAGCTTGGTGACGACAAGAGCAAAGCGATTCATATTCTAACGCAGATAGCATTAATCAAATCTGGGACCCTAAACCACATGCGAGATGTCGGTGGAGAATTAACCATCGATATTGACTCTGAGCAAGTGAGAGTATTTGCCAGTGTGATTGATTTTGAGGAAGAGCACTTATTAGAAGACTCTATGAGCCTGTACAATGCGGAATCTGAATCTTATTGTGGTCTTGAAGATTTTGAGTCAGTACTGGAGAGTTGGTTAGCATTTATTAACGATAAATAATCATGTCTTAATTCTCGTTGATGTTAACTAACAACAAAACCAGGTTTAAATGGCTTTGTTGTTAATTGTTAATGGTGATTTAAACTTTGATAGTGGGCTAATTATTAAGGTAGCGAACTGCCATTTCTGTCCGTGATTTTGCATTGGCTTTACGCAGTAAATTTTTAACGTGTACTTTGACCGTGCCCTCGCTGATGTGTAAATCCTCAGCGATCATTCGGTTACTTTTACCTTCTGCCAGTTGTTGTAATATTTGTAATTCGCGAGGGGTCAAGGTTTCTACCCAGCTGTTGTCGTCAATAGCGCTCTCTAATTCATAAAGATAAGCTTCTACTTCATTACTGATTACCCGATGGCCTAGCATGGCGTTTTTGAGTTGCTCTAACAATAAATCAGGCTCAGTGTCTTTGAGTAAATAACCATCGGCACCAGCGCGTAGCAGTCGAGTGACATCTTGTTTAGCATCAGAAACCGTTAAAATAACAATTCTTGCTGTTACTCCCTCTTGACGCATCGCATTAAGAGTATCAAGGCCAGACATGCCTTTCATGTTCAAATCGAGCAAAATAATATCGGGTTCATTTTCGGCCACAGCGGTCAGTGCTTCTAGTCCCGTGCCGGTTTCACCAAAAAGGCTGAAGTCACTGTCTGAGGTGATTAATTGGCAAATACCACGACGTAATAACGGATGGTCGTCGACAACAAGTACAGAATACGGCTTACCCATTTAAAGGCTCCTGTTGAGGTGGAAAGCTCAGCGTAACAGTAGTGCCACCAAGCTGGTTACTATTGAACGATACTATCCCATTCAGTTTGTTGGCGCGTTCATGCATGATACCAATACCAAAGTGTTGATCTCGTTCTACTAAATGTGTCACACCGATGCCATCATCACAAATTGAGATAGTAATCATGCCCTTGTCGGTTAACTGACAATCTATCACTATATGCTCAGGGGTAGCGTGTTTTATTGCATTTAATGTCGCTTCACGAATTAATTGCAAAATATGAATGTGCTGTTTTGCTTCAAGTAAGTGCGCTGATAGTTTGTAATTCAATTGGATATCAATTTGGCTTTGATGGCGTAACTGATCCAACATTACGTCGATAGCTTGCGGTAAATTAGGTTCTTTAATGGTTAACCTAAAGGTCGATAACAGTTCACGTAATTGAACATAAGCCGTACTGACACCTTCGTTTATCTCCATCAATTGGGCTTCTACTTCTGGGCTTCTACATGAGTCATTGAGGCTTTTGCGTAATAAACTGACTTGGATTTTTAAAAAAGATAATAATTGCCCAATTGAATCGTGTAGCTCTCGGGCAATCACAGCACGCTCTTCGAGTAGCGCTAATTGTTGGCGTTGTTCAGATGCATTATGGATAGTAATAGATCGCGTTAACATCATGGCGAAGTTTTCAAACAGTAATCGGTTAACTGGTCGATGAGATATCACATCCAAATAGCCCAATTGAGTCTTTTCTATTAATAATGGAAAGTGTAACGATTCAATCGGTAATTCATCTGGCCAGCCCCCTTCAGCCTTAATGATGTCTTTGGAGCCGTCATCATGTTCAATAACTAAGCGTAAATAGGATAAATTTTCATAATATTTCAATTGATTGATTGCTGATTGTAAGGCTTTATAGTCGAGTTTATTGGCATGTAACATGACAAGGTTGTCGTATAGAAACTTTAACTCGTTATTTGTGCGGGTCAATGCCAAGGTTTTTTCGTTGACTTGGTTTTCTAAATCTTCATACAAGCTGGCTAATTCAGCGGCAGTTTTTTGCAATGCATTACCTAAGGCGGTGAGTTCAATATAGTCCGTTTTAGGCATTTTAACTTTGAAGTTTCCTTTAGAGATTGTTGTGGAACTTTCTATCAATAATTGCAATGGCTTAACGACGCGCTTACGGGTAAATGCCACCGCAAAAAAAGCAATAATCAGTAAAATAGATAAACCAATAATTTGCCCAATAACCAGTAACTTTAATTTAAAGGCGGCGAACTGTTCCATATTCAGCACTAAGGTATCAATGGTGTTAACAAAGTCGGTTAACGAAGCGGAGTATAGGCGGATGTTTCCTTCCTCAATATAGACTTTCATTACTTGCCACTTATGAATAACCAATACGTATTGGTCACGCATTTCTTTTGGGCTATACCATGCAAGGGAGCGTTTAAGCGCTTCAGAATTGAGTGTTGTTTCGAAATCAGCAATTTTTTCATCGATATTATGGCTGCCAATATTGGCGTCAAGCAATAGTCGGTAACTTTGCATTCGTAGCGAGCCTGAGGCGTTTATTCCTCTGGCGTCTCCCAAGCTAAAAGTTAAACTGACGATGGAAAACACCGCTAAGCTTGATGACAATAAAATCACCACGAGCATTAAACTTAAAATGGTGGAGGTAAGGCTGCCACGAGTAAACATAAAGTCCTGCTGTCGATAACGGTAAGGGATTAAAAATAAGCAAAAGCCCAGTTTTATACCAGGTTCAATAGTGTGTTCTACATTAGGTGTCGCTTGAAAACATTAACAAGTTTGCAAAAGTGTGAAACACATCCTGTCTACATATTGATCTGGCGCAAACTTTAGTCGCTATACCTCATAAGAGGTATATTTAAAGCCGTTTTAAATAGCTAACTTTGTCTCTAGAGATGTCGTGATTATTAAATTAAATATAATGTAACACGGAGATAAAGGGTGATGAAGATGAACGCAAAATCAATTGCACTGAGTGCAGTGATTGCAGCCAGTTTTTTAGCCGCTGGCGCAATGGCTAGTGAGAAAACCGAACCTCGTAATGAAGTTTATAAGGATAAATTCTCAAAACAGTTCGACAGCTGGCATGCTACAGATGAAAGCAAAGAAGTTGTCGATATGTTAGAAAAAGTACCTAGCCTAGTTGTTTTATGGGCTGGTTACGGTTTTGCTAAAGATTACAATGCACCTCGTGGTCATATGTATGCAGTAACTGACGTAACGAATACATTGCGTACTGGCGCACCAAAAAATGCACAAGATGGTCCAATGCCAATGGCCTGCTGGAGCTGTAAAAGCCCTGACGTACCACGGGTGATTGAAGAGCAAGGTGAAGATGGCTATTTCAGTGGTAAATGGGCTAAAGGTGGCCCAGAAATTGTCAATGTGCTCGGTTGTGCTGACTGTCATGAAAAAGGATCTTCAAAGTTACGCATGTCTCGTCCGTTTGCTGAGCGCGCCATGGCAACATTAAATACGCCATTTGATAAAGCTTCTCGTAAAGACAAGCAATCAATGGTGTGTGCTCAATGTCACGTTGAGTACTATTTCGAGAAAACAGCAGAACGTCCTGGTTTTGTTAAATTCCCTTGGGATATGGGTACCACAGTTGAGCAAATGGAAGTGTATTACGACAACATGGAGTTCTCTGATTGGACTCATGCCGTGTCTAAAACGCCAATGTTAAAAGCGCAACATCCTGGTTATGAAACTTGGAAAATGGGCGTTCACGGTCAAAATAACGTGAGCTGTGTTGATTGTCATATGCCTAAAGTGACTAATGACAAAGGTCGCAAATTTACAGACCATAAAGTGGGTAACCCATTTGATCGCTTTGAAGAAACATGTGCCACTTGTCACAGTCAAAGCAAAGAGTTTATGGTCAATTTAGTGAATGAAAGCAAACAGAAAGCACAAGACTTAAAGGCACGTGTTGAAACTCAATTAGTTAAAGCTCACTTTGAAGCTAAAGCGGCGTGGGATGCTGGCGCAACTGAAGTTGAAATGAAGCCAATCCTAATGGATATTCGTCATTCACAGTGGCGTTGGGATTATGCCACTGCATCTCATGGTGCATCGTCTCATGCTCCTGCTGAAGTATTACGTATTTTAGGTACTTCATTGGATAAAGCTGCTGATGCTCGGGTTAAATTGGCTCAGTTATTAGGTGCTAAAGGAGTTAAACAACCAATTGCATATCCTGATACGTCAACTAAAGCTAAAGCGCAAGCAGCATTAGGCATGGACATGAAAACCATGAATGCTGAAAAAGCTGAATTCAAGAAAACACTTGTTCCTAAGTGGAAAGAAGAAGCTAAAAAGCGTGAGGCGACTTATAAATAACTGGTGTTGAACCTTAACGCTTTATGGTGTTATTAATCCTTAAATCATAAAAATAGCCCTCATTTGAGGGCTATTTTTTTACGTTCGCTCTAAAAACCTCTGGCTTAAGCCGTTGTTACTCGACGTGATAAAAGCCAGCTCAATAATTGCACTAAAATGATGCGTTGATGTTTGAGATGCACTTGAATGGTGCTTTTATGTTAACAAATAAAATGAAAAATAAAATAAAATTCATACAGAACAGTGATTTGAAAATGTGGCCTAATGATTGAATTAACTATTCAACAAATAAATAACAATTACATTTTTTCACACTTTTGGAGGTCGAGATGAAACTCGTCAGCGCTATCATCAAGCCATTTAAGTTGGATGATGTCCGTGAAGCCATTGCAGGCATGGGCATTGAAGGTATGACTGTTACTGAGGTAAAAGGCTTCGGACGTCAAAAAGGCCACACTGAGCTTTATCGTGGGGCAGAGTATCAAGTGGATTTTTTACCTAAAGTAAAATTAGAAATTGCGACCAAAGATGAAAACTTGGACATGCTTATTGAAGCGATTACCAGTGCTGCCCATACCGGCAAGATTGGTGATGGTAAAATATTTGTTACTGATTTAGAACAAGCGATCCGTATCCGTACGGGTGAACTTGATAACGAAGCATTATAGGAGACTGTTATGGAAGAGTTAACTCAATTAGGCCTAACGGTTACTGAATTACGTTTCGCACTAGATACATTTTATTTCCTTATCTCTGGCGCATTTGTGATGTGGATGGCCGCGGGTTTTGCCATGTTAGAAGCTGGCCTAGTCCGTTCAAAAAACACCACTGAAATTTTAACTAAAAACGTATGTTTATATGCAATCGCCTGTGTCATGTTTTTATTGGTTGGCTATAACATTATGTATGTAGATAATGTCGAAGGTGGCTTTATTCCTTCTTTTGGCACATTAATTGGTTCGCAAGCTGAAGGTGCAGACCATGCATTAGAGTCAGACTTTTTCTTCCAAGTGGTGTTTGTTGCTACTGCAATGTCGATTGTGTCTGGTGCCGTTGCTGAACGGATGAAATTGTGGTCTTTCTTAGTCTTCTCTATCGTAATGACAGCTGTTATTTATCCTGTCGAAGGCTACTGGACATGGGGCGGTGGATTCCTCTCTGAAGCGGGTTTTGTCGACTTTGCTGGTAGTGGTATTGTTCACATGGCTGGTGCGGCAGCAGCGATATCTGGTGTACTGCTTCTTGGTGCTCGTAAAGGTAAATACGGTGAAAATGGTCAAGTGCATCCAATTCCAGGATCTAACTTACCAATGGCAACCTTAGGTATGTTCATTTTATGGATGGGTTGGTTTGGCTTTAACGGTGGTTCACAACTGTTAGTTTCAGATGCTGAAAATGCCAGTGCAGTCGCTAAAATATTCGTAAATACTAACTCTGCCGCTGCTTTTGGTGCTATCTCAGCATTGATTGTGTGTAAAGTTGTCTGGGGCAAAGCAGACTTAACCATGATATTAAACGGTGCGTTAGCAGGATTAGTGGCGATTACTGCTGACCCGCTATCACCTTCACTATTAATGGCTGGTGTGATTGGCTTAGTGGCGGGTGCTGTTGTTATCTTCTCGGTTATCGCATTTGATCGAATTAAAATTGATGACCCAGTTGGCGCGATTTCGGTTCACGGTGTTGCTGGTTTCCTTGGGGTGATGTTAGTTCCATTATCAAATGCTGATGCTAGTTTTGGTAGCCAGTTATACGGTGCCGCCGTTATCTTTATTTGGGTCTTTAGCGCATCGTTACTTGTATGGTTTATATTAAAAATGACCATGGGTATTCGAGTAACAGAAGAAGAAGAGTACAACGGTATGGATGCTTCTGACTGTGGTGTTGATGCTTACCCTGAGTTTGTGAGTGTCAAAAGCGCTGGTTAAGTTAATTCTTTAATCTAAGTAAAATAAAAAACAGAGCCTTTAGGTTCTGTTTTTTTATGCATCCAATAAAATTCTTAACGCCGCTGTTGGGGAAAGCGAGTCAATGTGCTAGCGTGATATATCGGTATTTGGATGATAAAAACAGTGATGAGGTAACTATGATGCGAGCAGGGGTAAACTTATTGATCGCGGCGATACTTTTTAGCTTGTTGTTTGGTGTCATGAGCCATGCTGGCACTGTTGTGGTGCGTCAATCATCTACGCCTTTTGATGCTTTTGCTGTTCGCGACCAATTGTTACAACAGCACCAATGGCAAGAGCTGTTACGGCAGCAACAGCAGGTTACTATCCTACAATCGTTACCGATTGGATGCTTGGCGATAGCGTCACCGTTTAATTATTTTAGCTGTGGCCAACAATTTTATCGTCCCTATGACTATCAAGACACACAAGTGTTTATCCAAATTGATCCTCCTTTGAGTGAGATCCCTGCTCAATAGTGAATGCCTTGGTATCAAACCTTATCTCAGTAGCTTTGGCTGAATAGGCAACTATTGACTATGCTTTTAGATAGCGTATTTCTATCTGAGGGCTGAATTATGTTCACTCGTCACTCAAAAAAGACAGCGGTTGATGCCTGTTACTATCATGACTATTTATCATTCAAATGGATTAAACTTCTACTCGTTACCTTACTTTTCGGTATGAGTGCTTGTCAGTCAACGCCATCTCCAAATCAAGCATTCAAGATTGCGAACTTATTTCATGATGAGCTATTTACGCCAATAGACACTGTGGAGGTTGATGATATTTATCGTTTACCTGAGCCATTTGTGGCTCAATTTAGGCGACAGTTTCAAGCGGATAATATGCTTCGTAGCCAGAGTATTATCGCCAATGAATGGTTAGCTCAGTATATTGGTGCTCAAGATGGTGGTTTTGAATACCGCGATAATGTTACTCATACCGCAAGTGAAACAGCGCTTAATCGCCAAGGTAATTGTATGTCTCTGGTGGTGTTATCGGCAGCTTTAGCTGATGTGTTAAATGTGCCTGTTGAATTTTATGATATTGATATTGAACCCGTTTGGGATAGGCGTGGTGGTTTTTATTTAGTCAACGGTCACGTCAATTTGAGCCTGTTACCAGTGAAGGATTCTCATACTGTGTTATTTCGGGGGACTGATATTTTGGTGGATTTCTTACCTGAACGTTCAGTTCGTGCTTACCATAAAAAAACAGTCAATAAGCGTCAATTAACCGCGATGTTTTATAACAATATAGCCGCGGAGGCATTGGTTGATGCTGATTATGATACCGCTTATTCACTGGTAAAAAAAAGTATTTTGCTAGACCCGCAGTATGTAGCTGCAATCAATACGATAGCGGTTATTTATCGTCATAAAGGTTATGAAGCTGAGGCCGAATATGCATATCGGTTAGCGCTACAAGTTGACTCTCAAGATCTAACGACATTGTATAATTTAGCCTTAATTTTAGGGGAGCAAGGACGTCTACAAGAGTGGGCCGAGATACATAAGGTTCTCGAGTTAGCGAGAATTAATAATCCATTTTATTACTATGATATGGCTCAACAAGCGTATTTTGATAAGCAATATCAAGATGCACTGGTGTGGTATAAACGAGCTGTTGAAAAAGCGGATTATCGGCATGAATTTTATTTTGGCTTATCTCGAGCGTATTGGGCAACAGGTGAGGCAGGGCTTGCTGAGAAAAACCTTAAGCGTGCAATGGCCTTGAGCGATACCCTTCATAAACAAGGCTACCAAATGAAGTTGCAAGCAATGATGCAACACTGATTATTGCGAAGGTGTTTTAGTCTGTGGTTGATAATAGTTCTTTTCTGCAAGCTCGAGTATGTCTTGATAACGATTTGATTGTTTGAGTGAAGTAATTGCGCTATCAATTTCCTCAGCCGTTATTTTATCATGACAGGCAATTTTTCGTTGGGCAGGTTCAAACAGTGAGACTTCTGTTACTTCAACACTCGTATCGAGTTTTGATGCGAGTAAATAGCGATAATATTCAAATATCCGCCTTTCTAGAACGATGACTTGTACATAACCATTAAACAGCATCACAACTTGGCTTTTTTGATTGGTAATCTCACTGAAATGAGGATTGCCGTTGGCAATATCTTTAAATTTATTACCTAAATATTGTTTTGAATTTTGAAAGCCTAAAACGGACAAGGTATTGAGATCACTTATTTTTTCTATATTAAGATTGTTTTTTGATAAGTAGAATGCGCTATTTTTATATTCAATCAAGCTTTGGGTATAAAATAAACCTGCAACATTGTTTGGCGTATTAATCATGCAGTCGATTTTATGGGTTCTAACTAAGCGTTGCGCACGTAAATTTGGTGCATGAACAATTTCTTTAATAGCAATGTTTTTACTGTCGAGGGCGGCTTTTAATAGATCATATTGCACACCAATCTCTTCATCAGCGAAGAAATACGGAGCAATACTATCACTGGTTGAAAAACTAATGCTGTCGATCATTAGCGGCGATTGTTCATTCTTGCTCAGCGCGTTCAATTTATCTGATAGCGGGACATTTTCTATTGGGGATAATAAAGTGGCAGATAAGGGTCTACAAAAGCCTAATAATAAGTTAAATAAACAGATAGAAAAAACGAAATTGCTTTTCAATGGTTAGTCTCCTCAGGAGATACTGCTTAGTGTTAAATAGATCATCATCCTTGTGTTGATTCATGGTAATAACCAAAGTAAAGCACATTAACAGCATGAGTACACTTTGATTATAAGACAAGTTATCTTTAGCGTCATTGAATATAAAAAAATCATCAAATAGCCTTACTTAATACTCCGTTTATACCAAGGTCCTGTCGGATCATCAGTCATTGTTTTAGCGTATTGCTAACGAATCAATTTTTATTGTCTCTTTTATCGGCCCAGATGAGTAATACTTGATTGATTTGTCGATAAATACTGGTTAAATTGAAGATTCTTATTCATTTTCTCGATGGTTTTTTATCATTTCTTAATGGATTGTATCAGCTGATTTAGCCTTATATTAAATCAGATAAATTATATGTTTTGCCGGAGTTGTAACCACTATGCATTATCAAAATGACGATATTCGTATCGATGAAATAAAAGAATTGCTACCTCCAATTGCGATTCTAGAGCGATTTCCGGCAACCGAACATGCATCAACAACCGTTTTCAATGCACGTAACAGTATTCATAATATTTTAGCGCGTAAAGATGATCGCATCTTGGTGGTGATTGGCCCTTGTTCAATCCATGATCCTGTTGCCGCGTTAGAATATGGTCAACGTTTGGTTAAGTTACGTCAGCAGTATAAAGATCAGCTTGAAATTGTTATGCGAGTGTACTTTGAAAAGCCGAGAACAACGGTTGGTTGGAAGGGGTTAATCAATGATCCTTATATGGATAACAGTTTTCAATTAAATGATGGCTTACGCACTGCTCGTAAACTATTAGTTGATTTGAACGATGCTGGTATCCCAACCGCGGGTGAGTTTTTAGATATGATAACACCTCAATATGTTGCCGATATGATGTGTTGGGGCGCTATTGGGGCACGCACGACTGAGTCGCAAGTTCACAGAGAGCTATCATCAGGTCTTTCTTGCCCAGTCGGGTTTAAAAATGGTACCGACGGTACCATTAAGGTGGCCATTGATGCGATTGGGGCTGCTAATGCTCCACATCATTTCTTGTCGGTGACTAAGTTTGGTCATTCGGCTATTGTCTCCACTAAAGGTAATCCTGATTGCCATATTATTTTACGCGGTGGACGCACTCCCAATTATAGCGCTGAACATGTGGTTGATATTGCTCAGCAGCTGACTAAATCAGAATTGCTTGATAACATTATGATCGATTTTAGCCACGCCAATAGCAGTAAAGATTATAAAAAGCAGATGATGGTTGCTGAAGATGTGGCAGGGCAAATATCTCAAGGAAATTATGCTATTTTTGGTGTAATGGTCGAAAGCCATTTAGTTGAAGGGCGTCAAGATTTAATTGAAGGCAGTGCTCTGTGTTACGGGCAAAGCATTACTGACGCTTGTATAGGATGGGATGATACCGAGACGCTGCTAGCGACATTAAATCAAAGTGTCCTGAACCGTCGCCAAGCATAAAGTGGGTGTAAACTGACGTAAAAATAAGGCGCTAAATGCGCCTTATTTTTTTATACCTTGTACTAAGTATTCATTGGCCTTAGCTAAACTGCCAAAAGCTGATATTAGATTATCACGGCCTTTTTCTTGCAACTCAGGGTTACCTGATTCAATCATCATCCATACCCATGTTTGTATTAGTTGTAATGGTGGGTACTGAATTTTTGAATTCTCCAACATAAAGTATCCTTTAAACTCGTAAATCGTTGTTTGTTTACTATCAAACAAGCATTTTTATGTAACCAAAGAATAACAAATTCTGCTTACAGAAATAACTCAATTTAGATTAAAAAAGCTTAAAAGGGCTAAAAAAGTTTGAAATATAGTATTTATGACTAATGCGGATCCTATAAATATACTACTAAAGTGCTACCTACGTACTACTTACATGCGATTACCCCCCCCCTTTTATGATCCTGGTGAGTTTGCCGTTATTACATCGTAATGTGAGCAATGTCTGATAAGAAAATGGCATATAATAAGACAATCAATATTAGATCGTCGTAAACTGCCTAGCAGCGGTAAATAACTGGAGCATAAATGAGACCTTCTGCGTATTTTGAAGGCCCGGTAGGGAAGTTAAATTGGCATGTTTTACGCTTGTTATGGCCATATTTACTAGAATTTAAAGCGCGCGTGATTTTGGCTATGATTTGTTTAGTGGTTGCTAAGCTCGCCAGTGTTGCATTGCCATTTCTTTTGAAAGAATTAGTCGATACCTTAGATAAACAATCTCCGGCCCAGCTTATTGCTGTCCCGGTTGGTTTGGTATTAGCTTATGGCGCGGTTCGTTTACTCAATGTCATTATTGGCGAGGTTCGAGACACCTTATTTGGTCGAGTCACCGAACGTGCTATCCGTCGTCTTGGGCGGGCGGTATTTGAACATTTGCATCGACTCGATCTTGATTTTCACTTAGATCGTCGCACCGGTGGCTTATCCCGCGACATTGAACGTGGCACCAGTGGTGTTAATTTTTTAATGCGTTTTATGGTATTTAATATCGTACCAACCCTGCTTGAGATTATGCTTGTTATTGGGGTCTTCTTTTATAATTATGGCATCAGTTTTGCGCTGATAACCTTAGTTTCTGTTGTAGCTTATATTGGGTATTCTATCGTAGCGACTGAGTGGCGCACCGGTTATGTGCGTGATGCTGCCCGAGCCGACTCGCTGGCCAATACTCGTTCAGTGGATAGCTTGTTAAATTATGAAACCGTAAAATATTTTAATAACGAAGAATTTGAGTCACAACGATATGACTCTGCACTTGAGCAATGGGAAGTGGCAAAACGAAAAAATCGTTTATCATTGTTTGCCCTAAACGGTGGTCAAGCGTTAATTATCGCTGTGGCTATGACAGCTATGATGGCATTAGCGGCTTATGAAGTAAGCCAGGGCTCAATGACTATTGGTGACTTTGTGTTAATTAATGCATTTATGATGCAGTTGTTTATTCCGTTAAATTTCTTAGGGTTTGTGTATCGTGAGATCCGCGGTGCATTAGCCAATATTGAGCGTATGTTTGATATTTTAGACAAACAACCACAAGTATTAGATTCGGATGATGCTATTGAGATTAGCCCAACGATTGGGACGATAAAGTTTACCGATGTGAGTTTTCAATACGACCAACGCCCTATTTTGAACAGTGTTAGCTTCGAGGTGCCAGCAGGGAAAAAAATTGCTGTAGTCGGTGACAGTGGCGCGGGTAAATCAACTATTATTAAATTGCTATTCCGCTTTTATGATGTTGCCAGTGGTGCAATCACTATTGATGGCATTGATGTGCGTCATTTTAGCCAGCAAGCTTTGCGAAGAGCTATTGCTGTTGTCCCGCAAGATACTGTGTTATTCAATGATTCTATTTACGAAAATATTCGCTATGGTCGTGCCGATGCGACTCATGATGAGATTGTCGCTGCAGTTAAGCTAGCGCATTTGAGTGACTTTATTGAATCATTACCAGATAAAGGCAATACCAAAGTGGGGGAGAGAGGTTTAAAGCTCTCAGGTGGAGAAAAACAACGGGTTGCTATTGCTCGAGCTGTGTTGAAGGGCTCGCCCATCCTAGTGTTTGATGAAGCAACATCGTCTCTCGACTCACGATCTGAGCAAGCGATTCTCAGCGCGCTCAGAGATGCTGCTAAAGGACACACAAGTTTAGTGGTGGCCCATCGTTTATCGACCATTATTGATGCCGACCAAATAGTAGTATTGAGTAAAGGTAAGATTGTTGAGCATGGTACTCATGTCAGTTTGTTAGCTAAACAAGGTCTTTATGCACGACTTTGGCATATTCAACATGAACAAAAAAATCTGCCACATGCCTAGTGGACGTTGCTATGTTGTTAGGTGATATAAAAGAATAAAATACCGAAGTTGCTGTTTTTCATTTATGCTTTATTGACTATGAGTAAGGCTTATACAGCATTTAAGTTGTACATAAATGGCCGCTATTTATAACGCTAAACGCTATAATTGAATACTTAAGCAGCAAAGAATAGCGCGTAAACTGACTTGTTAGATCTATCGTGACTGAAATTTTTGACGGCAGTGATCAACGCAGTTAATCTATAGTCCGACTTATGGTGTATTATCCCCAGATAGCTATACTTTTCAATCAATTGGATTTTATTAAAGGTGCGAATTCGTGTATGGAGGTGACTTGTGCATAATATTGCGTTAATTGCGGCGCTAGAAGGCACCCGACATCAAGTGACAACTGATTGGTTTGCTATTATGGCAATGCTAAAAGGGCGTAACATGTCTGATGATGCGATTAAAATAGTCTACAACGATTTGTGTGCCGGTTTAAGAGTGACGACTCGTGGAGTGACTCTCGCGAAGGCAATGGACAGCGACTTGGATAAGAGCAATATATCAATCTAGCCATCCCACAATGCAATTCCCATGTACTTTGGGATTAATCGAGTGTAATAAAATTATTTTCTAGTAGCGGCTGTTATCACAAGCTGAAGTATTGGCTTTGGCTTAAGTGGATTTCATTTAATGCTCAAAGAGGATTAATCGCTAAATGAGATTTTCTGGATAATTTAAGGACAAGAGGATTGGCTGAAACAATGGATTAGTAGATAGTATAGCGATGACTGGCTTATTTTTTTTGCCAATTAATACACACCATTTTTATCAATGCTGCTGGAGAAGGATCGAGAGTTAAGCATTTGATTTTTCCTTGCTCAAAACACACTAGCTCGCCTTCGATTTCTGTCATTCGATTACAGTTTTTACAGCTTAAACTTAAGCTTTTGACATTTAGATCAACATTAAGATCTACTGCATTCTTTTTGATATTCAACATGAAATCCTTCTGTTTGATTTCGCTTTAAAATCACACTAAGACCGCTTACTGTGACAAACATCAAATTTTATTATACACCCTTTAATGATATTCGGCAAAGTAATCGCGCGTAGCGAACCCCAGTCGTTTACTGGGGTTGATGCGCTTCTCTACTGCATATGACGGTAATGATTATCAAGGGTGACTGCAACTCCAGACGATTGCACTATTCGAGCGTGATGACGGGTTAAATACCTTGGGTCCGTTACGCCACAAGAGTGGGCAATCATGGTTAAATCATAATGTAAGAAATGATTGTAGTTTGCCACTCGCACAGATTTATCTTTAGGGTCTAAGCCTTTTTGCAGACGGATATTATGGGTTGTAATACCCGTTGGGCAGGTGTCTCTGTTGCACTGTAGTGATTGAATACAACCCAAGGCAAACATATTGCCGCGAGCTGAAGCAATAAAGTCTGCGCCAGTGGCCAATGCCCAAGCTACATAAGATGGCATAATCATTTTACCCGTTGCGATGACTTTAATGCGTTGCTTAAAGCCGCGTTGATTCAATAAATCAACCAGAGACGGCAAGCTTTGCCTTAGTGGTAACCCAACGTTGTCCATCAATGCCTGTGGCGCTGCACCAGTGCCGCCATCTGAGCTGTCCAAAGTAAAAAAATCTGGGGCATATTCTATCCCACGTTGCTCAATTTCATCCAAAAATTCGGTTACCCAAGACATATCGCCTAATACAGCCTTAATGCCAGTTGGTTTACCGGTAATGTCTCTTACTTGATTTATCATATCGACAATGTCAGCAACATTATGTAATTCAATATGGCCATTAGGGCTAATTGAGTCGTGTCCTGCTGGAATACCGCGAATGGCTGCGATTTCTTTGGTCACTTTTACTGCAGGTAAAATCCCTCCTTTCCCTGGCTTAGCGCCCTGGCTCAACTTAATTTCAAACATTTTAACTTCAGGGTGGGCTGCTATATCGCTGAGTTTTTGAGGATCTAAATGGCCTTGTTCGTCTCGGACACCATATTTGGCTGTCCCGATTTGAAACACTAAGTCACAATGACCTTTAAGATGATACGGGCTTAATCCTCCCTCACCAGTATTGAGCCAGCAACCTGCTTTCGCTGCACCATGAGATAGCGCCGTTATCGCTGGTCGAGATAATGCACCAAAGCTCATTGCTGAAATATGGCAAATTTTACTGGTTGTGTAAGGATGGGTGCAATCTGGACCAATGGTTACGTCTATTGTCTTGTGAGAGTCATGATCGCTGACCGGAAAGGCTGAGTTCATGAACATCACTGAACCGGGTTTATCTAGAACTTGTGTTGATCCAAATGCAATTGTACGGTCAACATTTTTTGCTGCGCGATATACCCAATTGCGCTCGGCACGGTTAAACGGCAGTTCTTCACGATCTTGAGAAAAAAAGTATTGTCTAAAAAACTCACCCTGTTTTTCAAATATATATCGAAAGCGACCGATAACAGGGTAATTATGGCGTATGGCTTGTTTTGTTTGCCATTTATCAGCAATAAACATGTAAATGACCGCAATCAGTAATAGCCAAAATAACACTAAGAAAAGACCAGAGAAGATATCCATTCCCCACATAAACCAATGTTGTTGCGGCATATTATTGTCCTTAAATTGAATCTAGTACTGTGTGTTTATTCGCGGTAATTTAGTCGCAGTAATGATAGTAATTGAGTCTGGTTAATTAACCATATTAGCAATGCCAAATATAATCTCACTATATCGTTTATTTTTTCTGCTTGCTATCTAACTGCTTTGTTTTAAAACGAAGAAGCATTTATGGTCATTATTGCAGTGAATTAAATCGTATATTTATTTCATTATGACTTCAGGTATGCATTTTTTGGTCGATAATTAAGCTATCCGTTACTTTAAATAAGACACTATTATGGACATTAAAAGCGCAGCGCCCTCAAATGTGAAGGGACGAGAAAACAACAATACTCCAACCAGTGAAGCGAATACTTCAACTCAAAATAAAGCTAATAATACGAGTTCAGCGGTAAATTCATCAGCTAAAGTATCAGTGAGTCAACTGAGTCGTCAAATGATGAACAACAGTATTCTTGCCGCACAGGAAGAAGTGAGTATTTCTGCGGGTGACAAGTCTATGGCGTTGCTTTATCGCGCCGCAATTGAAGCCATTAACCAAGAACTTGCCCCCACGCTTGGAGACAACGCAATTCAGAAGGGCGTCGATAGCGGAGTGGATTACTCACCAGAGGCAACAGCTGATCGCATTGTGAGCTTTGCCACAAATTTTTTCTCTATTCACCAACAACAAAATAAATCTATGGGACTAGATGAGCAAGTTGATAGTTTTATGCTCAAAATTGGTGATGCCATAGATCAAGGCTTTAAAGAGGCTAGCGATATATTGTCTGGTTTAAAGGTGTTAGAAGGTGATATAGCCGCTGGTGTGGATAAAACATATGAACTGATACAGCAAGGGTTAGCGCAATTTAAGCAAGATAAGCTTGCTAAAGATGAATCACAAAGCGTGACTCAAGCGACGTAGTCTCTTATGATTAAGATTGGCTCTCAGTGAAAGGATCGTGACTATGTGGACTACGGGTAAAGTAATTGAACGCATTGATTGGAATGACAAATTATTTTCACTGCGGATCAAAGCCAATGTCGAACCTTTTATCGCTGGTCAGTTTATAAAGCTCAGCCAAATACGAGATGAAAAGCGTGTTGCTCGTGCATATTCACTGGTGAATCCCCCAGGTAAGGACTATGTCGAAGTGCTTGCTGTTGCGGTAGAGGACGGGCTGCTGTCTCCAGATCTACAAGCATTAACCCCAGGAGACTCTATTGAAGTGACGTCTAAAGCAACAGGGTTTATGACTCTAGACGAGGTGCCAAATGGTGCTTTGCAAGGTAAACATTTGTGGTTTTTTGCCACAGGCACCGCAGTCGGACCTTTTATCTCAATGCTGGCAACTGATGGGCCTTGGCAACGTTTTGAAAAGGTCGTGCTCGTTTATGGTGTTCGCCTTGGTGAAGATCTTGCTTATTTAGAGACCATCCAGCAGTTTATTGAACTGCATCCACAGCAGTTTGTATTTATTCCTATTGTGACCCGTGAAGATTATCCTAATGCTTTATCATGTCGTATTCCCGATGGTATTAGCAGCGGATTAATTGAACAGAAAGCGGGATTAGGGATAAATGCTGAGCATTCTCAAGTGATGATCTGCGGTAACCCTGGCATGATAACGGATGCTCAAATCGCTTTAGTGGAAAAAGGATTAGCAAAAAATCTTCGACGCGCTCCTGGACAAATAACAGTCGAAAAATATTGGTAATAGCATCAATCATAACCATTAATGCCTTGATGGCAGAGCCTCAACAGTGCTCACTGATTTTTGTGGTCATTGCTTCCCTCGCTTGAAAATTCACTGCCCCGAGTGAAACAGCACTTGCTCCTTTGAAGATGATCACTTACCCTATCGCAATTGATAACCATTATCAATCGCGTCGGCGATGGCGCAATATTGTTTCAATTAGGGAGCGTTGATTAATGAAATTGCTAAAAAGTGTCGCATTATTAGGTTTGGCTTGTGTGGCTTCTTCGGTCAGTGCCGCAGAGGCATTAACGGTTTATTCTTATCGCCAAGCTTTCCTGATTGAGCCCATTGTTGAAAAATTTACCCAACAAAGTGGTATCGACGTTAATGTCGTATTTGCTAAAGATGGCATTGCTGAACGGATAGCGCGTGAAGGTCGTTTATCCCCTGCTGACGTAGTGCTGACATCAGACTTTTCTCGCTTGATGGAGTTGGTGGATAAAGATCTTGTTTCACCGGTCCAAAGCAACATTATCGACCATAATATTCCGTCTCAATATCGCTCACAACAACATAATTGGTTTGCACTCACTATGCGGGTGCGTAATTTATATTCTTCTAAAGATCGTACTGGTAAAATTGATATTGATTACGAGGACTTAGCCTTAGCTGAATACAAAGGTAAAATTTGTACTCGCAGTGGTAAACACCCTTATAACGTCGCATTAGTAGCCTCAATGATCGCTCATGATGGTGAAGCGAAAACGAAAACCTGGCTACAAGGGGTCAAAGCTAATTTAGCCCGTAAGCCTCAGGGTAATGATCGTGATCAAGTACTAGCCGTTAAAGAAGGCTTGTGTGATATCGCTATCGGTAACAGCTATTACTACGGCAATATGTTAATGGATAAAAACCAGAAAAGCTGGGCACAAGCTGTCGATATTAATTTCCCTAATCAAAAGAACCGTGGTGCTCATGTCAACGTATCAGGAATGGCATTAGCCAAACATGCTCCTCATAAAGACAATGCCATTAAATTAATGGAATTCCTTACCTCAGATGTCGCGCAAAAAATGTATGCTGAAGTGAATATGGAATATCCGGTAAAGGCTGATGTGGCTCCGTCTGAATTAGTGGCCTCATGGGGTGATTTTAAGGCCGACAGCTTACCGATTTATAAGTTGGCAGAATACCACCAAGAGGCAGTTAAATTACTCGACGAAGTGAAATTCGATCTGTAATTATGGCGATCCTCAATAGACGATCAACCTCCAAGCCAAGCGCACGTAACCATTTTTAGCGCACTATTACTACGATTAATAGTATTGATAAAATGAGTTGGGTGCGCTGAGTTAACTCGGTATTATTTATGATTTTAGGCCTAACCAGAGGCTGGTCGCTTACTGGTTATTTTATCGCGGTAATATTAATATTGCCGCTGATTGCCTTAATAGTGCAATCCACTCTTCCTGACGAAGCTGTATTTAGCCATTTATTTAATACAGTGTTGCCGACATACATAGCCAATAGCTTATTACTGATGTTGTTGGTTGGACTCGGCTCGCTGCTATTAGCTATTCCTGCTGCGTGGGTAATTGCCCGCTGTGACTTTCCTTTTCGACGATACTTTCAGTGGCTATTACTGCTTCCATTAGCCATGCCAGCATATATTGTTGCTTATGTTTATACTGATATGCTCGATTATGCCGGCCCAGTGCAACGTACACTAAGGGATTGGTTTGAATGGCAATCACCCCATGATTATTATTTCCCCGCGATACGCAGCCTCGGCGGAGCGGCAATAATACTGTCGTTAGTACTATTCCCTTATATTTACTTATTAGCCCGCACCGCTTTTATGGAGCAATCATCAAGTTTATTGTATGCATCTCGGGTAATGGGGTGCAGTCCGTGGCGCAGTTTTTGGCGACTGGCATTACCCATGGCAAGGCCTGCTTTAGCTGTTGGCGTTGCCCTAGTGGCTATGGAAACCGCAGCAGACTTTGCCACTGTAAGCTATTTTGCCGTTCCTACTCTAACCACAGCCGTTTACGACACATGGCTTGGCTATGGCAGTTTAACGGCTGCCGCTAAATTATCGGCAATTATGTTGCTGGTGGTGTTCTCTATGATAGGTGTTGAACGATTTGCCCGTCGCAAACAACAATTATTTCAAAAACAATCATCCTTCAATGAAGCCGATCGATATGTGTTGTCATCAACTAAGGCATGGATTGCGCTAGGCTACTGCACTTTATTGTTATTTCTTGCCTTCTTGCTGCCTTTTACCGTGTTATGTGTTTATGCCATTGATTATTTTAACGAGAGTTGGGATACACGTTTTTGGCAATATAGCCTTAACAGCTTATACATTGCCGCTATCGTGAGTGCCGTGTGTATGCTGTTATCACTGATATTGATGTTTGTCCGTCGAGTCAGTCCGCGTAAAAGTGATTATCTTCCTTCTAGACTCAGTTCTACTGGTTATGCATTGCCGGGCACAGTCCTAGCAATTGGTGTTTTGGTTCCACTGACATTTATTGATTTTGCGATTAACGATGTTTACGATTGGCTGGGTGAACGTGGACCGGGATTGTTATTGACCGGCAGCGTGTTCGCTCTGATTTTTGCTTTTTGTGTACGTTTTATTGCCATATCTATCGGTAGCTTAGAGAACAGTTATAAGCGCATTTCGCCTTCTTTGGACATGGCATGTATTACCTTGGGGCAAACCCCATTGCAACTGCTTTGGCGGGTTCATTTACCGTTATTGCGTAAAGGGATTTTTGCCGGGGCATTGTTGGTGTTTATTGAAAGTATGAAAGAGTTGCCCGCAGCATTATTATTACGCCCCATCGGATTTGAAAACTTAGCCACTTATGTGTTTCAGTTTGTCTCAGATGAAAAGCTTGAACACGGTGCATTAGCCGCGATTGTTATTGTGTTAGTCGGGCTTGTTCCATTGATTTATCTTAATCGCTCCTTGGAGCAACAAGGCTAATTATGTCAACCTTAACCATTGAAAATATCTGTAGTGATTATCAAGGTCAAGTGATTTTGCGTCATTTAGATCTTACCTTGCAGCAAGGCGAAATTGTCGCATTATTAGGCCCCAGTGGTTGTGGCAAAACCACACTGCTGCGCGTGATTGCAGGTTTGCAAACCATTAGCCAAGGCAGTATCAGTATTAGTGGCCAGGTAATGAGCAGTGATGACGTGTTTGTTGCCAGTGAGCAACGTGGTGTCGGGATGATTTTTCAGGACTATGCTTTATTTCCACATTTAACCGTGGCGGATAATATTTTATTTGGCGTTAAAAATCTTAATGCAAAGGAGCGCCTTACTCGGTTGGATGAGATGCTTGAGCTGGTTAAATTAACTGGCTTGTCATCTCGTTATCCTCATGAATTATCTGGCGGACAGCAGCAGCGAGTTTCAATTGCGCGAGCCTTAGCATATCAACCTGAATTATTATTACTTGATGAACCTTTTTCCAATATTGATGCGCAAGTACGTAACGAGATGATGCTGGAAATTCGTGCCATATTAAAAAAGCGAAATGTGAGTGCGGTGTTTGTGACACACAGTAAAGATGAGGCATTTGTCTTTGCAGATAAGCTGGCATTATTTAAAGATGGCGCCATTATTCAACATGGTAAAGCGGAAACCTTATACCGTTCGCCAAAAGAGCGCTACGTGGCTGATTTCCTCGGCGCGGGTAATTATTTACCTGTTACTGTAACCACGAGTTATCAAGTTGATTATGCTCTTGGAAATCTTAATAGTACTGAAAAATTACCTTGGCCGATTGGAAGCCAAGGGCAAGTATTATTACGACCGCAGCAAATTGAAGTTCATCCTAATACCAATGGTCGTGGCTGTATTGTTGAAAGGCATTTTTTGGGTACTGTATGCCATTATCAAGTGAAAGTTGGCGCTGATATCTTGGATGTAAGTAGTCAATCAACGACACTAATACCTGGCCAACGAGTTGATATTCACATTGCGCCACATCCGCTAGTCATTTTTAATTAACGATTGCTATGGTCATCTTAATATGGAGCATAATTGTTAACATCAGACTTGAATCATAACCTGTTATAAAACCGTTTACTGTCTAGCCCACTGTGCTGCTTTAATTTAAAATAGACCATTACTTGCAGCATGCAGTCATAAAAGTGTGGGTCTGTTAATCAAATAAATGACAAGTTTGAGAGTCAATAAGCTCAATATTATGATTTCGGCTAACGAAGAATATCCTATAACTTGAGTTGAGTGAGCCATCTATTAAAACAGCTGTTCAATCTTTTACTTGAGAGAATATGAGTGCAATAGGTGATACAAATCAGCTAAATGTGAGTACACTTCAAGTAATTTATATTTGATTAAGATAAGCTCATTGTTAGTTAATCATTAGCTAAACTAAGACGATATGTGAATCGCTCTCTAATGAGTTCAATGCGTTAAATTATCATCATTTAGGCCGACATTTAGTATTAAGGTGGATCAAGTTAATATGGATAACCAAGCTATGCCTCGTGAACAGTTAGGGATTTGCGCAGAAGGTAATTTACACAGTGTGTACCTGATGTTTAATGCCAATGATGGTGTTGAAGATCAGTTACGTCCATCTATTGCTAATGTGGCGCAATACATCTATGAGCTCACAGATCAATATGCAGACAGTGCTTTTAATGGCTTTGTCGGTATTGGTGCTAATTTTTGGGATACCTTTTATCCTGATGCGCGCCCAGCATTATTAAAACCTTTTCCTGCTATGAATGAAGGTATTCGTGATGCACCTGCAATGGAATATGATCTGTTTATTCATATTCGTTGTGACCGTTACGATATTTTACATCTTGTCGCAAATGAGATTAATCAAATGTTTGAAGATTTGGTTGAGCTAGTTGATGAAGAGCGTGGTTTCCGTTTTATGGACAGCCGTGATTTAACCGGTTTTGTTGATGGTACCGAAAACCCTAAGGGGCGCCATCGTCAAGAGGTTGCATTGGTTGGTAATGAAGATAAAGCGTTTGCCTCTGGTAGTTATGTTCATGTACAAAAATACATGCATAACTTAAGTAAATGGCATCGTTTACCACTGAAAAAACAAGAAGATATTTTTGGTCGAACTAAAGTTGATGATATTGAATATGAGTCAGAAGATAAGCCACTAACCAGCCATACCAAGCGAGTTAATTTAAAAGATGCGCAAGGTAATTCATTAGAAATCCTGCGTCAAAGCATGCCTTATGGTTCGATTCGAGAGCAAGGGCTGATTTTTATTTCTGTGTGCCGCACTCCAGAACATTTTGAACAAATGCTTCGCAGTATGGTGCACGGTGATGGCCATGGAAATCATGATCATTTAATGTTGTTTACCAAAGCGTTGACCGGATCATCATTCTTTGTGCCATCATTAGATTTTTTAACTCAATTCGATGATGCGTAACCACCCGCGTTAAGCAAAAAAAAAGCAATGCCATGGCATTGCTTTTTTTATAGTGATATTTTATTCACTATAATTGAATAAAGATCTAACGGTCTCTAAGGTATCATCAATAGTTTTTATACTTGCAGGGCAAATGAAAATCGTATCATCGCCAGCAATGGTACCTAATATCCCTTCAGGTTTACCTATTGAATCCAGCAAACGAGCAATTAATTGTGCTGCACCTGGACTGGTTCTTACCACTATCATGGCTTGGTTATGATCAACATCTAGCACTAAATTCTTAACTGGGCTACCCGCAGTTGGAACGCCTAGCTCTGCAGGCAGGCAATAGACCATTTCTTGCTTGGCGTTACGAGTACGAACAGCACCAAATTTGCTGAGCATACGCGATACTTTAGATTGATTAATATTACCGAATCCTTCGGTTTGAAGCGCATTAACAATCTCGCTCTGGCTTCCAAAACGTTCTTCTTTGAGAATCGATTTAAAAGTTCGTACGAGCTCATCCTGATTTCTTGTCGCTGGCATAATGATATTTCATCTTATATTTGTTATTCAAAAATCTAGCACATTTTGAATAGATTGACTTATTAAGTCAAGAAAAAATCAAATTTATTGAATAAAAATTCATTTTGTCGTGGAACTTTAAGCTGACACTTGTGTTAGTTCTGTGACTCATTTAAGCAATAAATGATTAAGATAATGGCGATGATTGTCTTGTCAGTACCAATAGGGTATCACCCTTTTCTGACAATAGATTAAGTTTTCCTTTTGAGAAATCAACTTGTTGTACTAATGAGATAGCTTGCATCAACTCAGCTTCTTGGCTCATAAAGCTGTCAACGCAGGCTTTCATGGTAGTGCCTGCTGGTGCCAGCTGTAAAAAGTTACCTTGCTGGGCATAACTGCCAAAAAATTGATTACAACTGTTGTTACCTGTTAACTCGCCATCTGCGGCAAAAACTAACGTTGCAGGACTATTATTAATGGTTGGAGTGTCGAGGACGGTGTCGACATGCCAAGTACCAATTAATTGTTCATTTGAGACAGTGGCCGATGGACTTTGGCAAGCACTAAGGCCTATAACTATAACTGCGGCGCCGAGAATATGCTTTATCATGCTGAGAGGGTTCCAAATACGAAAAAATTGGCGCTATTCTACTACTTGAGCATTAATAAAAGAGTAAATAATTGTCAGTTTTTGGATTAATGAACATTATTTAACGAACTAAAGAGAATCAAATGATTAAATTAGTCAAAGTGTTGCATATCATCGGCTTAATTATGTTGCTGGTGGGCGTAGGCTTATATTGGCAAAGCGATATAGGTCAGCAAGTCAGTGGTATGTTGGTGATTGCATTGCTCATTGGCGTAGGAACATTAATTATGTCTCCGCTGCCTGTTGCGCTAGTGATAGAATGGGCTAAGAAGCAACCTCCCCATTCAGATCCAAAGGAATAATCATTGTCATTTATTATCCGTAAGGCGTTATTCACCGATGTTACTGCTATTGTGCAGTTAGAGCGTGCTCATGTAGATGATGAGTTGTCTGGTTCAGATAACCAATTACATGCTCATTCATTTACTAAAAGTGAGGTGGGTCAGCTAATTAATCAACATTGGTTTATGGTGGCAGAAGAGCAAGGGCAAATTATTGGTTATGTGATGGCAGCGAGATGGTCATTTTTTTCTGCGCAACCATTGTATCGCCATATTATTCAAAAGATTAAGTTCGCCGAGTTGGCTGGGCAAGCTTTATCGACGACCAATTCGTGTCAATATGGGCCGGTTTGGATCCAAGAGTCAAAACGTGGCCAAGGCGTGTTTGCGGCGTTAGTGAGTGAGTTAAAAAAACAAGTAAACACTAGCTTTCCATTTATGGTGACCTATGTTGCTGCAGACAATGCTCGCTCTTTAGCGGCACATCAACAAAAAGCTGCGATGACACAGATTGAACAATTTCGTTTTGAACAACGTGATTATTGTTTATTGGCCACCTCTACAGCCAATGTCATCAGCTAACTATGTCTTGGTGCGTGAATAAAGTGGTTATTAATTAGGAATATAATGAGTACTGACTTTGAAACCCTTTTTTCACCTTACCTTGGTTTAAGATTATCAGCATTTGACAACATGAAGCTGATTGCCGCGGTATTGGCTGAGGCAAATGAATCATATGATTGTATTGAAGCAAGTGTGCACTGTAAGGATAATCTACAAGTGCAGCAATCAGGATATTTTGTGCGCTGGCATGATAGATGGGTATTTTGTGGGGTAACCAATGACTATCATGCTGCGATAGCCTTATTTACTCAAATTGAGCAGATCAATATGGCATCAATTAGTGTCAAAGATGTGCCAATAATGAGTATGCAGCAAGTGTCATTTATGTGCATTGAAAGTGCGCATTTCGATCATTGTTAACCTATTTTATTGTACTATCTTCATTTATGTTTACGCATTAGGATGATTTAGCTAAATCATTGATGTGCATTATTGCTCAGGGTTATTTAACTGCATCAGTACCAGTGGTCGTTCTTCAGAGTGGTAACGATAGTATAATTGGGTTATTTCTGCTGGTAACTGCGATATTTGCCGCGGTTCTATCGCCACAAAGTGCTGCTGTTGATATAAGCCTATTAACCATGGGTGAGCAAATAAGAAGCAATGTTTAGTCTTTAATCTAGGTGCAATAAACTGTAATAAGTGGCTTGCATGGTGTTGGCCACGATAGTCGGGGTGAACTAACAACCCATTTACCAGTTGATAGTGGCCTATCGGTTTGACTCTTATAGCGGCAATAATATTTCGCGGTCTGAATGTCGCTCTATTAACGTCATCACTCCTGTCTTGATTATCAGTAGCGCTTGAGTTTAGGTGATTAATAACTGCTATGGCTTCTTTTTGAGCTAATCGCGCATAAGGCATATGCTGACGATAGAATAATTTAATGGCTGACCATTCTTTTATTGCACAGAGCTTTATCGCTGAGAGTTTGCTTTCAGCAAGTTCAATCGCGTTGCCTTCTAAAGCGGTAGGATGACTCGCAATCGACTTATTCGCAATCGAATCACCTTCAATGGGTGCCGCCCCCATGGATGGCGGTGCAACAGCTTGCTTTGCTATTATATTTTTTTCTAGCCAAGTGGCTTGATACATAATGAGACCCAGTGTCGAGATTAAATCATTACCTTATTACATCTGCTAGTGCAAATTGGATAGCGCTAATAACATAAAACCGCCAAATGGCGGTTTTATGTTTGATATCGTTTTAGCTTAGCCAACAAGCGTTAAGGCTATATCGATACCTAGCTTATTATAGTCCGGCATCAGCACGGAGAATCTCAGCTTTATCTGTCGCTTCCCAAGGGAATATATCGCGACCAAAATGGCCATAAGCTGCAGTTTGTTGATAGATAGGACGCGCCAAATCTAGCATTGCGGTTAAACCATAAGGACGCAGCTCAAAGTGCTGACGGATCAATTTGATCAATACTTCTTCAGACACTTTGCCAGTACCGAATGTTTCGATACTGATAGATGTTGGCTCTGCAACACCAATAGCATAAGACACTTGTAGCTCACAGCGATCAGCAAGACCTGCAGCAACAATATTCTTAGCCACATAACGTGCAGCATAAGCTGCGCTACGGTCTACTTTCGATGGGTCTTTACCTGAGAATGCACCGCCACCATGGCGCGCCATTCCGCCGTAAGTATCAACGATAATCTTACGTCCTGTTAAACCACAATCACCAACAGGTCCACCAATAACAAAGCGACCAGTAGGGTTGATAAAGTATTTAGTGTCTTTGTTTAACCATTGTGCAGGTAATACAGGCTTGATGATGGTTTCCATTACGGCTTCAATCAAATCTGCTTGTGTTACGTCTTCACGATGTTGAGTTGACAATACAATCGCATCGATACCGATGATTTTGCCATCGTCATATGCAAAGGTTACTTGGCTTTTTGCATCTGGACGCAACCAAGGTAAAGTGCCGTCTTTACGCACTTCTGACTGACGCTTAACTAGCTTATGAGCGTAAGTGATAGGTGCAGGCATTAATACGTCGGTTTCATTGCTGGCATAGCCAAACATTAAGCCCTGATCGCCAGCGCCTTGTTCAGCAGGATCTGAGCGGTCAACGCCTTGATTGATGTCTGGTGACTGTTTGCCAATGGCATTAAGTACCGCACATGAATCAGCATCAAAACCCATATCTGAATTGGTGTAACCGATTTCGCGGACGGTTTTACGGGTAATTTCTTCAATGTCTACCCAAGCAGAAGTGGTGACTTCACCGCCCACTAATACCATACCGGTTTTAACATACGTTTCGCACGCAACACGAGCCTTTGGATCTTGCTCAAGTATTGCGTCTAATACCGCATCAGAAATCTGATCGGCGATTTTATCTGGATGACCTTCTGAGACCGACTCAGAGGTAAACAAGTGCTTTGCCATAATAGGAAAATCTCGTTGGTTGCATTTGAATATACGTCTAGACGTCTATTTTAGTCGAAATCTAATTTGATAACACCCCTTAATACGAATTTAAGCAGATAATTGTGCAGTAGTGCATGAATATTTTTTACTCTCTATGAGTGTGTTTAGCTAATGGGTTAATTAAACTTATGATTAAATTAAGTTTTAATCATTTTTGTTGGTCTGCTTTAAACACTTTGGTGCCATTAATTGAACAATATTGAGGATGATTATGAGGTGTTGTGTGTTGAGACAAGTTGAGGTTTTATTTACACAGCGCTGTTTTCTAAGCTGACTGTCAATAAATAATTACTCAGTGTGTAACTGTTCATTACGGGGCTTTTGCATGTTATCTACCCAATAAACATCAGCGGTAAGACGACCTTAATAGGTAAAAGTGAGCTTATTACTGACTAAAAATGTAATGAGAGAAATTTTAATTTGCGTCACATCGCCTTGTAGGGGAAAATATGGCTTCACAATTGCCCGCTAGACCTTACAAACAAGCAGGAGAGAGCATGTCATCTCGTAAAGTACTCGCTAACGCTATTCGCGCCTTAAGTATGGATGCGGTTCAAAAAGCCAATTCTGGTCATCCAGGTGCCCCAATGGGTATGGCTGATATCGCCGAAGTGCTATGGAATGATTTTCTAAAGCACAATCCAACTAATCCTAACTGGGTCGATCGCGATCGTTTTGTTCTGTCAAACGGTCATGGCTCTATGCTTATCTACTCTTTATTGCATTTATCAGGCTATGAGTTGCCGATTGAAGAGTTAAAGCAATTCCGTAAATTACATTCAAAAACACCTGGTCATCCTGAGTATGGTTATACTCCAGGTGTTGAAACCACCACCGGTCCTTTAGGCGCAGGTTTGAGCAATGCTGTTGGTATGGCGATTGCCGAAAAAACCTTAGCGGCTCAGTTTAACCGTCCAGGTCACGATATTGTTGATCATTTTACCTACTGTTTCTTAGGTGATGGCTGTTTAATGGAAGGTATTTCTCACGAAGCCAGTTCATTAGCCGGCACATTAGGCCTAGGTAAGTTAGTGGCATTTTGGGATGACAACGGTATTTCTATCGATGGTCATGTTGAAGGTTGGTTCACTGATGATACGCCTAAGCGCTTTGAAGCTTATGGCTGGCATGTTATTGCTGATGTTGATGGTCATAATCCTGATGCCATCCGTGCAGCAATTGAACAAGCTAAATCTGTCACCGATAAGCCATCGATGATTTGCTGTAAAACCATTATTGGTTTTGGTTCTCCGAACAAATCGGGCAGCCATGATTGTCATGGTGCACCATTAGGTGATGCTGAAATTGCAGCCGCTCGTGAGTTCTTAAACTGGCCACACGCTCCTTTTGAAATCCCATCTGATGTTTATGCTGGTTGGGATGCGAAACATAAAGGTGAGGCGAATGAGTCATTATGGAATGACAAGTTTGCTGCATATCAAGCTGCGTTCCCAGAACTTGCTGCAGAATATGATCGCCGTGTTTTAAAGGGTGATTTACCTGCTGATTTTGAAGCAAAAGCACAAGCCTTTATCCAAGAAAGCCAAGATAAAGCCGAAGGTATTGCGAGCCGTAAAGCGTCTCAAAATGCGATTGGTTTCTTTGGTGCTATGTTGCCAGAATTACTTGGCGGTAGCGCAGACTTAGCTGGTTCTAACTTAACGCTGTGGTCTGGCTCAAAAGGTATTCAAGACGATCCTGCCGGTAACTACATCTATTACGGTGTACGTGAATTCGGTATGAGCGGTATTATGAACGGTGCTTCGTTGCATGGTGGTTTTATTAACTATGGCGCTACCTTCATGATGTTTATGGAATACGCGCGTAACGCAGTACGTATGTCAGCATTAATGGGTATTCAAAACATTTTCGTTTATACCCATGACTCTATTGGTCAAGGCGAAGATGGTCCAACGCATCAGCCTATTGAGCAATTAGCTAACTTACGTTTAACGCCAAATATGGCAGTATGGCGTCCATGTGATGCAGCAGAAACGGCTGTTTCATGGAAGGCGGCAATTGAGCGCCGTAATGCACCAACATCATTAGTTTTCAGTCGTCAGGGTCTTAAGGCTCAAGCGCGTACTGCGGAGCAATTAGCTAACGTTGCTAAAGGCGGTTATGTACTGTCTGATTGTCAAGGCACTGCTGATGTGATCTTAATTGCAACCGGTAGCGAAGTGCAATTAGCCATGGATTCAGCCGCTGAGTTAAGCAAACTCGGCCAGAAAGTGCGCGTGGTTTCTATGCCTTCTACGACTGAGTTTGATAAGCAAGATGCTGCTTACAAAGAATCTGTATTACCAAAAGGTGTCACTAAGCGTGTTGCTATTGAAGCTGCGCATACTGATTTCTGGTACAAATACATTGGTTTTGAGGGCGGTGTTGTTGGCATGACGACCTTCGGTGAGTCTGCTCCTGGTGGTGATTTACTTAAGCATTTCGGCTTCACTGTTGATAATGTAGTAAAAACTGTCCAATCTTTAGGATAATCATCTGAGATTAAACACTTATCTATTAAGTGTATAATCTGTATAATAACGGCTTGCAATATGATTGCAGGCCGTTTTTTTATGTCTTTTATTCACGTAAAATAATATATGCTAAATCACTTATATTTCAGTATGTTATCATGGTTGATTAAATAATAAGTGCCTAGGTTAATTACTCTGGACCCTAAATGATTCGAGTTGCAATTAATGGTTATGGCCGGATTGGCCGCTCAATACTTCGTGCCTTGTATGAGTCAGGAAAACGTCAACAGATCCAAATTGTGGCAATCAATGAGTTGGCAAAGCCAGAAGCCATTTGTCATTTAACCCAGTATGACACCACCCATGGTCGTTTTAAGCATACCGTTAAGCTAAAGGATGATCAGTTACTGATTGGTGACGACAGTATTTTGTTGCTCAATCAAGCAGATGCTAAGTTACTACCTTGGGCTGAACTTGATATTGATATCGTCTATGAGGCCACAGGCAGTTTAATCGACCGTCAAGCTTGCGAGGCACACATTCACGCTGGCGCTAAACAAGTTCTTATTAGCCATCCTTCCTCTGCAGATGTTGATGCCACTATTGTGTATGGCGTTAATCATGATTTATTACGCCCAGAGCATAGTGTTATTTCTAACGCTTCTTGCACCACTAATTGTATTGTTCCAGTCATCGATGTTCTCGATAAGCATTTTGAAGTCAAAAGTGGTGCTATTACTACAATTCACTCGGCGATGAATGATCAGCAGGTTATTGATGCTTACCATGATGATCTGCGCAGAACGCGCGCCGCAGGTCAGTCTATTATTCCGGTTGACACTAAATTAGCTCGCGGTATTGAACGTATTCTGCCGCACATGAAAGATAAGTTTGAAGCCATTTCCGTGCGAGTGCCAACCATAAATGTGACCGCGATCGACTTATCTGTCACGCTTGAGAAAAAAGTTAATATTGAACAGATTAACAGTGTGTTACAACGTGCCTCAAACGGCAGTTTTAATGGTATTTTAGGCTATACTGACGAGCCGTTGGTATCGTGCGACTTTAACCATGATCCCCGTTCAAGTATTGTTGATGGTACTCAAACTCGTGTCAGCGCAGGCCACTTGGTCAAATTATTATTATGGTGCGACAACGAATGGGGTTTTGCTAACCGCATGTTAGATACCAGTTTAGCGATGATCCAAGCAAAACTGGACCAATAACCTTAATCACATTTTGAGTAATGGGTGTTAACCGATTACACAGTAAAAATTTTGTTTTAACTTAAAAAGGAAAGGCTAATTATGGCAATTATAAACATGACAGATTTAGATCTACAAAATAAGCGCGTGCTTATTCGCGAAGATTTAAACGTGCCTGTCAGTGACGGTGTGGTGACCAGTGATGCGCGTTTACGTGCGTCATTACCAACGATTCAACTCGCATTAAAGAAAGGCGCTGCCGTAATGGTAATGTCGCATTTAGGTCGCCCAACAGAAGGCGAGTTTAATTCTGAGTATTCAATGCAACCGGTAGTGGACTATCTAGTTAAAGCACTTGATTGCCCAGTGCGTCTGGTCAGTGACTACCTTGATGGCGTTGACGTTAATGTTGGTGAAGTTGTGGTATTTGAAAACGTTCGCTTCAATGTGGGCGAAGGCAAAAACGATGACACATTAGCGAAGAAAATGGCGGCATTATGCGACGTGTATGTCATGGATGCATTCGGTACCGCTCACCGTGCCCAGGCTTCTACTCATGGTGTTGGTGTATATGCTCCTGTTGCTTGTGCCGGTCCGTTATTGGCCCAAGAATTAGATGCATTAGGCAAAGCACTGGATAATCCTGCCCGTCCAATGGTGGCGATAGTGGGTGGCTCTAAAGTATCGACCAAATTAACTGTCCTTGAAAGCTTATCGACCAAAGTTGACCAGTTAGTCGTCGGCGGCGGTATCGCCAATACTTTTATTGCTGCAGCAGGTTATAAAGTGGGTAAGTCACTGTATGAGGCTGATTTAGTTGAAGAAGCTAAACGTCTTGTGGCTAACGCTCGAAGCCGTGGTGGTGATATTCCTGTACCAACCGATGTGGTTGTTGCCAGTGAATTTAGCCCGACAGCGGCCGCGACACTGAAATCTGTCAATGATGTTACTGACAGCGATATGATTTTCGATATTGGTCCAGACAGTGCTGAAGCCCTGGCTAAGATAATTGAACAAGCTGGTACCATAGTCTGGAATGGTCCTGTGGGCGTGTTTGAATTCGATCAATTTGGTGAAGGTACTAAGCGTATTGCTGAGGCCATTGCTAATTCAAAAGCATTTTCTATTGCCGGCGGTGGTGACACTCTAGCGGCAGTGGATAAATACAATATTGCCGACAAAGTATCTTATATTTCAACCGGCGGTGGTGCTTTCCTTGAGTTTTTAGAAGGCAAAGAACTTCCCGCAGTAGCAATGCTTGAAAAGCGTGGCGCTTAGTCCACACCAAGTATTGATGCCGTAAAACCAAATAATAACTATAAAAAAACTGCTCTACCACAGTGGCTGTTTAGCTGCGGTAGAGTAAAAAATCCGTCCAAACGATAGTGACCTAGGTGAGTAATCACCCTATTATTGGAGAACAAAAAAATGGCTCTTATCTCTCTACGACAACTGCTTGACCACGCTGCAGAGCATGGTTATGGCGTCCCTGCTTTTAACGTGAATAACCTTGAGCAAATGCGTGCAATTATGCAAGCGGCTGAAGCGACTGACAGCCCTGTGATTGTTCAGGCTTCTGCTGGTGCACGTAAATATGCTCGCCCACAATTTTTAAAATATTTAATGGCAGCGGCACTTGAGCAGTATCCTGATATCCCTGTGTGTATTCATCAAGATCACGGTACTGATCCTGACATTTGTCAGCGTTCAATTCAGTTAGGCATGTCATCAGTCATGATGGATGGCTCGCTAATGGCTGATGGTAAAACACCTGCGTCATACGATTACAACGTTGATGTCACTCGCCGTACTGTGGCATTTGCCCATGCTTGTGGTGTGTCTGTTGAAGGTGAAATTGGCTGTTTAGGCAGTTTAGAAACTGGCCAAGCGGGCGAAGAAGACGGTGTCGGGGCTTCGGGCATTCTTAGCATGGACCAAATGTTAACAACGCCAGAAGAAGCTGCGCGTTTTGTTGCCGATACTCATGTTGATGCATTAGCCATTGCCATTGGTACTAGCCATGGTGCGTACAAGTTTAGCCGTAAACCTACTGGCGATGTGTTACGTATCGACCGTATTAAAGAAATTCATGCGCGTATCCCTAACACGCATTTAGTTATGCACGGTTCATCTTCAGTACCGCAAGAATGGCTGAAAATCATTAACCAATACGGTGGTGAAATTCCAGAAACGTACGGCGTACCGCTGGAAGAAATCGTTGAAGGCATTAAGCACGGTGTGCGTAAAGTGAACATTGATACCGATTTACGTTTAGCATCAACGGGTGCTGTGCGTAAATTCTTGGCTGAACATCCAGCAGAATTTGATCCACGTAAATTCTTGAAAGCATCAATGGAAGCGATGGCTGACATTTGTACTACTCGTTATGAAGCATTTGGTTGTGCAGGTATGGGCTCTAAAATTAAGCCTAAGTCACTGCAAGCAATGTATAAAGCTTATCAATCTGGCGAACTTGATCCTAAAATCATGTAAACCTATTAACGCTAGCATAATAAATCAGCTCATTTTTTGAATGGGCTGATTTTTTTGTAACTAAATAACGAAAAGTGTTGTTTTTTTAAACGTTATCCAGCATTATCCTCGACTTAAAAATTGACGCTAAAACGTCATCATTTACCCATACAGTCCAAATCTGTTAGCCCACTTTATAGTTGAATTAATTCTATGCTTGTTAAGCCTAATGCCCCGTTATCGCTATTTTCATTGACTTGGCCATTATTTGTTGATTTTGCTTTACACTTTTTAACTGCCGCAATTAACACCTTTATGATAAGCCATGTGTCTTATCAAGGTGTGGCGGCGTTGTCTGTTGGTAACATGGTATTTGAACTGGCAATTACGTTATTTAGTTTCGTCAGTATCGGTGCCAGTGTGGTCATTACCCAGTATTTAGGTTCGCAAAATAAAGCTGCTGCAAGTGCCGTAGTGTATTCATCCATTGGCTTTAATTTTTTAGTTGGGTTGGTCGCTGCGATAGGTATTTTATCCGGTTCAACCATGATGTTGAATTTAATGAATTTACCAGCAGAGCTTATGGCCGATGGTAAGTTGTATCTCCAGATTGTTGGTTTATGTTTAATTCCTGAGGCGATGGCCATGTGCTTAGCGGCGGGAATGCGGGCACATGGTTTTACTCAGCAAGCCATGTGGGTGACGTTATCGATGAATATCATCACTTTTATTGGCAACTTACTATTACTTTATGGTTGGTTTGGTTTGCCACAAATGGGTGTCGCTGGTGTGGCTATTAGTACCGTGGCTGGGCGACTCGTAGGTGTGAGCATTATGATGCTATTGTTTGTGCGTTACACAAAAATCCCATTGCACTTGCCGAGTATTTTGCGCCCTAATAAAGCCATGCTGAAAAAGGTGTTTCACATTGGTTTACCTGCCGCGGGCGAAAACGTCTCGTGGATGTTGCAATTTATGGTCGTTACCTCATTTGTTGGCTTAATGGGCGATAAAGCCTTAGCTGCGCAATCGTTGTATTTTCAAATCTGTATGTTTATTTTATTGTTCGGCTTATCTATCGGGATCGGTAATGAAATTATTATTGGCCATATGGTGGGGGCTAAGCAATTAAAAGCCGCAGAGCAGCAAATGTATCGAGCATTAAAGTTAGGTCTGATTGTGACCAGTATTGTGGCTTTATTCGCCGCAATATGGGGACCAAATCTTGTTGCTTTATTTACGGATGAGCAAGATATTATTGTGCTGGTGGGGCAGTTATTTGTGATCACACTCATTATGGAACCGGGTAGAACCTTTAACTTAGTGGTGATTAATGCCTTAAGAGCCAGTGGTGACGCCAAGTTTCCTTTTTTCATGGGAGTGTTTTCCATGTGGTGTATTGCTGTGCCTGGTGCTTATTATCTTGGTATTCATCTTGAGTTTGGCTTGCTGGGCATTTGGGCTGCTTTAGCCTTGGATGAATGGGTTAGGGGATTAGCCATGCTATGGCGCTGGCGAAGTGGTCGTTGGCATAATAAGAGCCTAGTGGCCTAATACTTGAGGCAAGACTATTTTTTCAATTTTGTGATCAAAGTGGTAATATGCGTGGAAATTTTAGACATACACCCTCCATTAGATTTTTGTAAATTGTAAATATAGGACGAAATGACATGAAAAAACTGCTAATTGCTGCAGCTATTACACTAACCATGCCATTTGCAGCACATGCTGGAAGTGAGTTTGTTGAAGGCGATGCGACTTTAGCTGGTGAGGCTGAAGTAGGTGCCACATTAACGACAGGTAACACTGATACTTCTTCGTTTAAAGCGCGCTTAGCGTTAAAGCAAGAATTGGGTAACTGGGAAAATCAGTATGTGTTAGAAGGACTGTACAAAGAAGACACTAAAGAAGTGACTGCAAAACGTTATTTTCTTGGGGTGCAAGGTAACTACCAGATTAATGATGTGAGCTATATGTTTGCTAACACAAACTATGAAGTGGATCCATTTACGGGTTACGATTTAACGTCTACCACGTCTGCCGGTTATGGTCATCGCTTTATCGATACTGACAGAATGTCTTTAAAAGCAGAGGCTGGTCCTGGTTATATTTACCAACAACTTGATGAAGAATCATCACTTGCTGAAGGTTACGATAGCCAAGACAGTATTATTGCTCACGCAGTTATCGATTTCCAAACTAAGATCAGCGACTCATCTAAGTTCCAGCAGAAATTTATTGCCGATTGGGGGTCTAAATTAGATGCTCGTTCTGAAACATCACTGACTGCCAATATTATTGGTGCATTAGCGATGAAGTTTGCCGTTATTGTTCGTTATAACAGTGAACCGCTTGATGATAAAGAAAGCACAGATACTGAAACAAACATGACATTACTTTATGCATTCTAAGTTAATGTTCAAGCGACATTAATACGAGTAACGTTTAAAAAAAGCTGGCTTTGCCAGCTTTTTTTATGCTCGTTTGAAATGGTGTCATATCAACAGTCTTGATACTTAATGCGACCTTGCATGTCTCAATATGTTAGTACTATTTTATAGGCTACCTGTTATTGGTTCGACTTCTTGATCCCATCTCTCAATCTGAATTTTGCCATAGCTCCAATGCGGTAATTTAGTCCTTTCTACATTCATTATCGTGCAATTAAACCTCGCGCAAAAAAACGCTATATTCGCGGACTGGTTCACGAATTAGTTATATTATCCGCAGGATAGTCGACTTAGCAGCCATTAGGTTCTCAGTTTGAGAGTATACTTTTTGTATCGGTCGATACACTGGAACAGTGCGATGCAAATAGGATGTTGTTGGTTCGACAGTACGCAACGATTATTGATAGATCAGACCTCTGCTGTGCAGTGGCATTTAAATGATCGCGAGTATTGGGTCGTGAGTCAATTAGTCCAGCATCGTGGTCAAGTCGTGCCGCTATCTATACTTGAAGCTGTGGCGATTTCAGCTGACAGCCCTCAGCCACTATCTCAAGTTGAGCTGCTAGAAATTATCGATAAAATCACTGATTATTTGTGTAACAACCATAGCAATCTTATTGAGTATGTACCTGATCAAGGCGTTATTTTATATGCTTTTGCAAGCGCCAAACACACCAAGATATTTGAGCAACCTAATAAGCTATTATCTGTAGGCCAGTACCTGTTTATTATTGTCATTCTATTAAGTGTATTGTTATTTGTTTACTCTAAACTTAACCCTCCAGAGCTTACTCAAGCTGATGTAGTACAGCAAATATTGGCCTCAGATGGTCGTATTGTTCAGCTGTTTGTATTTGGTAATAATAATCCGCAAGATGCGCAATTACATGCGGATTGTTTATCTTCGCAATTACGCTTATGTCATCATATCCGCTGGGACTCCATCAATATGACATTATCATCTAATCAGCATTACGTTAGTTTTACCTTGGGTGACTCCACAGCAGAAATACCATTAGTGAATAGCATTAAAGTGAATGTTGATAATATGAGTGTGCCATTTATCACTCAAGAATGGCTATTAAAGGTGGCCATTTGTGGCTAGATCATCGAATCTATTGGCACGCATTAAGATGCGAAGGTTGCTGCAGTCAAAACGCGGTAAACTTATTTTTGTACTAAGTATTGTATTAATGATTTTTCTTATCACCAGTGTGGTTAATCGTATTGCCAATACTCATACGGTTTGGCATTTTGATTGCTATGCCGACAGTTATTTCAGTCATCAAGGAGAATCGTCATTAAAGGTTGATAAAAGTAATTTATGGTTGAGCTTAGACATTGATCACCATCAAGCTAAACTGATTTACAAAATTGAGTCATCGGTCCATGGTACTGAAATAGCCCAGCTAGTCGGTAAGGTTGACCATGTGGATATGGGCTCATTCACATATCATTTAGGATTAACTCTTCAGCCCACACTTTGGCAAACTAGCAGTCGATTAAAGCCCTATTTACACAATGAATTTGGCATTATGGCCTCTCAAAAAATAGTGGGAGTTAGCATTGCTCAGCAAGTACAGGTGATTGACTTAGATAATGCATTAACCAGTGCAACACTTAAATTTCTTCCCAGCAATAACGTTTGGTCTTGCCAGTTAAGATCGCCCGATACCGCTCACTGATTTTCATTGAATAAATTAACTTTTAGCTTAATATTGCCTTTGCGGTATAGTAGCTAAGCGTTAATGAAAAAAGGTGTGTGAAATATATAGTGGCAAAAGTTAAAGTAAAACAAGAAGAAGCGTTATCAATTAAGTTCAGTCATCAAATGGGCCCCGGTGATCAGCGGGTATTTGACCTGTATTTTTATTTGCCTACAGAAATGGGTATTGGTTCGCATACCTTAGATGAAGAGGACTATTATCATAGTAGTATCCTTGGGCGTCGCTCTTATTATTCTAAAGGGCTACATCTACCCTTAGTCCAGTCTCGTTTTGTTAGTCTAAACAAGCGTACCTTAGAAGAGTTTCGCTTGTATCTTAATTTATTTGCTTACCAATTTGCCGTTGCTATTGAAACGGATGTCAAAGAATTACAACAAAAAGTCGATCCTAATGAGTTTTATCCAGCCTTGGATGAGCTTTGCGATGTTGTGACTCAATTACTGAAAAAGTTTCGTCGCAATGCTCCGAGTGATCCTAAGTGGAAATCGTATTTTGAGCATGCCGATAATTATTTATCTTGGTTTTGTGAGCAGCAGTTATTAAAGACACTGGCGCGAAGCCCCAGAAGTGCTGATTTTAGTGATGTTAAAGACAAGGTATTAAATGCATGTCGAGGTGAGAATCACTATAGAGAGCAAGAGTGCAAATACAATTCTGTGCAAACTCAGCTAGATGCTAATCGAATTTCCAATAAAATGCTCTTGTTAAGACGCTTAATCCAACAAGGTGTGGTGTTAAAAGAAGAGTTAAAACCCTTAGGTGTCGGTCTCAAAAAATTTGTTACTGGAGTCGCTACTGGGATGGTGATGTTGGTGGTGTCGGCATTGATTATTAAAGCCCAAGGTTTTTTTAATGAATTAACCATGACCCTGTTGTTAACATTAGCGGTGATTTATGGTTTCAGGGAAATATTTAAAGAGGATTTTCGTAATGCGATGTGGCGTTACATCCAACGTGGCCGTCCAAGATGGAGCCGTATTTTACGTGATACCACTACTCAAACTGTAGTTGCTAAGCAGTTAGTTTGGCTCGAATTTATGCGTAGTCAAGATATTCCCAAAGCGGTTTCGGATATCATGAGGCAACGTCACAGTCAGAATAAAGTCGACTCAGAAGTGCTGCATTATCGCATTGCGACTAAGGTGACAAACAAGCCTTTTGAGGCTGATTATTCGCAAATACAAGAACAAGTGAACTTCAGCTTAGTTCCTTTTGCCCGTCATCTAGAGCGAGGCAAAGCCAAAATATACTCAGAAAGTGAAGGTAATATTAGTAATGAGTCTGTTGAACGTCGTTATCAAGTTAACCTGGTTGCTGTGCTCCGTGATGGCAAGGAACAACCTGAATATGCTCGTTTTAAAGTGACCATGAACCGTTCAAGTATTGTGGAAATTAATGAAAGTAAACTGCCTGATAATGTTCAACCTTTCAGATTAGAGTCTGACGAAGTCCTTCCTGAAGTTGTTAGCCCTGCGCAGTCGCACACTTAAGTTACTCAGGAATAAGGCCATTGATGCCCCATTTCCTGTTACATTATCAAGGTTGTCAACAAGCACATCACCTGACGTTAAGCCATGCTTTGTTAGGTGATGTAAGCCGTCAATTTTAGCCAATGTTATTCGTTTCATTATTACTTGGTCGAGTAAAAGCTTGGCAAATATTTTGATCTACAGACTGTTTCGCGCGTTTTAAGGCTATTTCAGCATTGGTAAGATATTGGTCTAAACTTTGTGCTGGCTGGTAGCTGGCAATACCGATATTAATACCTTCTGCTAAATTTTTCTCTTCCAAGGTTTTCATCATGTTAATTGCATATTGATGCGCTGAATTGGCATTGGTATCTGTAAGTAAGATAACCAGCTTTCCGAGCTGCCATTGCGCTATTTGATAATGAAGCGGTAACTCAATCAGTAATTGTAGCTCAATGTCTTTTTGGCGTTTCTCAAGCTGACTCACATTACCCATGTTGCTAAAAATACCTTCAGGATTAATGTCCATCACCAGTAGGCTAGAGTATTTTTTAATTGAGTCACCTAGGTTGATAAAATAATTTTCAAGTTCATTTAAACGCAGCACTATCGCACTACGATGGCCAATAACATTACTGCTGTTTTTAGCTAATACAGTGGGGGTTGTTTGCTCAAACGTACAAATAAGGTATTCAATGTCACCGTCAAATGTTAATTGGCCTACTAATGTTGTTTTTAAACAATGATCATATCGACTGTGGTTAAACGGCATTATCTGTGCAGTCCATTCTCCCTGTAAACTGATTTGCGCGGTAATATTTTGCCATTGATTACTGACTTCGTCGCCGAGTAATGTCGTCAGTGAAATATCAGTGTCTCCGTGTAAAGACATCAGTTGATCAAATTGGTCATTACATTTTATGAGCACTCCGTTGGCATCGGTTAGCGCGGTAGCAACGGCGCTATTACTCATTAGTTGATACAGATAGGCTTGGCGCTGACTATCAAATAAGGCACTAATATCTTCAAAAGTGATCAGCCAATAGTGTTCATTACTGTTGGGGCACTTTTCACTCCGAATATGAGTTTGCAACATACTACTATTCTGCGTTTCCAAGCTGATCTCACCATGCCATTGTTTATCTTGGATTAACGCCTCTTTAATCTGATTTAAACGATCATCATCCAGATGCAGTACCCGTTGTAAACTGCGATCTTTTAGGGCATCAATTGACAGCGATAGCGCCGAAGCCGCTTTGGCATTAGCGCTCTGGATCCGGCCGCTATCATTAACAATTAAACAGCTTAATTCACTGTTAAACAAACCGTTACTCAATTGAAGACTATTTTGGTTTGAGCGACGCTCAAGCACAAATCTATGTCTTAATATTACTAGTAAACTGGCTAATAGTGCGACTAAGCATCCAGCGATAATGAGTACTATGCGCCATTGCTCATACCGAGCAGAAATATCATCATGGCGAATGTACGACAATAAAAAGTATTCTCTCTTGGTTTCATATTGGCTGGTTAACTCAACCTTAAGGTATACAAATGTGGCATCTTCACTATGAAACTGGCCAAAATTATTCATTGCCATTACACGCCATAATTCTGGATAAGTTTGTTTTAAACTGGACCCCAGAGTGTCAGGCATGCTGTCTAATGGCTCAGGTTGATTGGCACCTGCATACAGAAAGCCTTGGGTATCAAGTAAAAGTAAGGGGGAATTCTGATTAAAAAAAGCAGGTTTTATTGTTTCAAGTAATTTAACAATAGAATTATAAGTGACCAAATAACCTTTAATACTCTGATCAGGATTTTCTATCCATGATAACTGGTAGAAATACGGCTCTAATATGCCATCAACAGGTGTAAACGCCATGGGTGAGGTGTAAATATCATTACCCCCCATATTCCTCCCTGAGCCCAATAATGCTGCGGGAAGTTGCATGTTATTGAAACTCCCTGTGGTCGAAAATTGCAGTTGTCCTTGGGGATTAAATAATGCAAGTCCAAGCAGTTCTGGAATATTTTTCGTTAATGAGTCCCAGCTTTCGATCGTTCTTGATTGTAGTTGTGCAGAGGGTTTTTGCAGGTATTGTCGCAGTAATTCACCTTTGGCAAATGTCTGGGTTCTAAACTGCAAAAATGACACTTTGTCGGAGGCTAACGACGCAACAGTCTGTAATTCACTGTAACGTTGATCGGCCCAATCTTCCTGCAGACGACGCTCGCCTAAATTAACCACCATACTCGTAACGATAAACACCGCAATTAATAAAATAATCAATTGGCTTAGCAGCGAAAGAATATGCTGTTGCGACCAATGGGTCGCTTGTGAAGAAATTAATAACGAGTTTGAAGAACTCACTGCTGTGTGTTTAGACATGGTGCCACTTTTTTAGCATTCTCATGCTGGCAATACTAGCATGAAGCCGGCGTTGGCGAAAATGTCTGTACACTAATCGAATAGATTTGTTTAACCGATTATATCTAACTCGCGTTGTTTAAATATTGCGCCGTTTTTTTCAGCGATATTGCGGCAATGTTCAATGTTTACATTAGCCAGCCCGTTGATCGCACTGACATGGACTTCAGGTATGAATTTCGGCGCAAGATGAATAAATTCAAGTAACGCTTCATAGGACCCTGCTAGTTTAGGCCGGCAATGTTGCTGGTATGCTTCAGGGGTATCGGCATTAAGTGAAATTGACAGACTGTCTACACATTGGCTTAGCTCGGGTAAAATATTACGGCGATGAAAATGGTTACCCAAGCCATCGCTATTTAGCCTTACACGTCCACCTTGGGCTTTTATCGCGTGTGCAACCTGCAGCAAACACTCAAGGTTTAAGGTGGGTTCACCAAAACCGCAAAAAACATATTCTGCTACTTCATGCACATTACCCAATAGGGGGAATATATCGTCAGCTGTAATACGTTGAGACAAGGATAAGTCATATTCATGTATTTGCTTAGAGCCATTATGCTTAGGACAGAACTGGCATCTTAAGGTACATCTTGCGGTAATGTTCAGATAACGGTGATTACCTATATCGTAAACTAAGGTTGGCATGGCTGAGGAGGTGTTCATAATGGCTTTTTATCATCAAGATTATAGCGAGTATTCTAGCTAAATATTCAGCGTGACTATGTTGCTTAGCTCGCAGTTTTTAAAGCAAAAAAAACAGAGCCATGTCAGCTCTGTTTTTTTAGGTTAATAATCGAGTTTCATTGGCTTAATGGTGCTCGTCAGAACCTAAGGGGTCAGCAAGGGTTTTAGGTTGCCACCACCAAGAGAAAAATCGTCGCCATAGGCGTTTTATATCATCAAGAATAATGTATAAAATCGGCACTAGAATTAACGTCACTACGGTAGAGAATAAAATACCGAATGCTAGTGATGTCGCCATTGGAATAACAATTTTAGCCTGTAAGCTTTTTTCCATAATGATGGGCACTAAGCCAACAAAAGTGGTGAGTGAGGTTAAGATAATCGCTCTAAAGCGGTAACAACCAGAATCGATAGCCGATTGCAGCAGCGACTTGCCTTCTTCACGCGCTCGGTTAACAAAGTCGACTAAAATAAGCGAGTCGTTTACCACCACTCCAGCGAGTGCCACAATGCCACATAAGCTCAGTACACTCATTGAAAGCCCGAGAATATAGTGGCCAAACAAGGCGCCAATCATACCAAATGGAATAACCGACATAATGATTAACGGTTGTGTGTACGACTTTAATGGGATGGCCATTAAGGCATAAATAGTGAACATGGCAAAGAAGAAGCCTTGGGCTAAACCGAGCATGGCATTTTGCTCATCCAAGCTGCCGCCATCCAAAGCCGAAGCCACTTTGGGGAAACGCGCGGTTAATTCTGGCAAGAAGTCTTGCTGAATTTCGGCGACCACTTTTGATGGTTCAACATTGTTTTTATTCACATTGGCACTAATGGTGATCGCTCGGCGACCATCAACCCGAGTGATCGATGCGTACGACTCACCCAGTTCGATATCGGCTACGGTTGAAAATGGCACCGAGGCGCCAGATGGAGTGCGGATCAGCATGTTTTCAAGATCACCCATAGTACGACGTTGTTCTAGTGGGTAACGCACCATGACTTTGACTTCTTCTTTATTACGTAAAATTCGTTGGGCTTCATAACCATAAAAGCCGTAACGAACTTGGCGTGCTAAATCTGACAGTGTTAATCCTTGTGCTTCAGCTTCTGGACGAATGTTTAAGCGGATTTCGTGTGAACCCGATGAGAAGTTATCGGTAATATCATACACGCCTTCATAGGTAGCCAGTTTTGCTTTAAGCACTTTAGCGGCTTCAGATAACTGGTCTAAGTCCGTTGCCGTTAAGCGGAATGATAAGTCACCACCGGCATCGTTGGTGCTAGCATTGATATTAAGTTTTTTAACCGATAATAATTCCGGTAACTGTTTACGCCATTCTTCAGCAATTGCGACACCGTCGATTTCACGGTCTTCGCCTTTAGTCAGTTCGGTAAATACAAAGGCACTGCTGCGTGATTTCAATTCGATATAGCTATGCTTTACCATAGGGTAACCGTACTGTTCTTCAAGCTTAGTGTTCATTTTATATAACGCATCTTCGACTTGTTGCAGTACTTTTAAGGTATTTTGCTCAGAGCTGCCTTCTTCCATTTCAAGCTGAACTTGAATAAAGTCCGACGGAATATCAGGAAAGAAAACCCAGCGCACTTTGCCGCTTTGTACTAATGCAAGTGACAAAATCAGTACCCCAACAAATACCGCCACTACGCTGTAACGACGCGAAATGCAACGCTCTAAAAAGTGACGATAAGTGTGGTGGATAAAGTGCTGTAACCATTCATTGATGGCAAATTTAAGCCGCGAGAAAGGATTAGTTGGTGTGGTGCGTTTTTTGATTTTCATGTGAGCCAAATGCGCCGGTAAAATCAATTTTGATTCAATCAACGAAAATGCTAAACATAAAATCACCACCATGCCGATGGATTTCCAAATGATACCCATGGGGCCAGAGACCATGATCATAGGTACAAAGGCGGCAATGGTAGTGAGTACCCCAAATGTGGCCGGCATTGCCACTTTTTGCACTCCTTTTACCACGTTATCTAAAGAGTGGCCGTTTTCTTCTAGCTCGGTATAGGCGCTTTCTCCGATGACAATGGCGTCATCGACCACGATCCCTAGCACGAGAATAAATGCAAACAGTGTCAACATGTTGATCGACATATTAAATGGTTCAAGCGGCATTAATAACATGGTGCCTAAAAAACACACAGGCAAGCCCATCATCACCCAAAAGGCCAGTTTAAGATCTAAGAATAAGGCTAAAATAATAAACACTAATAGAGCACCGTAAAACATGTTCGACAGCATCATGTTCAAACGGCCTTGCAAGTAGTGGGTTAAATCACCCCAGGTATCCAGTTGAATATTGTTCGGTAAGGTTTTTTTTCGTTCAGCGACATAAGCTTTAACTTGCGACGAAATATCTAACGCGTTTTGATCGTCAATACTGGTGATTTCAATCACTGCAGCGGGCTTGCCGTTAAAGCGGGTGTATTCTAAACGCTCTTCAAAATCATCATTAATGGTGGCCACTTGCGGTAGCATAATTCGGCTGCCATCGGCACGGGTTTCTACCACTATTTGGGCAAAATCATCGGCAGTATAAGCTTGGCCTTTAGTCCGCAGAAGAATGTCACCGTCTTGGGCACGAATTGATCCACCGGGCAAATCAATGGATGAGTTTTGAACCGCTAATGCCACTTGGGTGAAAGTAATGCCATATTCGCGCAGTTTGTCTTCAGACAGCTCAATACCAATTTCGTAGTCGCGAACACCAGTGACTTTTGCGCGAGTAACTGCAGGTAAGTCGGTGATGTCGTCTCTGATTGCTTTAGCCATTTCCTTCATGTCATGTAGGCTCATGTCGCCATAGACAGATACCCAAATAACATTGTTTTCTGGCTTTATTTGGTAAATATTAGGTTTTTCGATGTTATCTGGGAAGGTGGCAATAGCATCAATACGCAACTTAGCTTCATCTAGGACTTGCTGAACATCGTAACCGTCTTCAACTTCAATGGTCACCGAGCCCACACTGTCGCTGGCAACTGACGTGACTTTTTTGATGCCGCTAATATCTTGAATTGCTTCTTCGATTTTAATATTAATCCCTTCTTCAATTTCTTGTGGCGCAGCACCTGGATAGGCCACATTAATATTGATGAGGTTTAATTCGAAGGTTGGAAATATTTCTTTATTAATAAGAACGGCACTAAACAAACCGCCAATAAGCAATGCTGCCATGAGTAAGTTGGCCGCGACACTGTTGCGAGCAAACCAGGCGATAATTCCTTTATTCGTTTCCATGCTTATTCACCTGCCGTCGGCGCGACTTGGACATTAGTATCGACTGGAGTGATCTTGCTTTCTTCGCCGAGTACTTTTATTTTCTGACCAGCATTCAAGCTATTAATACTCGTGGTTGATACGCGCTCTTTTGCTTTGAAACTGCCTTGAATATAAATATTGTCAACGTCTGAACGAATAATATTCACAGGGCGTATTTCGATAATATTGTCTGCGCTAACCACTGCTACTTGACCATTGCGCACTACGTGACGTGGCAGCTTTACCACATCATTCACCGTTCGCCCAGTAATTACAGCATTAACAAAGCTGCCGTATTTTAACGGTAATTGGCCTTCGGTTTTATGGTTACGTAAATACGGGTCATGTATTTCTGCGACTAGATATACCATGCGAGTTTGTTCGTCGATAACGTTTTCGCTGCGAACAATTTCGCCTTGCCAAGTGACTTGCTTGCCGGCTAACAATGCAGTCAATGTGACTGCAGTTTCAGGGTTATCAACAGATTCTAAATACGCGAGATCTTCATTTGCTAAAGGCAATCTAATTTCAGCAATACTGGTGTCGTATAGCTCGCCTAAATTAGTACCTAGTGTAACGTACTGACCTAAGTCAACATTACGCGCCTTAATGATACCGTCAAATGGTGCTCGGATAACGGTGCGGGCTAAGTTTCGTTGTGCACGGGCGAGTGCTGCTTCGGCATATTTAACGTTAGCTTGTTCTTTTTTGAGTTGTGGGATACGTAATCCCAGCTCTGGTGGTAAGCCATTACCAAAATCTTTAAATTCAATTTTAGCGACTTCGCCGCGGGCTTTTTCTTCATTCAATGCCGCCGTCGCTTGAGCAAGCGTTGCTTCAGCCTGCATGAGGTCGGCTTCATAATCTGACGGTTCTATAATGGCAAGTTGCTCACCTTTTTTAGCCACACCACCAGCAACAAAGTTAGCTGAAATACTGAGCAAGCGTCCTTGAACTTCTGTGACTAACTGGGTTTTATACTTAGGATTCACTACGCCGTATGATGGTAAGTTCAGCGACAAGGTTTGCGGGGTGACGGTTTGCACATTAATAATCGGCACACTGATCACTTCATCTTTTTGTTCAGGGGCTTCTTTGGTGCTGACTAATAATATCGCTGCGGCGGCAAACACGGCGATGATCAATAGCGGTGATAATCTTCTAAGTATGGTTTTTATCATTTCTTTTTGCGTATCCATGCTGAAATAATGCTGAAAGATTGTTAACTACGTTGGCTAACAAGTTTTACTGATTAATATTTTTACTCATTATCTCTAAATTAACAGAGTATGAAGCGTATCTGAATAGCTTAATGTAAATAAAATGTTTCAGGGTTTCATGTTTTTTATCATTTGGTCCCGAAATATCAGTAAATTGATTTTTTTATGGTGTTCGTATCGGGGTATACCATACCATTAAATTTTAAATTGTTATTAATTAGTTGCTTAGGTTGAAATATTTGCCTGGGTGTTTTTTGAGCTGAAATTAACATTTGTTGACACTTTCTTGCTCTATTGCCTCTAGTTAATAATGATATATAACGGTTTAGATATAAAAAAAGCGAATTACAGAGTAATTCGCTTTAATGCTGTCTAGTTAAGGCTGTCTAAGGAAGCCTAGATAAACCTAAATACTACTTTTTCTTGTATTTTTTTGATTTCACTCGAGCATCTTTTGCGTTGGCTTTTTTCTTTCCTGGCACCTTGGCTTCTTTGTGCTTAGGGCGAAGCTCTTCAATAACACGGCGTTTTAGCGGGAGCTCAATGTAGCGTTCAATTTTAGACACTATGCGCATGTCATGTGCTTCAACTAATGAAATTGCAGTGCCCTTTGCACCAGCACGTGCAGTTCGCCCAATGCGATGAACATATGCATCAGCAGAGCGAGGCATGTCAAAGTTAATCACATGAGTAATGTCATCAACATCAATACCGCGAGCTGCAACATCAGTGGCCAATAGCACATTGACCTCGCCTTTAGAGAAACGTCCAAGTGCTTGGAAGCGCTTTTTCTGTTCCATATCGCCGCGCATAAATGCACAAGGGATATTCGCTTTGAGTAATAGGCCTTCAAGGCTGGCAACCATTTCGCGCGTTTTAACAAACACTATGGTGCGTTTAACATTTTCTTGTTGAAGAATATGACACAACAAGGCAAATTTATGAGCTTGATCATCGGCCAAGTGTACCCACTGATGTACTTTGGCTTTTTCACTGCGCGGTGCTTCAACATCGACCATTACGGGATCGTTTAACAATTCACGTGCAAAACGATTAACCCCATTACCTTCAAGCGTGGCAGAGAACAACATGTTCTGTTTTCGACCCTGAGCTTCGATGGCAATTGATTGCACGACGGATGAGAACCCCATATCGAGCATGCGGTCAGCTTCATCAATAATTAAAATTTCAACTTCAGTCGCGTCAAATTTATCTTTGTCTAAATATTCCATTAATCGACCTGGGGTAGCGATTAATAAATCAACATTGTCTGCAAGAGCTTCTTCTTGTGGGCCATATGGCACACCACCGGTAATAATAACGATGTTGAGATCAAGCCCTGTTGCTAAGTGACTCGCATAACGATGAATTTGACTGGCTAATTCGCGAGTTGGTGTCAGCACTAAAATACGTGCTTGCCCCTCAAAACGGCGTGGGAAATCGATAAGATGCTGTAAAGCTGGCAGTAAAAAACTGGCCGTTTTACCGGTGCCTGTTGGCGCACGCGCTAAAATATCCCGCTGATCCATGGCCAATGGAATGGTTTGCTGCTGAATAGTGGTAGGGGTGTTGTGTCCCATGGCCTTGAGTGACTCTAATAAGCTAGGGTCGAGCTGGAAATCTTCAAATTGCATGCGCTGGTCTCGCTGAAAAATAGTTGAGTATTATAGCTGACCTAATGAGTAGGCTAAAGCTTTAAGTAGAATGGGCGGCATAAATCTATCATCGTTTCGCTGTATCGCCCTTGTTTATCGCGGATCGTCATCTGCTGATACTGAGTTTCAACCGGTGGAACAGTCAATATTGGTTGTTCAGTTACCGCTAGGTGATGCTGAATGGCCAATATTGATCGGTTAGCGAGCTTTCCCTCAATGCTAATGATATCAAGTTGCTTGGCAACGAATAGACCATAAGCATTAAGTTGTTGTGTAAAGCTCGCTAAACTTTGTTGCGGTAAAATAACACTTGCAGTGCCCTGGGGAGCAAGTAATTTGCTGATCACGCTTTGTAACTCACCGAAAGATAAGGTGTTCGTGTGTCTTGCGTCTGCTCGAGCGCTATTTTTAGCCTGGGTACCTTGCTCAAAGTAGGGAGGATTACAAATAATATGATCAAATAATGGCGCCGAATCGTTGAGGTGCTGTAGTTGAAAATCTTGAATTGCACCATGGTAGAGTTGTACCGTTTCATGCCAAGGGCTTTGTCTAATATTATGTTGGCAAGCATTTGCTGCTGCAGCGTCTATTTCTACAGCAATAATACGGCGGTGTTCAGGACTGCGTTGGGCCGCCATTAGGCTGAGTAAGCCACTTCCTGCACCAATATCAAGAATATGGTTCGACTGTGTTAATTCAGCCCAAGCTCCGAGTAAAACCGCATCTGTACTAACAGCCATACCACATTCTTTATCATCAATATGAAATTGTTTAAACGTAAAAGACATAGATAATTGATTACTCTTTCGGCTGTTTGAATGACTCGGACGGGATCATAACTGCTTTAGTTTTTACTGTCGCGTTTTAATTACCGACCTCTATCGTGGTTGATTTTTTGTTATGTTAATTAACTTAACATTCATAGGTGTGGTGAATATGTGCGCAAGTCTTGCCATAAATAGTAACTAAATCGTTTATTTTGCTTTTATGAGGTGCTGAAGCTTGAGTATTTAAGCGATGTTTGCTATTAGTTTGCGCACTTTTTTAGGCTTAAAGCTGAGTAAAAGGTCTAATTAAGACTGTTTTAACAGGGATGTGATGCTGAGTACTGAGCTAGCGATTTATTTCGTTACTTTCAAAAAAAGTTTTACTATTTTTAAGTGTATTTTTAACTTTACAATTTATTGTTCGTTCAGCTCATCAGTAGCTAATTAAAGCGTAATCAATTAGGTTTGTTAAAAAACATAACAATAAAACGAGGCTAGTAGTGCAAACAACTAAAATGAGTGTAACTGATACGCTAGGGTTAGGCTTTATGACCTTTGCGTTCTTTTTAGGTGCGGGTAACTTAATTTTCCCACCTTTTGCTGGCATGCTTGCTGGCGAGAATATGTCTTTTGCAATGTTTGGATTCTTAATAACTGCAGTAGGAATGCCTTTGATAGGCTTAATCGCCGTGGCGAAAGCCAACGGTAAAGTGATGGCGTTATTACCAGCCTTTGCTGCCACCGCATTAGCAGTGGCGATTTATATTATTATTGGCCCTGCATTTGCCGCCCCGCGTACCGCTTTGGTGGCGTTTGAAATTGGTGCAAGACCGTTTATTAGTCACCCAGATGCATTGATGTTACTCGGTGGGCAAGAGTTTAATATTGCGCAATTGATTTATACGTTAGTGTTTTTCTCTGTTGTGATGTTTTTATCTTTATTTCCAGGCAAATTACTCGATAGCGTAGGTAAAATACTTACTCCAGTATTAATTATATTATTAGTCGGTTTAGCCAGTTCAGTGATTATTCTCCCCGGTGCAGCGGTAAATTTACCCGTTGGTGAGTATATTAATAATCCATTAACAAAAGGGATAATTGAAGGCTATAACACCATGGATACCCTGGCATCATTGATGTTTGGTATGTTGATTATTGATTTGTTACGCAAAAAAGGTGTTAACGACGCAGCCGATCAAACTAAGTATTTAGTCCGTGCAGCATTTATTGCTGCTGGTGGTCTCGCGTTTGTGTATGTGTCGCTATTTTATCTTGGTGCATCTGCTGGCGATTTTGCTATTGGCGCAGACAATGGTGGTCAAATTTTAACTAATTATGTCACTTATCATTTTGGCTCAATTGGCACATTAATGTTGTCAACGGTAGTAACGCTAGCATGCTTAACGACTGCGGTTGGTTTAGTCACTGCTTGTTCTGAATTTTTTAACGAGTTAATGCCAAGCTTGTCTTATAAATTGTTGGTCGTTTTGCTCAGTGTGATTTGTGCTACCGTTGCTAACGTTGGGTTAACCCAGTTAATTAGCATTAGTATTCCAGTGCTAATGACCATTTACCCGGTCGCCATAGCCTTGGTATTAGTAACGTTTTTAACGGAGCGTTTTGCTAGACCTGAGTTTTCGCATCGTATTGTGTTAAGTGTTGCACTATTTTTTGGTATTTTTGACGGGTTACAAACCGCTGGTATGGACATGAGTTTCCTTGATTTTATGCCATTGCATGCCGAGGGAATGGCTTGGTTGCTACCCACGGCGTTAACGGCGATAGTGTGTTTGTTTTTACCTAAAAATATGCCTCAAAAAGCCGATATTTAAACTTTAAATAAGTCATAATATACCCATCAATATAACGACGTTATGATAAATTATCTAACGTCGTTTTTTATTATTTATTGGATAATGCTTTGGCCAAACCTGCTTATCAACCGGATCCATTAATTAACCAGTTTCTTGATGATCTATGGTCAACCAAGGGGTTAAGTGACAATACTTTGGTGTCCTATCGTACTGATTTACAACATTTGGATCGTTATGTATCGGCTCAAGGGATCCATTTACTCGATGTTGACCAAGCCCAATTACGCGACTATCTTGCTATGCGCTTTGATAAACAATTTGCCAAAAGCAGTACCGCTAGATTGCTTAGCAGTTTACGGCGTTTTTATGCTTACTTATTAGTGAAGCAAAAAATTAGCCAAGATCCGACCGCATTAATTAAGTCGCCAAAACTCGCGCGTCAACTACCTGATACCTTGTCGGAGGCACAAATTGACAGCTTATTATCTGAGCCGAATACCGATGAGCCTATTGAGCATCGTGATAAAGCCATGTTGGAACTCTTATATGCCACCGGCTTGCGTGTAACCGAGTTGGTCAGTTTAACCATGGAGCAAATTAGTTTGCGCCAAGGCTTGGTCAGGGTGATGGGTAAAGGCGGCAAAGAGCGCTTAGTTCCTTTAGGTGAGTTGGCTATTTCAGCCGTTGAGCAGTACATCAAGTTTGCTCGTGCTGAGTTATTAAGTATGAAGCAGTCTGATGTATTATTTCCATCACGACGAGGGCAAATGATGACACGGCAAACCTTTTGGCATCGGGTTAAGTTGTATGCTGCAAGGGCGGGGATTAGCTGTCATATATCACCGCATACGTTACGTCATGCTTTTGCTACTCATTTATTGAATCACGGTGCAGATCTTCGAGTTGTTCAACTTTTATTGGGACATAGTGATTTATCCACCACGCAAATATATACTCATGTAGCGAAAGTGCGTTTACAGCAATTGCATAGCCAGCATCATCCGCGCGGTTGAGTGCGATAATGATCAAATCGTTACATTTTAAGCATGTCAGTCTAGTTGCGTTAACGAAACTAAGTCTGTAAGTTTTATTCACTAAGTCGGGTCTATTGAACTGAACCCGTGCCATTTAGGAATTATCATGAAGTTAACCAAAACATTAGCCCTTGTTGCCAGCCTTGTTATTGCTCCTATTGTGTCAGCTGCACCTGCGACTGATGTCTCAAATGAATCTGCATTAAAGCAAAAGCTTACAGATACCTTGGGTGTCAACGTGTCGTTAATTCAACAATCTCCAATTGATGGTTTATATCAAGTACTAACCGATCGTGGAGTGTTATACGTAACCAAAGATGGCGCTAAGCTGTTTCATGGCAATCTGTATGATATCGACAAAGGGATGAAAAATTTAACCGAGGCTGCATTGGCCGGTCCTCGTATCGAACTGTTGAAACCATTTGAAGATGAGATGTTGGTTTATAAAGCTAAAAATGAGAAACACGTTGTCACTGTGTTTACTGATGTCGATTGTGGTTATTGCCGTAAGCTACACAGTCAGATGCAAGGCTATAATGATTTAGGTATTACCATTCGCTATTTAGCATATCCTCGTGCGGGTATTCCTTCTGCTAATGCTGATGAGATGCAAGCGGTATGGTGTGCTAAAGATCCTCTCAAAGCGATGTCAGAAGCAAAGTCAGGTGGTAAGGTCACTGCCGCGAGTTGTGATATCGATATCGCTGCCCAGTATAAGTTAGGCACATCTTTTGGTATTAACGGTACTCCTGCGTTGATTTTAGAAAATGGTGTTATGGTGCCGGGTTATCAAGCGCCAGCTGACTTATTACGTACGATAGAAGCAAACTTATAAAGCATATTGATAAATCAATGTCGTAAAACGTGTGCTAAAAACGTAAAATTAAGGTGAGCTTAGGCTCACCTTTTTGTTATGCTTATTTCTCATATTACCCGGTTAAGGTTGCCTTTTGTCTCATAGAATAGTCCGACGTCCTCAGGTTGATGATAGCCATTTACCCGCCTCTTTATCACCATTATTGAAACAACTTTATGCTCGCCGTGGCGTGACTGAAGACAACTGTGATTTATTACTCAGTAAGTTATTACGCCCCGAGACGATGAAAGGGCTAGCGGAAGCTGCCATTGTCATTGCCGATGCCATTGCTGCTCAGCGGTCGATACTCATAGTTGGGGATTTTGACGCTGATGGTGCTACCTCAACCAGTGTATGTATGTTGGCACTGAAAATGATGGGGGCTCAGCATATTGATTACCTCATTCCAAACCGTTTTGATTATGGCTATGGTTTAAGTCCTGAAATTGTTGCCGTGGCATACTCTAAAAATGCTGATGTATTAATTACTGTTGATAATGGTATCTCTTCGATTGAAGGCGTGGCTGCAGCCAAGTTATTGGGGATGACCGTTGTCGTGACAGATCATCACTTGCCCGGTAATACCTTGCCTAACGCTGATGTTATTGTAAATCCAAACCAGCCAGGGTGTCAGTTTGCCAGTAAGTCTATTGCTGGTGTTGGGGTGGCATTTTATCTTATGTCAGCACTGCGCGCCGAATTAAGGCAACGTAATTGGTATCAACTACAACACATTGTAGAGCCTAATCTCGGCTCATTGTTGGATATTGTCGCTTTAGGGACGGTTGCTGATGTGGTGTCGCTAGACACTAATAATCGTATTTTAGTTAATGCAGGTTTACAGCGTGTTAGAAGTGGTCGTTGTCGTGTCGGTATTACTACTTTACTTGAAGTGGCAAAACGTAGCCCTGAAAAGATGGTTGCCGCCGATTTTGGCTTTGCGGTGGGCCCCAGATTAAATGCTGCTGGTCGTTTGGATGAAATGGCTTTAGGGGTTGAGATCTTACTGTGTGAAGACATCATGCTTGCAAGAAGAATGGCTGCCGAATTAGATGGCTTGAACCAAGAGCGCCGTGAACTTGAAACGGGTATGCAGCAAGAGGCATTAAAGAGTCTATCGAAAGTATCACTAAATGAGGATCATTTACCTTGGGGGATTGCTATCTTTCAGGATGATTGGCATCAAGGGGTGATTGGTATTTTGGCCTCACGGATTAAGGATCGCTATCATCGGCCGGTTATTGCTTTTGCTGATGCCGGTGATGGGACGATTAAAGGCTCGGCTCGTTCAATTAAAGGCTTGCACATGCGCGATGTGCTCGAGCGTATCAATAGCCTCTATCCAGGGATGATAACTAAATTTGGCGGCCATGCGATGGCGGCAGGACTCTCGTTAAAAGCTGATGTGTTTGAACTCTTTACCCAAGCCTTTGATGATGCCGTGAGGGAGGTATTAGATTATGAGCAACTCACAGGAGAGCTTCTGTCTGATGGTGAGTTACCGAGTGATTTAATGACGCTCGATATGGCCTTTTTATTACGTAATGCTGGGCCTTGGGGGCAGTCATTTGAAGAGCCGCTATTTGATGGCATGTTTAATGTTGTCCAGCAGCGTATCGTCGGCGAGAAACATTTAAAGCTATTATTAGAGACGCAGTGTGGCAGCACTATGTTAGATGCAATTGCCTTTAATGTGGACTTAGCCATATGGCCAGATGCAACGATTAAACATGCTCGCGTGGTTTATAAGCTTGATGTGAATGAGTTTAGAGGTAACCAAACCGTGCAGTTAATGGTGGATTACATTGAACCCTTGTGATCGCAATTTAACTGTTATTTAGCTTAGAGCTTTAGGTTTGTTCTGTGTTCTAAGACCAACAGCACTGTAGCGTTAACTTGTCGATACAACTAAAACAAAAAGGCCTCGCAATGCGAGGCCTTTTTGTTAAATCTTATAAAGTTATTTGGTACAGGTGAGAGGACTTGAACCTCCACGCCCTTGCGAGCATCAGCACCTGAAGCTGACGTGTCTACCAATTCCACCACACCTGCAAAACATGTATCGCGAAATAACTTTATTTTTATTAGTCGCAGTAGCCACCAATATCAATATGGTGCCCGAACCCGGAATCGAACCAGGGACACGAGGATTTTCAATCCTCTGCTCTACCGACTGAGCTATTCGGGCGACGGACGCAATTTAAAGGATTTTGACCTGTTGAGTCAACTTGTTTTTAATGTTTTTATCAAAATTTGTTTCATTTGAACGTATTTTGGTCGTATCGAATATTATTCGGCCAAAGCATCGTATTGTAATCAATATTGCATTTCATGATGGTTAGTGGATTAAATGATGTTAAGGTGCCTTTTTTACCCGTGGCATCAGCACGCAAAGTAAAAATACCGTTAACTATGTAGCGATGAGATCTGCTGATATTGTTGAGTTAGGTATAAAAAAACGCTCCTAGGAGCGTTTAATACTAAATACCAGTTGCTGTCATTTGACTAGTTAGATACAAGCTCATTATTTGGGAAGTTAGCTTTCATTACTGTTTTGACGTTTTGTTGAAGCTTTTCCTGACCTAGCTCCTCATACGCTTGAGCCATAATTTCTAATGCTCGTTCGGTTGAAGGCGTTCCTGGAAACTTCTCCATCACTGATTGAGCACGAACAGCAGCAGCACTCCATGCATTCATTTTAATATAATATTCAGCAACTTGGATAGAATATTTAGCTAAACGGTTCTTTAAGAACTGCATACGTTGTTGTGCATCAGCAGAATACTTACTGTCTGGATACGATTTAATCAATCTATCGAAATCTTTAAATGCATCTTGGGCATATTTAGGATCACGATCGGTACGATCAATATTCATTAAATCGTGAAATAAGTAATTATCTGCCTGCATATTCGTTAAACCACGCATATAATAGACGTAATCTATATTAGGATGCGTTGGATTGAGGCGTAAAAAGCGATCAATATTGGCAAGTCCTGATGCAGCATCATCCATTTTGTAATACGCATAAATCAAGTCTAATTGAACTTGAGTTTTGTGCGGACCAAATGGAAAACGAGAGTCCAATGCTTCAAGTGAACGGACGGCTTTAGAGTAATTACCTAATTCCATTGACGTTCTTGCTTGAGAATACAGGACCTCAGGTGATGCTTTACTGGCAACATCATCGTCTTCAGGACTGCTACTACAGGCTGTTATAGCCAGTGAAAGTAATACTAGGGCGGCACCTTTGGCAATTTTATTCATACTTGAATTTAATTCTTTTTAAGTTGTTGTTAAGAATTTTTCCATTTCACGGTAAAATAGAAAACATCCGATTGTAACAGATAGCACATTCACTTTGGACCCCTAAACTGGGGTACGGTTCCTATGACACAAGAGATTAATCTAAAAAGCGAGATAACAGCAACACAAACTGGTCTGAGATTAGACCAAGCATTAGCTGGTTTGTTCCCTGACTACTCGCGCACACGCATCAAGGAATGGATCCTATCTGGTGCAATTACTGTTGACGGTATCACAGTCGACAAGCCACGGGAAAAGGTTTTCGAAACTCAACTGATTGAAGTGACCGCCACTCTTGAAGAAGAAGTGCGTGCACAAGCGCAAAAAATCGATCTCGATATTATTTATGAAGATGATCATATTATCGTGGTTAATAAGCAAGCAGGTTTAGTTGTGCATCCTGGTGCGGGCAATGCCGACGGCACATTGATGAATGCACTGTTGCATCATTGTCCTAGTATCGAGCTCGTTCCACGCGCTGGTATCGTGCACCGTTTAGATAAAGACACCACTGGGCTAATGGTTGTAGCCAAAACGGTTGAAGCGCAAACGCATTTAGTTGCCGCATTACAAGCTCGCGATATTGTTCGTGAATACGAAGCGATTGTATTGGGCACTATGACTGCTGGTGGCACGGTTGATGAACCTATCGAGCGTCATGCTACTCGACGTACTCAAATGGCAGTGATCCATGGTGGTCGCCCATCGGTGACTCATTACCGTGTTGCTGAAAAATTCCGTGCTCATACTCGTTTACGTTTACGTTTGGAATCTGGTCGTACACATCAAATTCGTGTTCATATGGCGCATATTGGTCATGAGTTAGTTGGCGATCCTGTTTATGGTGGTCGTCCCCGCCCACCTAAGTCAGCTAGCCCTGAGTTTTTTGAATTACTCAAAGGTTTTAAGCGTCAAGCTTTACACGCGGTGCGTTTAGAACTTGCTCATCCGTTTACCTGTGAAATCATGACTTGGCATGCGCCTATTCCTGATGACATGGTTGAGCTGACAAAAGCACTACGAGTTGACACTGAGCTTAACCCGATAGTCTATTTATAATGCTTAAGCACGATTGGCCAATACCTGAAAATGTTGCCATTGCGATAACAAATCGCTTTGGTGGTGTTAGTGTTAGCCCTTTTGATAGTTTAAATTTAGGCTTACATGTAGGCGACAAGCCTCAAGATGTATTGACTAATCGTGCGATATTAAGTCAGCAATTTGCATTACCGGCAGAGCCTACTTGGCTCGAGCAAGTTCATGGTACTAACATTGTCGAACTTCAAACATTGACGGCTGATAGTGTTTTAACCTTTGCCGATGGCAGTTACAGTAATCAGTTTGGTCATGTGTGTGCGGTAATGACGGCGGATTGTTTACCGATATTATTATGTAATCAACAGGGCACTGAAGTTGCTGCTGTTCATGCTGGTTGGCGTGGCTTATGTGAGGGAGTAATCGAGCAAGCATTAGCGATGTTTCAGTCTCCAGCGGCAACATTAATCGCTTACTTTGGACCAGCAATTGGCCCTAGTGCATTTGAAGTGGGTAGTGAAGTGCGCGATGCTTTTATGAGTAAAGATCCACAGGCTTCAAAGTGCTTTATTCCTCATAACACCAAATATTTCGGAGATTTAGTCGGATTAGCTAAGTTGCGCTTATCTGCCGCTGGTGTACATCAAACCTATAATGCCGATGTTTGTACCTTTGCAGATCCACATTTTTTTTCCTATCGCCGCGATCAGCAAACAGGTCGAATGGCATCATTAATTTGGCTTAAATCTTAACCTGCTATTATTGACAGTATCCAAGTCTAAAAAATAATCGATTTGTTGATCTAGATTAAGTTTTAACCTTGAATTTACATTAAATGGCCCCATCTTTAAGTTAACAAATTATTCGTTTCTGAATTAATTTCCCATTTTATCAGTATCAGATTCCTAGGAGGTTGTATGAGACTCGATCGTATGACTAATAAGTTTCAAATTGCCATTTCTGATGCCCAATCATTAGCATTGGGGCGCGACCATCAATTTATTGAACCTATTCATTTAATGATGGCACTATTAAATCAAGATTCTGGCTCTATTCATTCTCTACTCACTCAAGCGGGTATTCGCGTAAGCGCGCTTCGCTCTGCAATTAGCCAAGACTTAGAGCGTTTACCGCAAGTTGAAGGCACTGGTGGGGATGTCCAGTTGGCACAAGGATTAATTCGATTACTTAACCTGTGCGACAAACTGGCCCAAAAACGTAAAGATAAATATATTTCATCAGAACTCTTTGTTTTGGCTGCATTGGAAAATAACGATCCGCTCGCCAAAGCCTTAAAAGATTCTGGTGCGACTAAAGAATTAATGGAAAAAACCATTGAAGATATGCGCGGTGGACAGAAAGTCGATGATCCTAATGCAGAAGATCAACGTCAAGCACTGAAAAAGTTTACCGTTGATTTAACCGAACGCGCAGAACAAGGTAAATTAGACCCTGTTATTGGCCGTGACGAAGAAATCCGCCGCACGATCCAAGTTTTACAACGCCGTTCTAAAAATAACCCCGTACTTATTGGTGAGCCCGGTGTAGGTAAAACGGCTATTGTCGAAGGCTTAGCACAACGCATTGTTAATGGTGAAGTCCCTGAAGGGATTAAAAATAAACGGGTATTATCATTAGACATGGGTTCGTTAATAGCGGGTGCCAAATATCGCGGTGAATTTGAAGAACGCCTAAAAGCGGTATTAAATGAACTCTCTCAAGAAGAAGGCCAAGTCATTCTCTTTATTGATGAGCTGCATACCATGGTCGGCGCAGGTAAAGGTGAGGGGGCAATGGATGCGGGTAATATGCTCAAACCTGCATTAGCACGCGGTGATTTACATTGTGTCGGTGCAACAACTCTGGATGAATATCGTCAATATATTGAAAAAGATGCAGCATTAGAACGTCGCTTTCAAAAAGTGATTGTTGATGAGCCCAGTGTTGAAGACACTATTGCTATTTTACGTGGTTTAAAAGAGCGCTACGAATTACATCACCATGTGGAAATTACCGATCCTGCCATTGTAGCCGCGGCAACTATGTCACATCGTTATATTTCTGATCGAAAACTACCCGATAAAGCCATCGACTTAATTGATGAAGCTGCGTCGAGTATTAGAATGCAAATTGACTCAAAACCTGAAGCTCTCGATCGATTAGAGCGTCGTGCTATTCAGCTAAAATTAGAAGAGCAGGCGTTAAGTAAAGAGTCTGATGAGGCCAGCCGTAAACGTCTCGAGTTTTTGCAACTTGAGTTAAGAGACGTTGCAAGTAAAGCGGCTGAGATGAATGAAATTTGGCATACCGAAAAAGCTGCATTAGCGGGCACCCAACACATTAAAGCCGATTTGGAACAGGCAAGAATGGACTTAGAAGTGGCTAGGCGTGCGGGTGATTTAACGCGGATGTCAGAATTGCAGTATGGACGGATCCCTGAACTTGAAAAACAGTTAGATTTAGCTTCACAGGCTGAAATGCAAGACATGACATTGCTGCGCAATAAAGTGACCGATGTTGAAATTGCCGAAGTGTTATCAAAAGCTACTGGTATACCGGTATCAAAAATGCTTGAAGGTGAACGAGAAAAGCTATTGCACATGGAAGATGCGCTTCATCATCGTGTTATTGGTCAAAATGAAGCTGTTGATGCAGTCGCTAATGCCATTCGTCGAAGTCGTGCAGGACTTGCTGATCCTCAACGTCCAATCGGCTCGTTTTTATTTCTTGGTCCAACCGGTGTCGGTAAAACTGAGTTGTGTAAAGCATTAGCCAAGTTTTTGTTTGATACTGAGTCAGCCTTAGTGCGTATTGATATGTCTGAGTTTATGGAAAAGCACACAGTCTCTCGTCTAGTTGGTGCACCTCCAGGTTATGTTGGCTATGAAGAAGGTGGATATTTAACCGAAACCGTTCGACGTAAACCTTACTCAGTCATTTTGTTAGATGAAGTTGAGAAAGCACATCCAGACGTATTTAATGTATTACTGCAAGTCTTAGATGATGGTCGGTTAACCGACGGCCAAGGCAGAACGGTTGACTTTAAAAACACTGTTATCATTATGACCTCAAATCTCGGTTCAGATATTATCCAAGAGGGCTTTGGTCATACAAGTTATGAGGATATGAAAGCGGGAGTCATGAATGTGGTGATGCAGAGTTTTCGTCCAGAGTTTTTAAATCGCATCGATGAGTCTGTGGTATTCCATCCCTTAGATGCAGAAAACATTAAACACATTGCCAGTATTCAATTCGAGTTACTGCGCAAGCGTTTGATTGAAAAAGAGTTCGATATAGAGTTATCTGATGACGCATTATCTTTAATTGCTGAAGCTGGATTTGATCCTGTATATGGTGCAAGGCCATTAAAACGAGCATTGCAACAAGAAGTAGAAAATCCTTTAGCGCAAAAACTACTTCGCGGCCAATTACTACCAGGTAAAATGATTAAAGTCGTTGTGGAAGATGGCAAGCTAGCCTTCATTCAATAAGACTCGCTAACCTGAACATCTAAAGTGGTTATAATAAAGGGAGCATTTGCTCCCTTTTTCGATTATTTACTCTGACAAAATAAGCTGACTCGCTCGGTATTTTCGGCTATTGCAGCTTGTCTTTGCTCTTCCGTCATCGCAACAGTCTCACCAGTGTCTTTATTTTGTTGATTTAATTTGCTGTGAGTTTGTAACACACTGAGGCTATGTTTAGCATTTTCACAGATATCTTTGGCTTGTTGCTTATCTTTTTCGTTAATAATTTTTGCCGATTTCTCTAGTTCAGTCTCAACCTTAGTAGAAGATTTTTTTTGGGGCACATAAGTGCCAATTTTTGCGGGTTCCATATCTTCGGTATAAATTTTGCGAGCATCTACATTTGAAGGTTGTTGCTGACTGTAATGTACAACTCCAGCATCATCTACCCAAGTGTAAATAGTCCCTGCAAATAAGGATGTGCTAAATGCTAAAGCGGCTAAACTGATAACTAAACGCATAATTCCCATTTGAGTATCCTAGAGCTAATTGACGTTATGCTTGAACGTTTCAAAAATATGCTATCTTTGAGTATAAATCCAACATTTGAAACGATAGTGTATAAAGTGTATGCAAAATTCACCCAATCACCCAGTAAAAAATAAAGGTATTTACTTATTACCTAACTTATTTACCACAGCTGGATTGTTTTCCGGTTTCTATGCTGTCATTTCATCTATGAATGGTCACTTCGAGTCTGCTGCTATTGCTATCTTTATTGCCATGATTTGTGACGGACTTGATGGCAGGGTTGCCAGGCTAACAAATACTCAAAGTGATTTTGGTGCTGAATATGATAGCTTGGCCGATATGGTCTCATTTGGCATGGCTCCAGCTATTCTTGTCTACAACTGGGCTTTACAGGATTTAGGTAAAATAGGTTGGTTAGCGGCATTTATCTATTGTGCATGCGCAGCATTAAGATTAGCTCGATTTAATACTCAGGTTGGTGTTGCTGACAAACGATTTTTTCAAGGCCTTGCCAGTCCAGCTGCTGCGGCATTAATTGCTGGCAGTATTTGGAGTGGATCCGAATATAAGCTCGATCCTACAGACATAAATTATCTTGCGGCATTAATAACGACAATGACTGGACTGCTCATGGTCAGTAATTTTCGCTATCACTCGTTTAAGGAAGTTGATTGGCGAGGAAAAGTGAATTTTGTCGTGATGTTATTGCTGGTGGGGGTATTCGTCATTATCTCTGTTGAACCTGCTATTATCCTTTGCCTTGGTTTCTATATATATGCACTATCTGGTCCTGTGATTACTATTAACACCATAAAGAAGTTAAAAGTAGCGCACATGGTTGGTGATGAGCCGATCGCACCAGACCTACAACAAACCCCAATTCCAGATTCGTCTAATGACATCACTCACGCAGGTGGTAATAGCCATAATGCAAATAAGAAAAGTGAAACTTAAAATACACTCAATTATTAGCATAGTGCTTATCAACAGGGTTCACCGTTATTGCTAATAGGTATAAAGAGTAAAGCCAGCTAACATTTTCTCGCAAAACTTAATAAAATGATGTCTTTTTTGACCAATCCTTAAAGTTTGTACTATAGTTTTTATCCCTATTGGTATTAAAAGGGGATCTGGGTGATTGCAAGGTTCCAGTTACCAATAGCTATTTTGCATAAAAATAAACCTCATTGAATGATTTTAGTACTGTGTTGTTTGAATAGTGTTCGGTTGAATGCTGTTTTGCTAAAAACGTTTAAAAAGGCCTTGCACAAAATCTTGTGGTGCCTATAATGCGCATCCACTGACACGGCAGATAGCGAAAGCGGTTACCGAGTTAGGTTGAATTAAGTGCTTCAAAACACTGGATTCAAGGCGAAAAGAAAGTTTGAAAAAAACACTTGACGCCGACACGGGAAAGCGTAGAATACGCACCCCAAGCCAACGACCTAGCGTCTTACGGCGATGTCTGAAAAATCGACATCACGTTCTTTAACAATCTAAACAAGAAATCTGTGTGGACATTCACAGGTATTGAGTTATTCGAAATTGTCTTCTGTTCTTCGGAATGTTGGCAATCAAAAATTTAAACTCAATGCAACGATGAATGTTCATAGTAATATGTACAAAGACTT